>SUXW01000024.1 GCA_015060765.1 Bacteroides sp.
AGAGGTCAACCATTCCAGGAAAACAAGTCAACTTATGCAGTAAGCAAAGTCAACTGATTCCGTACGGAAATGGAAATGTTAATTTTTAAAGTAAAAAGAGAGTCAACCTTTTTTAGGAAAAGACAAACAGTTATACCCGATTCGGTTGGTTATATTGTGAAAGTAGGTGATATGGCTCCCGATTTTGCGATGGAATTGACTGATGGTGACATCTTGAAACTTTCTTCCCTTCGTGGTAAAGTGGTGATGCTCCAGTTCACGGCCAGTTGGTGTGGGGTATGTCGGAAAGAGATGCCTTTCATAGAAAAGGACATCTGGCAGAAGCATAAGGATAATCCTGAATTTGCTTTAATAGGTATTGACCGTGATGAACCTTTGGATGTTGTAGTGGAGTTTGGCAAGAAGGTGGGAGTAACCTATCCGTTGGCTCTTGATCCGGGAGCGGATATTTTTGCCAAGTATGCCGATCGTAAGGCTGGTATCACTCGCAATGTTCTGATTGACCGGGAAGGAAAAATTGTGATGCTGACTCGTTTGTTCGATGAAGATGAGTTCGCGGCTTTATGCAGAAAAATTGATGAAATTTTGTAGACAATAGGTTTGTTCTATCAAAGTGAAGTGCCCCAAAAGTTTTTTAGCTTTTGGGGCGCTTCACTTTGATACATTCACATCAAAAATGTTAGTAGTTTAAATGGAACTCGACTACTGCTTCTATGCCTTTACGGAACATGTCGAGTGAGAAACTTTCGTTGGGCGAATGAATGGCATCTGCTTCCAAACCGAAACCCATCAATACAGTCTTGATACCGAGAATGCGTTCAAAATCGCTGATGATAGGGATACTTCCTCCACGACGGACGGCCAACGGTTTCTTACCAAATGCTTTGGTAAAACCTTTTTCGGCTGCTTGGTAGGCCGGTAATGTGATGGGGCATACATAGCCTTCACCACCATGCATGGGTGTAACCTTTACTTGTACATAGTCGGGTGCAATTTCATTGATGTAATCTACAAACAATTGGGAAATCGTTTCATGGTCTTGATGAGGCACCAATCGGCACGATACCTTGGCATATGCCTTCGATGGAAGCACCGTCTTGGATCCTTCGCCTGTATATCCACCCCAAATGCCACATACATCGAACGATGGACGACAACTGTTGCGTTCAAGAGTGGAATATCCTTTTTCACCTTTCAGTTGTTTGACACCTATAGCTTCCATGTATTTCTTTTCATCAAACGGAATCTGTGCTATCATTTCCCGTTCGGCAGCAGGCACTTCTTCTACCTTGTCGTAGAAATGTGGAATGGTAATCCGACCGTTTTCATCAATTATTTGCGCTATCATACTACATAGCGTATTGATAGGATTGGCTACAGCTCCACCGAAATGCCCGGAATGTAAATCGCGGTTCGGACCGGTTACTTCAATTTCCCAATAAGCCAATCCACGGAGTCCTGTAGTAAGCGACGGAAGTTCGGCACCTAGCATACTGGTATCGGATACCAAAATAATATCCGCTTTCAACAGTTCCTTGTGTTCCTTTATAAAGGCATTGAGACTTGGAGAACCGATCTCTTCTTCTCCCTCGAATATGAATTTTACATTGTGCTTCAATAGATTATGCTTTACTACATATTCGAAGGCTTTAGCTTGAATCATGGCTTGTCCTTTGTCGTCATCGGCACCACGTGCCCAGATGCGTCCGTCTCTGATTTCCGGTTCGAACGGTTGACTCTTCCAAAGTTCCAACGGTTCGGCGGGCATCACATCATAATGTGCATAAATCAATACGGTTGGTGCATTATCGCTTACGTGCTTTTGGGCAAAAACTAACGGGTTGCCTTGCGAGGGCATCACCATTGCTTCGTCGGCTCCAGCTTCGAGCAACAATTGTTTCCAGCGTTCAGCGCAGGCCAACATATCATCCTTATGTTGGGGAAGGGCACTGATGCTGGGTATACGGATCAGGCTGAACAATTCGTCCATGAATCGAGCCTCGTTTTCTTGAATGTATCGTTTTACTTCCATGGTATTCTAAAAGATTTTTGGTTACAACTGTGTCGTTCTGTCAATTAAATAATAATCCAGTAGAGTCATAGCCGCCATGGCTTCGACGATAGGAACAGCACGGGGTAAGACACATGGATCGTGCCGGCCTTTGGCTTTCAGTGTCGTATCGTTTCCATCTATATTGACGGTATGTTGTTCCATTAGCAGAGTTGCTACTGGCTTGAAAGCTACTTTAAAGTAGATGTCTTGTCCGTTGCTGATTCCTCCTTGGATGCCTCCGGAATGATTGGTTTTGGTCACAATTCTTCCGTTGTCATTATAGAAAACATCGTTCTGCTGGCTTCCTCTTTGTTCCATGTTGCCGAACCCTTCTCCATAAGCAAATCCTTTTACGGCATTGATGCTGAGCATGGCATGTCCCAATGCAGCATGGAGTTTACCGAATGCCGGTTGGCCCAGACCGATAGGGCATCCTTTGATGACACAACTGATCACTCCACCAATGGTATCGCCATCGGCTTTTACCTGTTTGATGAGAGTCGCCATTTTTTCTGCCTTGGCTGTGTCGGGGCAACGTACATCGTTGGTCTCTATCAACTCCAAGTTGTATTCCTTGTAGCTTTTCTCCAATAGGATGTTCCCTACTTGTGAAGTATAGGCGGTTACATGGATGCCCAATTGCTTGAGGGCCAACTTGGCTAATGCACCGGCTACTACGCGCGAGATGGTTTCTCGTGCCGACGAACGCCCTCCTCCTCGATGATCGCGGATACCGTATTTCTGCATGTATGTGAAGTCGGCATGAGATGGACGGAACAAGTGTCGCATGTTCTCATAATCGTTGGAATGTTGATTCTTGTTCCACACGATGAAGCCGATGGGACATCCAGTCGACTTTCCTTCGAAGATACCCGAAAGAAATTCTACTTTGTCGGGTTCCTGACGACTTGTTGTTAGCAAGGATTGTCCGGGGCGACGACGGTCAAGTTCCCGCTGGATAAACTCCATGTCGATGTCTATACCCGCCGGAAATCCGTCGATAACCCCACCTACACCAGGTCCGTGTGATTCGCCGAAACTGGTGAGGCGGAAGATGTTTCCAAATGAATTGAACATATTAAAAAGAAGGATTAAAATTCTACTTTCGGAGCCTTGTCGGCACCTTCTTCTGCTTCGAAATACGGACGCTTATCAAATCCGCACATACCTGCGATAATGGTTTTAGGGAATGTACGGATAGCTGTATTGTAAGAACGGGCCACTTCATTGAACTTGTTACGCTCTACACTGATGCGGTTTTCTGTACCTTCCAATTGCGCTTGGAGTTCCTTGAAGTTTTCATTGGCTTTCAAATCGGGATAGGCTTCGGTGATAGCAAGCAAGCGGCTTAAAGCTGCACCTACTTCGCCTTGTGCCTTCTGGTATTCCAACATCTTTTCAGGAGTCAATTCATCGGCGTTGATACTCATTTGAGTCGCTTTACTGCGTGCTTCGGTCACAGCCTGAAAAGTTTCTTTTTCATGGGCGGCATATCCCTTGACGGTATTCACCAAATTGGGAATCAAGTCGGCACGACGTTGATATTGGTTTTCTACGTTGCTCCATGCGGTGCTGACTGATTCATCCATCTTCACTAAACCATTGTAGGCACTAACACCCCAAATGGCAACTATTGCAATGAGTGCAATAATGATAATCGTTGATTTCTTCATCTTGTTATTATTTAAATTCTCAATTTTAATTTTCTAATTTTTATTTAAAATCTGCTACCGGCACCTCCGCCACCGAAATGACCTCCACCGAAGCTTCCGCCTCCGAATCCGCCTCCACCTCGGCCGAATCCACCGCCACCCATGAAGATGGTACTTCCTCCACGGGGACCTCTATAATTAGGATCGCCTGTTTGTTCTTTTTTTGTAACGTGATGCCCGCAATGTTTGCAGATATAGGTCACTTCCGAAGTTATCACTCCATGCTTTCTGGATATTACATGGGATGAAATGCGTTGGAGAGCCTGCCGTTTCTTGCATTTAGGACATTGGTTGGCAAAAAAGATAACGATAATGACAAAGAGGACGAAGCTGCCGAATATAACTCCCATGATAATGAATAACGGGGTATTGTCAGCCTCTTCATTGTCGATATTTTCCATGGACCCATCCAAATAACCATTGATGGCGCGTATACCTTCAACCATGCCGGTATCCCAATCGTCTTTACCCAAATGCTGCACCATGTATCGGTTTTGTATGCGCTTGCAGATGGCATCGGGCAATACCCCTTCCAATCCGTAACCGGTGGCAAACTGGATGCATCGTTCGTCGGTAGAAAGCAGTACGACCAATCCATTGTCGCGTCCCTTTTCTCCGACTCCCATTTTTTCTCCTAGTTGGTAGGCGAAGTCAAAACAGTCTCCTCCTTCGATACCAGTTACAGCTACCACCAATGTCTGGATGCCGGTCTTTTCTTCCAATGCATACAGAATGCTGTCCATCGTTGCTACTGCATAAGTTGAAAGAATACCATCGGGATTGCTTACGTAACGGGTACGGTCCTGCAAATGCACCATCGGGATTTCCTTGACGGTGTATTCCTTGGCTTGTCCATATAGAGTGACAAACAGCGATAGTATCAATAATAGTTTCCTCATCGGATATATTTGTCTGTAAATAGTTTCACTTTTTCAGTATATTCTTCCTTGTTGAGTAGATACGACCTTGCATGGTCTGCATCGGGGACTACCCACAATTCTTTCGGCTCGGGTTTGGCCTGATATAAATCGTATACCATCCAAGTCGGAACATAATCGTCTTTTTTTCCGTGGATAAAAAGCATAGGCAGTTTGCATTTCTTTACCTGCTCTATAGCCGATGCTTCTTGAAAAGTCCATCCCTTGAATATTCCGCATAACCAACTGGAAATGTACATCAATGGCATTTCCGGCAGGTTGAATTGGATTTTCAACTCTTTCCCAAACTGATCCCATACAGAGGTGTATCCACAATCATCTACCAAACATTTTACGTAGTCGGGTTGTGATTCCCCCGAAATCATCATGGTTGTAGCACCTCCCATGGATATGCCGTGCACTACCATTTGAGTGCTGTCACCATAGATTTGGTTGGCTGTATCCATCCACTTCATCACATCCTTCCGGTCGAGCCATCCCATCTGAAAATCATCTCCTCCGCTCAAACCACTGTATTGCAGATCGGGAAGTAAAATATTGAATCCCAAAGAATGATGATACATATAACCAATCATCATCATACGGATGGCATTGTCGGTATATCCATGAACAATGACGGCGGTCTTGGACGTAGGCTTTGATGCTGCGACATAATAGGCGTGCAACTTTATCCGTTCATCGTTGTAGATGAAAGTGTCTTTCAAAGCCTCGGCCTGTTTCAGGCTGTCTATCCACGGTTGGGTTTCGGGATATGTATCAAACAGATAATTCCATGAACCCGGTATGTCTTTACCCCGGTTGTCGGGTGAAAGGGAATACTCAAGCATAAAGAAACTGGCTGCCATGAGCATGGTAACCGCTCCACCTATTATGATGCCTATGCCTTGAAGGTATTTCCTTTTCATTTTTTTATTTGTTCCAGATATCCCATGCACCGAAAGCTTGAAGCAGCAACATCTCCAGTCCGTTTTTCACAACAGCTCCTTTGTCTGCTCCTTTCTTCATGAACAACGTGGTATCTGGATTATACAACAAATCATAAAGCAAATGGTTGGGAGTCAAATAATCGTAAGGAATGTCAGGATATTCGTCCGCACGAGGATACATGCCCACCGGAGTACAATTGACAATCACTTTGTATTCGTCCATTATTTCGGGTGTCAGTTCTTCGTAAGTGAACATTCCTTTTTGTGCTTTGCGTGAAACGAATTTACTTTCTATTCCCAGTTTCTTCAAGCCGTGGAAAACGGCTTTGGATGCACCACCTGTACCCAAAATCAATGCTTTCTTGTGTTGGGATTCCAACAAAGGCTCAATAGATTGTACAAAACCGATGATGTCCGAATTGTAACCTACCAGTTTGGTCTTTCCCTTTTGTTGTACAAACTTGATGACGTTGACTGCACCGATGGCCGCTGCATCCGGATCAAGTTCATTCAAGTAAGGGATAACCTGTTCCTTATAAGGTATGGTTACATTCAGCCCCTTTAACTCCGGATTGTTCAACAATACTTTCGGGAGTTCCTTGATATCTGCTATTTCAAAATTGAGGTACTCGGCATCAATGTTCTCAGAGTAGAACTTTTCATTGAAGAAGTTCTTTGAAAACGAATGTCCTAATGGATAACCTATCAAACCAAATTTCTTCATAAATCTCTTTGTTATTTAGTTGCTGTATATAGTGTGCAGATACCCAAAGTAAGCCGTTTGAAGCAGGCTTCCTTGAAACCGGCCTTGAGAATGATCTCTTTCATCACTTCGCCTTGCGGGAAGGCTTTGATGGATTGAGGCAGGTAGGTATAGGCACTGCGATCTTTCGACAATAGCTTTCCCAACGTTGGAATGACCAATTTGGAATAAAGCGCGTAAAGTTGTTTCATGGGAAACCAATCGGGTTCGGACAGTTCGAGGATGACCAGTTTGCCGTCCGTGTCGAGTACCCGATGTATTTCTTTCAACCCTTTGTCGAGATCTTCAAAGTTGCGTACACCAAATGCAACGGTGATCGCATCGAAGCGGTTGTCGGGAAAAGTAAGGTCGGTACAATCTTCTTTGGCAAAGGATATACGACCTTCCAATCCAGCCTCTTTTACTTTTTGTCTTCCCACATTCATCATGCCCTCGCTGATGTCGGTACCAATCAATTCTTTTGGATGGAGTATACGACAGGCTTGGATGGCGAAGTCGCCCGTACCGGTGGCCACGTCCATTATCCGTTGAGGTTGGAATGGCTTTAGCCAGTTGATGGCCTTCTTTCTCCAGCTTTTATCGATACCCCATGACAAGGTATGGTTCAGCTGGTCGTAAGCTGGAGCGATGTTGTCGAACATTCGCTCCACCTGTACGCTTTTCTTTTCTTCCTCGTTGTAAGGCTTGACGTTTTCTTGTGGGTATTTAGTCATCTTACTTCAAATATTCAGTAACATTTCTCTCTATGCGTTCAGCAATGCTGTCCACATCGGCCTTCACGAACTTTTCGCCAGTAATGCTTTCAAACAGTTCCATGTAGCGTTCGCTGATGGAGTTCACGATTTCGTCGGTCATTTCGGGTACTTGCTGACCTTCCTTTCCTTGGAAACCATTGTCCATCAACCATTCGCGAACAAATTCCTTGGAAAGCTGCTTCTGTGCTTCACCTTTTTCAAAACGTTCCTGGTAACCTTCTGCATAGAAGTAACGGCTTGAATCCGGAGTGTGTATTTCGTCCATCAGGTAGATGGTACCGTTGTGCTTACCGAATTCATACTTGGTGTCTACCAAGATCAATCCGCGTTCGGCAGCAATCTTAGTACCTCTTTCAAACAAGGCCAAGGTGTATTTTTCCAATGTTTCGTATTCTTCGGGAGTAGCCAAGCCCTGCTTCAGGATTTCTTCCTTCGAGATGTCCTCGTCGTGAAGTCCCATTTCAGCCTTGGTGGTCGGGGTGATGATAGGAGTGGGGAACTTTTCGTTTTCGCGCATTCCTTCGGGGAGTTTCACGCCACAGATTTCGCGTACACCGCTCTTATAGGCACGCCATGCCGAGCCGCAAAGGTATCCGCGTACAATCATTTCTACGGGGAATCCTTGGCACATTACGCCCACGGTCACCATTGGGTCGGGGGTAGCGAGTTTCCAGTTGGGACAGATGTCGGTAGTGGCATCCAGGAACTTGGCTGCTATTTGGTTCAGCATTTGTCCTTTGTAGGGTATACCTTTGGGGAGCACCACGTCGAATGCCGAGATGCGGTCGGTTGCTACCATCACTAACTTTTCATCATTGATGTTATACACATCGCGTACTTTTCCGTGATACACACTTTTCTGTCCCGGAAAATTGAATTCTGTTGCTGTTAATGCTTTGCTCATAATCCTTATATTTTTAGTTGTTATTGTTCTTTGGTTGTTTTCAACTCCTTCTGTCGTTCTTCAAACTTTTCGTAAGCCTCTACAATTTGGGTAACCAACTTGTGGCGCACGATGTCCTTCTTGTTCAGTTCGATGAAGCTGATGCCCTTTACCCCCTTCAAGATGTGCAAGGCCTGTACGAGGCCCGATTTTTGTGACGAGGGAAGGTCTATCTGCGTCATGTCGCCCGTTACAATCATCTTGGTGTTCATGCCCATACGGGTAAGGAACATCTTGATTTGTTGGGTGGTAGTGTTCTGTGCTTCGTCCAGAATCACCACGGCATCGTTCAGTGTGCGTCCGCGCATAAAGGCCAGTGGAGCTATCTGTATCACATTCATTTCCATGTATTCCTTCAGTTTGGCTGCGGGAATCATGTCCTGTAGTGCATCGTATAGCGGTTGCAGATACGGGTCAATCTTGTCCTTCATGTCGCCGGGCAGGAATCCTAATTTTTCTCCCGCTTCCACGGCCGGACGGCTCAATATGATTTTTTTGATTTCCTTGTTTTTGAGTGAGCGTACCGCCAGTGCTATGGCCGTATAGGTCTTTCCCGACCCTGCCGGTCCGATGGCGAAGAGCATGTCGTTCTTTTCGTATTCCTTTACCAACTTCAATTGGTTCTCACTTCGGGGTACAATCGGTTTGCCCGTTACGCTGAACACGATGGTGTCTCCAGTTTTTTCAATCTGTGGAGTCTTTCCCTTGATGATGTCGATGATGACTTCCTCTTTCAGTGAATTGTATTTTGCACAATGCTTCTCTAGAGCGACAATGCTTTCTTCGAAAGCACACATTTCCTCTTCGTCGCCCATCACTTTGATGACATTGCCTCGTGCCACGATACGTAGCTTCGGGTACAAAGCCTTAATCATCTGTATGTTGGCATTGTTCACGCCATAAAATATAACTGGATCAATGTCCTCTAAAACTATATGTTTCTCTATCATCTATAAAATTCAGGTGTTGGCACAAGGCCATATTAGAGTGCAAATTTAGTGAAAGGTTTTTTATTTCGGATGTTTTTTACGGACAATTTATTTGCATCTTTCTCTTGGAACAAGCTGAAATTATTTGCCCTATATTGAATCGCATCGTTTCTTAAATCGTAAAGTGCCACTTCCTATTCCGTAAAGTGCCATTTTCCGAACGATAAAGTGGCACTTTGTTGGAGGTGCTTTCTTACAGTCTTACAATCTTACAAATGACAATTGACTTTTCCTGAATTCCTTTGCATATTGTTATAATTCTTGTATCTTTGTCCTGTTTAAAACAAGAAAGCATGAAAAACCTATTCCGTGTCTTGTGCACGTTTTTGATAATATGTACATTGGTTTCTTCCTGTAAGAAGGATATGTCTATGAAAATGAACAATCCGCGCAATGTGCGTGGAGTGATCAGTTACAAGCGAAGTTTTGGGGACTTGAATGATACACACATGGCTGCGGCCAAAAAGATTGGCATCAAGCCCATACAAGGGCGTGAGGCGGCTAAGAATTTAGGTAAAAAACGATTGGTCGAGATTGAATCGGGTGATTTGTATCAAGTGGATTCGCTCACGCATTCCATCCCTTTCCTCGTGCCGAAAGCCAGTGCTTTGCTCGATTCCATTGGAACCAATTTCCTCGATTCTTTGGAAAACAAAGGATTGAACCCCAATCAGATAATCGTAACTTCGGTGCTCCGTACCAAAGACGATGTGAAGAAACTACGTAGGGTGAATCTTAATGCATCGGCCAACTCGGTGCACATGTTCGGAACCACATTCGATGTGAGTTGGAAACGTTTCTACAAGGTGGAAGACCCCGACGGAAGACCTATGCAGGATGTGCGGGCGGATACATTGAAATTAGTGCTCTCGGAAGTGCTGCGCGACCTAAAGAAAAAGGAGATGTGCTACGTGAAATATGAACTGAAGCAAGGTTGCTTCCATATTACTGCCCGATGAGATACTTCATTTATTTGGCTTATGACGGCACCAACTACCACGGTTGGCAGATTCAACCTAATGGAGTGAGTGTACAGGAAACGTTGATGAAGGCGCTTTCCACCTTCTTGCGCCGCGACATCGAGATAGTAGGAGCGGGGCGTACCGATGCCGGTGTGCATGCCCGATTGATGGTGGCCCATTTTGACTTCGAGGACGAATTGGATGAACGTATGGTTGTAGATAAATTGAATCGTCTGCTTCCTCACGACATTTCAGTCTTTGAAGTTCGTAAAGTAAGGCCCGATGCTCATGCCCGTTTCGATGCCACCTATCGTACTTATAAGTATTATGTAACCACCCGTAAAAATCCATTCAACCGGCATTACGCCTGGCGATTGTTCAACGACCTCAACTTTGCCAAGATGAACGAGGCAGCCAAGATACTTTTCGAATACATCGACTTTACCAGTTTCAGCAAACTCCATACCGATGTAAAGACTAACAATTGTCGCATTATGCAAGCCGAGTGGACGCAAGTGGATGAATACGAATGGGTATTCACCATCCAGTCCGACCGTTTCCTTCGTAACATGGTTCGTGCCGTGGTGGGTACATTGGTAGAAGTAGGTCGTGGCAAGATGACCCTCGAGGGCTTCCGACAAGTGATTGAAAAGAAAGACCGTTGTTCGGCAGGCAGTTCCGTACCTGGTCATGCCTTGTTCCTGGTGGATGTGGGTTATCCGGAAGAATTGTTCTTGTAGACTATGGACCAATCGGATTCAGGCTTTTATGGGAATGAAATTCCTTTTATATCTTCTTCCTTTGAGAAGATAACCTTGTTGCATGATTCGAATCAAGGTTATTGTCAGTTGTACAAAGCCCAACGAATGGGCAAATGGTTTGTGCTGAAATGCCTGAAGAAGGAATATGTAGAAAATCCTCTTTATCGAAATCTTCTTCGAAAGGAATTTGATATAGGTTATCAGCTTTCGCATCCGCATATCATACAGACTATGGGATTTGAAACCATATCCCCCTATGGAGCATGTATTGTATTGGAATATGTTGATGGAATTACCCTGCGCGAATATATAGAAGGACATAATCATTCTTTTCAAGAAACAGCCCGTTGGGTAGATGAACTTTGTCAGGCTCTTTCTTATATCCATACCAAGCAGATTGTTCATCGCGACTTGAAGCCCGAGAATATTCTGATAACCGCTAACGGACATCATGTGAAACTGATTGATTTTGGTTTTTCGGATGCCGATAGTTATGCCATACTGAAGGAACCCGCAGGTACTCATCGTTATGCCGCTCCCGAACAAATGAAGAGAGGAGAGAAGGTGGATGGACGTGCCGATATCTATGCCTTAGGTATCCTTTTGGAAGAGTTGGTTAATAAGGACAAGTCGATACTTGCTATAGCAAGAAAATGTTGTCGAAGTGAAGTGTCGAAACGTCCTTCCGAAGCCGCTTCTATTCCTGCGCTTATCAAAAAACACCGCTTAGGATGTCGCGTTAAAAAGGTACTGACAGTTGGCTTGCTTCTTTTGATACCCCTTGTCGGATATTATAATTATCGTACTTCGGACGCATCGCATCGTACAGAGGTATCCGATGAAATGGAGTCTAAAGATAGTATTGTGCCCATAATGCCTTCCAGGGATGTAACGATAACCGAAGATAAGATTGTGGTGAAGGAAAAGAACAAGGAAAAACGGAGCGAAATAACAGATGCTCCTGCTCTTCTGACCATTGATAATGTCTTTAAAAAGCAACAAAGACTTGAAGAACCATTAGGAGCCTATCAGCATCGTTGGCTTTTGAAGGATTATGTAGATGCAGAGATGGATAAGGTCTTGATCCCATGGTTGTTTCATGTGTATAAGATTACCGAAAAAGGAGAACTTCAGACATTCCTTTCGCAGGAGAAAGATAAAGGAGAACTCTTTCTTCGTCTTCAGCAGAAAGTTAATGCAGGGTATGTTACTTTCATCCAAAGCCATCCGCTTGCAGAAATCGATGCTGAGAAATACCGCCCATTGATGCAATATTATGTGGCAGAGCATTACGAAGAAGTACGTCAGTTCTATCGTCCTATGTTCGATGATAAAGAACGCGAATGGCAAGGATTGGCTATGAGTAATCTTTCTGTCCACGAACGTTTGAATCAAGCTTTACGAGGGATAATTCTCAGCCGTCTTCATCCTCATCTTCATCATTGTGATACTATGCAGCATCATGTTTCTCTCCGTCCGATAACTATGGAAGAATGGAAAACGGAGATAAAGTCAGATGCCCAAAATTGGTTGATGTCTGAGCTCTCTACAAATGATCCTTTCTATACCCTCTGCCTTTCTATCGTTGAATCTACGATAGAGAACGTACACAAAGAACTTCACGGTGGGCGTATACGTTTGGCGGAAAAAGAGGCGCGGTTTAGGTTTGAATGAACTATACCTGCGTACTATAGGGCTAATTATGGAATTTATACTTGCGTATTATATTGCATGGAATAAAAAAAGAGGATGATTTATGAAATGCATCCTCTTTTGTCAATGGCTGATATTTGAATAGTTAGTTAATCATATCCAATCCTTCTCCTACGAGTGTTACATCATATTCGATAGGTTCGGATATCATTCTCATGTTGTCGTTATTGTTTACAAGTGTAACTATGAATGCTTGTTGGTTGTCATAACCAATAGCCCAAACATTTTCGTTCTCAATGATGTTACCGTTTTCGTCCATGCTTCCGTAAGCATTGACAATATAATCAATTTTAGGTATGATTATATCTAAAATAAAACCGTCTTTTTCGTTAGCTTTAGTATATTCGAAATCGTAATCAAGATAGTTCGCTATATATGTAATGACTAAAGCATCAATAATTTTATATTTATTTTCATCGTATAATAGTGGATTTACACTATCGTCTCTGTAATATCCAAAGGCTTGATCATAAACATTGTTAAAGTTTATTTGTCCTGTAAGTCCTTGAATCATTGTGGGTATCCATTCTTCCATCATTTCTTGAGTATTACTGAAATGTTCCAGTATAGGATCATATGATTTTCTATAATAAATTTTCATGGTGTCTTCTACACTATAGTTGTCGTAATATGTCTGACAATTATAAAATGTTTCATAATAATTATTCAGATAATTAATACCCCCAATTGTAGCATAGACATCTTTTTCAGCTTGTTCTTTTAGAAAACCAAAAACCTCTTCTATGTGATTGATTACATTCTCAGCATATTGACATAGTAATTCGTTGAATGCATCTATATTACGTGCTTCTTTTATCTTTGCTTCCCTATAAAAGTCAAGTACACTAAGCAGTTCATCGCCTGCATCAAAATTGAAATGTACTGTTTTATTTTCGACCCAACTTGTGAATGGTTCATCCATATGTTGTTCTACAGCATCGGGAAACTCTTCACAAAACTTTTCCTGCATCATTCTCTCGACCAAAGTATTGTTTACAAACTTAAGTTCTTCTTTGTTGAGAGTTTCCTCGCAAGATAATAGGAGTAGAGATGCTACCCCTATTATTAAATAATTGAAATTTTTCATAGTGATTGTATTAACTATTGCAAGTTGGCTATGAAACCAATAATGAACATTAAGAAGAAAATAAGAGCAATGAAGCCTAAAGTCTTCATGGTGTCTTTCTTTCCCCAACTTGTCTGTTCACTATCAGAACCTTTATGGAAATATAGCAAGAATGGATAAATTTGAAGAAATGGTATTGGTGCAAGTAAGACTAACCAACCACTTTTATCTACATCATGTAAACGACGAACTTGTAATTCTATAAGTTTGGCAGCAAACATGAGACAATATACACCTAAAATAATAAGAGCAATATTGCCTAATACATTTAATAGTGGTAACATTAATAATCCTAATGTTCCATAAATGATGTTCAGCAGAACAATAGATACCCAGAATTGTCTTCTTGGCATGGAACCGGAAAAGTCGAAACTGAATTTTGAAGTTTCACTTTCGCCACTGTTCATTACGTTGTCCATGTAGTATTCAAAGAATCCCAATGTAGGCTCCTGATTTGATGAATAGGTATTTGTTGGAGATTGTACAGAAGAAGTGGATTGTTCTTCTCCCAACCATTCACCACAATGTTTGCACTTTTTGGCTACAGCCATAATTTCTTCGCCACAATAAGGACATTTTTTTGTTTCTTCCATAACTGATAATATAATTTGGTTAATAAAATAAATTCCACACAAAATAAAGAGCGTAAACCCACTTCATTCTTATTTGTTCACTTAGGCTCTCGCATTGCCCCGAATACCAAATAAGCAGAAGCAGTCCACGCCCTATGAGGGTGTGAACGCGCATTCCGACGTCATTTGAGTATTCGTTAAATTTGCGAGATTTAAGTGAATCAAATGAACCGTCTCAGACGTTCAAATCATATTTTCAGTTATCGCTCTTTCTGTTCCTTTTTTTGTTTTTTAGGTTATTATTCGCAAATGTAGGAAAAGAATTTCGAAAAACAAATGATAAACTTAAAAATATGTAAGACCGCTTCTGCTTTATGTTCTGATAGACAAAAATAGATAAGTGTGAGCAAATTGGATTGCGAAACTTTGGTTCAAGTTGGTTCATGCGCTTTGGTAAACTTGCCTATCTGTTCTTTTTACTTAATTTTGCACCCGAATCAATGATAGAGGCATGGAAGAAGATAAACTTTGGATAGATATATTGAGGAAAGAAACTGAAAGAAAGGCGGACAGAAGAATGCGTACACCTATGGATTTCGATTTTCTCTCACTTAAGATTAAGGAAATGATAGGCGATACGGTCAGCCCCTCTACAATCAAACGTTTGTGGGGGTATGTTAGTAGTTCTCATATACCCAACGAAAGTACATTGTCGGTCTTCGCTCGCTTCATCGGTTATAAAGAATGGAAGGAATTTGTGGATTTCCAGAAAGGAAAAGTATCATCGTCTTTCTTGGAATGTGAACAGATACAGGTGGGGCAACTGAAAGAAGGGGATGTGCTGGAGTTGCAATGGAAGCCCGACCGTTATTGTCGGATAGTTTATTTGGGCGACTTTTGTTTCCGTATTTTGGAGGTGAAAAATAGCAAGCTACAACCTCAGTCTACTTTCCGTGCCACTTTGTTTTGTGTGGGGCAACCTTTGTATCTGACCGGTTTGTCATTCGATGGGGAAGAAGGACAGACTTATGTGGTGGGCAAGAGGGAAGGATTGCAATCATGTACGCTCGGTTCTATCGGTAAATGAATTAGGGTTCTTTATTATCAAACCAATCCTTTAATTTTTGTTGAGCTTGTTGTTTTATCTCGGGTGTGACGTTTTTCCATACTGAATGAAGTATAGAAGCCAATGCTGTTATATCATCTGAATATCCCACAAACGGAATGGCATCAGGTATCAAATCGATAGGGAGAATGAAGTATCCCAATGCACCATAAATTTTGGCTTTTTCTTTGATGGAGACATCAGGCGACTTTAATACATAATGTAATAGTAATACCATATAGATGGTTTTACTGCCGGCTTTCTTTGCTACAGATTTGATTTTGCTCCATAATCCCCTTTCGGAATAATGAGAGTTGTATTTTTCTATGTTTTGAGGAATTTTAGGGCTCATCATATTTTAACCTATAATTGAATTGCAGTAGTTAAATTTACATGAGAGCAAATATAATAAATCAAGTAATTAGTATATGAAAATATCAAAGAAATTCTAACTTTGGCAGTATCATTTCATAGGACTTGCTCGATACAAAATACACTATTTCCTTCGTTTGTTCAAGTGGAATCTGACTTGTTCCTTCTTTTCGTTCAACGAAAGCAACAACCCGATCACTTCTGCATAGTTTTTCTTGCCCGAAGGAATCTGGTTGCCCTTCAAGAAGAGATTGTAGACAAAGTCTTGTGCTTGACCTACCAAGGGCGAATAGCGTTCCTTCCAATAGCGGTTCTTGGCGTTGAATTGCTCTTTCACTTCAGGGCGGATGGTTTGCAACCATGCCTGGTAATCTTCTTTCGGCAACAGATGGGAAGCATTGGAGATGACGTAGGGCAACAATCCAAAGTGTCCGCAATATTGCAGGGCTGTAATGTCCGATTCTGTACAAGCCCGATAGGCCCAATAATTCGCCTCGGCCTCGTTGCTTACCCCCAACAGATGGGAAAATTCGTGGGCATAAGTAAAGGGATATTGCACGGCGAGGAGGTCGGCATTGAGTTGCGCCTCGGCCAGAAAAGGTCCCATAGAACCCAGCACACCCACCTTGGAGTACAAGGGGGTAAAGATAAACTCCTTGGGCTCTTGCCACGCCTTGGGCTTTGTCAATCCATACATAGCGGGCAAATGGGCATAGAAACCACTGATATGCTTTTTCAATGTGTCGGCATCTATTTCTGTATGAGGCTGATAAGTTGCATTTAATTGCTCGGTATATTCCTTTAGAAAGTCCTTGAAACGCTGTTCTTCATAAGCAACCGGAGGCATCTGCATGCGGGTGTAGATGTTGTATCGGAAGTAGTTCAACCCCCATCCCATGTAAAACCACACATACACCCAAGCTAATATTTCGACTTCGCCCAGAAGAATCTTTCGCCAGGAGATGCCTTTCTTCCGTTTTCTGACGGGATAGAGAACAAGCCATAGGATGAGGCTTACCACCAGGATTTCTTCCAGAGGGAAGGGGAAGAGCGAGGAAAAGGCCGATAACACCGATGAGAGGAATGGATACACCTCACGGGCATACCACTCGGCCAAAGCCGGCATATAGCGGCATGCTATGATGAAGCCGATGCTTGCCAGAAGCAATGCCCCGCGGATGATAGTTGGCTTGTGTCTCATTTTATTCAAATCACTCCAAAATGTTTCAAGGCATGATAGATGCCATCCTCGTCCACAGAGGTAGTGACATAGTCGGCCGCTGCCTTTACCTCGTCGGTAGCATTGCCCATGGCCACTCCGATGCCTGCATGGCGAAGCATGCCCATATCATTACCTCCATCCCCAAAGGCCATAGTTTCTTCCAGCTTGAATCCAAAGCGCTCTATAAACTTGTCAATGCCCTTCTGCTTGGTGTTGTTCTTGGCGGTGATATCCACAAAAGCCGGATGCCATCGGCCGAACTCACAATTGCCTACATGCGGAAGCAGCTCCTTTTCTTGTTCGGAATTGAAGAAGGAAGTGATTTGGTAAACATCGCGTTGGATGGCCTTGTCGAAATCTTCTACAGGGAATTCCTTCACTCCCAAGTGCTGATAGAAAATGTAGCGCAACATATCGTCGGGCTGACAAACCGATGCATCGTGCTCACCTACAAAGATGCAAGGATAATTTCTCTCTTGACAGAAGCGGGCAATGGTCTGCACATCGTACTCGGGAATACAACTTTTATACACCAGTTCATCACCCACATAGCAGTAGCCCCCGTTCATGGTGATGTATCCGTCTATCAACCCCCGGCTTTGCAACTCGCCCAGGTTGTTGATGATGAGGGTAGGCCGACCGGTGGCGATGAAGATTTGGATGCCTTGCTGGTGTGCAAGAGTCAAGGCCTCGATAGTCGAAGCCGGTATGGTATGTGTCTGGAAACTGACCAATGTCCCGTCGATATCAAAAAAGATTGCTTTCGTCATAGGGTTATGTTTTTGTTGATTGCAAAGGTAAAGAAAAACTTAAGTTGAAGAGGTACATGGTTATATAAATTTGATAACTTGTCGTAAAGCGAAATTGTTTTATATGAAAAAAATAAGAGGAGCGTCCAATAGACACCCCTCTCTATATATTGCAAAAAACAATCTATTATAAGCTGTCACCAAAATCTTCGCGGAACTTTTCCATCAAGCGGTTAGGCCAGTTGCTGGTTGGTTCCAAACCACCCATGAAGAAGCGGAGCACCTTGGGTTCGTAAACAAACTTCAAACCACCAATGAGGTGACGATTGTCGTACAACCAGTGCATACGGTCGATTACATAGTTGATTTGTGACAATGTGAATACACGGCGAGGTACGGCCAAACGGAGCAATTCAACATCGGCCAAGATTTCTTTACCGTTTTCGTCACGAGTACTTGATACAGTACCACGTTCCATACCACGAACACCCGAGATAAGGTAGAAGGCAGCTGCCAAGGCACCGGCCGGATATTCTTCTTGAGGAATGTGGCTACAGAATTCCATCGCATTGACGTGAGCACCCAATACCCCTGGAGGAGTTACCATAGGTACACCGCGCTTTTCGAGTTCAGTAACCAGGTACTTGATGAATTCAGGACTCTGGCTGATAGCTGTTTCGTCCAATGTTTCGTACATACCTACGGTCATGGCTTCGATTTCGCGAACAGAGATACCACCGTAAGTCAAGAAACCTTCGAACAAAGGAATCAAAGCTTCCATCTGTCCGTAAAGTTCGCGTTGGTTGGTACAGATACCACCACCACGAGAAGAAGTGAGCTTACGGGCCGAGAAGTAAACGATATCGGCCAAGCCGGTCATCATCTTCAGGATTTCGCCCAATGAGTTTTCTTTCCACTTTTCTTCGCGTTGCTTGATGAGGTATGCATTTTCGCCCAGGAGTGATGCATCGAGCACAAGCATGATGCCATACTTGTCGGCAATGCGACGAACGTCCATCAAGTTGGCCATAGAGAATGGCTGGCCACCAATCAGGTTGGTAGAGGCTTCCATACGGATGTAAGGAATGTTTTCCTTACCTTCTGTCTGGATGAGTTCTTCCAGCTTTTCGATGTTCATGTTACCCTTGAACGGATGGTCGCTCTTGAGTTCCATGGCACGGTCATAATAAAGTTCGGCTACACGTGCACCCATTTCCTGAATGTGGGCAAGGGTAGTGGTAAAGTGGTAGTTCATAGGAACCACTTGTCCCTTCTTGATGAAAGCCTTTGCCAAGATGTTTTCGCAAGCACGACCCTGGTGGGCAGGCAACAAATATTTCTTGCCCAAAACATCTTCTACAGCCTTCTGCAAGCGGATGAACGATTGTGAACCAGCGTAAGCATCATCGGCACGGAGCATAGCTGCTACCTGATTGTCGCTCATGGCATTTACACCACTATCGGTCAACATATCGAGATAAACGTCGAGAGTGCTCAAACGGAAAGTGTTGAAACCACCTTCTTTCAAGGCTTCCATACGACGTTCGATAGGTACTAAATGAAGTTTCTGCACAACACGAACCTTGTGCAATTCGAGGGGCTGATCGCCACCTTTGTAATATTTTACTTTACTCATGGGTATATGAATGGTTAATTGATTTATAAATAATCGCCAAAAGTAAGTAAAGTTTTTAAATTAGCAATAAAAAGATAGAATAATTTTAGTTTTTTCTTTCAAGATGTTATCGGTTTTGTTTTTCAGTCAAGTATTTCCAATACCTTACGGGCATGTCTTGCCGATGTTTCCGTGGATTGAGACGCTCTTTGATGCATATGGAATGGAAGTAGGTTTTCCATAATTGTTGGAATGTCTTTTCGTCTTTGTCCATTAATTCCTCACTGAGCATTCCTGTAATGAAATGCGATTGCTCGGTATTGTCGAATGTAACTTCTTCGACAGTTGTTAGATTGTAGTAATATCCGTATCGACGTTTGATGTCGTAGATAATCCAGGGCTGGTCGGCAAACCGATCCTTGAAATGATGGATGGTGAGCGGCAGGACATTGTGCCGTGGTTCGATAGCAGCAAAGAATGTACCATCGGCGGCTTTCTGAAAACGGAGGAATTGAAGGATACGCAACCGTTCCCAATCGACTTTCTTCCATATCTTTGATAATTCCAACACATTGGGGTCGGCAAAATTGGTCTCAATGGAAATGGGGGAGTCGAAGATTTTCCGCATGTAACGGAATAGGAGCATGTCTACTTCGGGCAACTCGGACAACCAGCCGTAGGTGAGATTCGACAGGGCGGCAGCCGAGATTCTCTTTTGTAACCCTTGCCATACACGGACATGTTTCTCTTCGGAGGTGGTGATGGAGACTACTTCATCGTAGAACAACGGTAACGGTTCCCCTTCCTGCAAAAGTAAGTCGGGGAAAGTCTTTCGGTTGTATGCATCGAAAATGCAGGTCAACAAACCGTCGAAGGTATGGTCGTAAATAAAAATGGTCATGGCGTATCCTCAAAATCCAATAATAATTGTCGTTCATCCGTTTTACGCTTCTTGGGAGTCGGGAGCAACAGTTTCCGTATTCCGATAGGAGTCAATTCGTGGATGGTGCGGATAGGGAGTTCGTTGCATGTAATGAAGTATTGTGCTTTTTTCATGACAACTCCTATTTTTTTCAATTCATAATATCCAAGTCTGGAAAATCGTCGGGACGCTACAATGAGACGTGCCGACTTTACTCCGATACCGGGTACACGGAGTATCATTTCATAATCAGCCCGATTGATGTCTATAGGAAAATGTTCGGGATGACGGAGTGCCCAACTTAGTTTCGGGTCTATTTCAAGGTCCAGATTGGGGAAAGCGTCATCTACAATTTCGTCCACTTTGAACTGGTAGAATCGTAGGAGCCAATCGGCTTGATACAACCGGTTCTCACGGACGAGAGGAGGTTGTTTCAAGGCTGGCAACCGTTTGTCGTAAGTGTTTACGGATATGTATCCCGAATAATACACCCTTCGCATGGTGGGATGCTGATAAAGGGCATTCGATAAGAAAAGAATGTCTTTGTCCGTTTCGGAAGTGGCTCCTACAATCATTTGGGTACTTTGTCCGGCAGGGACGAAGCGGGGAGCATGACGGAATTTCTTGCGGTCTTCCTTGTTGATGAGTACACCTTGTTGGATGTATCGCATCGGTTGGTAAACGCTTTGGTGGTCTTTTTCGGGTGCCAGCATCTTTAAATTCTCTTCTTTCGGAATTTCGATGTTTACACTCATACGGTCGGCATAGAGTCCTGCTTCGTTGACTAGCTCACGGCTTGCTCCGGGAATACTTTTCAGGTGGATGTATCCATTGAACTTGTGTATGGTGCGAAGGTCTTTGACTACTCGGACCAGTCGTTCCATGGTATAGTCGGGGTTACGGACTACTCCCGAGCTGAGGAACAATCCTTCGATGTAGTTCCGCCGGTAGAATTCGATGGTGAGGTCGACTAATTCGCTCACAGAAAGTGTGGCACGGGGAATGTCATTGCTTCGTCGGTTGATGCAATAGGCACAATCGTAAATGCAATAATTGGTCAGCATGATTTTCAAGAGGGAGATGCATCGTCCGTCTTCGGCAAAGCTGTGGCAGATGCCCATTCCTCCTACGGTATTTCCCAATGTACCTGCTTGGTTACGACGAACCGTTCCGCTACTGGAGCAGGATACATCGTATTTGGCCGATTCGGTCAGTATTTTCAGTTTGGCAAGTACATTTTCTTTCATGAGCCGGTATATTCTATTTGGTCAAAAGTACATATTGTATTTGAATCGAGCAAGAAAAAAGTGTACCTTTGCATCCGTTAATTAAAAAGGTGAAAATATGTGGTTGGTTTATGCTTTTCTCTCGGCTACCTTGTTGGGATTCTATGATGTGTTCAAGAAACAGTCGCTGAAGAATAATGCGGTTATTCCGGTCTTGTTTCTTAATACATTGTTTTCCAGCTTGATTTTTCTTCCCTTCATCGTTTTGTCAAGCACTTCTTCCGCTCTGGATGGAAGCATCTTTTATGTACCGTCATCCGATTGGGAGGTGCAGAAATATGTATTGCTGAAGTCCTGCATTGTTCTTTCATCGTGGATATTCGGTTATTTTGGAATGAAGAACTTGCCGATAACCATTGTAGGGCCGATTAATGCTACCCGTCCGGTAATGGTATTGGTCGGTGCGTTGCTGGTTTTTGGGGAACGTTTGAATCTTTATCAATGGATTGGAGTGTTGATGGCTGTATTTTCATTCTTTATGTTGAGCCGTAGCGGGAAAAAAGAAGGGATTGACTTCAAACACAACAAATGGATTTATTTTGTGGTGCTGGCTTCTATGTTGGGAGCAGTTAGCGGTTTGTATGATAAATATCTGATGGCTCCAATTGATCAGGGTGGCATTGGATTGGATAGGATGGTGGTGCAGTCGTGGTATAATATCTATCAGTTCTTCATGATGGGTGCGATGCTTCTTTTGTTGTGGTGGCCCAAACGGAAGAGTACGACTCCTTTTCATTGGCACTGGGCCATCATATTGATCTCTATTTTTCTTTCGGCAGCCGATTTCGTTTATTTCTATGCTTTGAGTCTGGATGGTGCCATGATTTCTATTGTATCCATGATTCGTCGAGGTAGTGTGATTGTTTCCTTTATCTTCGGTGCCATGGCATTCAAGGAAAAGAACTTGAAGAGCAAGGCAGTAGATTTGCTTTTAGTCTTGATCGGTATGGTATTCCTTTATTTGGGAAGCCGATAAGATTGAATCATGCTTTTCTTATAATAATCATGAAATATGTTGAATAGTTCTTTTTCTATGTTAAATGTTTTCTATATTTACAATAGAAGTATAAATGTATTGCAAAGTAACTTATGAATACGAACAAATCATGGACTCAAGCAATCTGTTCCACTGTTATTGTGATTGCTTATTTGCTCCCTTGGATGGATTTTTCTTTTATTGAGGGCGTTTTTCTGTTGAACGATTCAAATTCTTCTACGGGAAATGCGTTATGTATTTCAATGGGTATTTCACCAAAGGCATTTTGGTTGCCTTTTTTGGCCCTGATTCCTTTCGTCTCATTATTTAATGCTGTTTTACAATGGAGAAAAAATAGTCCGCGTATAGCTTATTACTTGAATCTGATTCCTTTTGGAATATGTGTTTATTTAATAGCATTTTTTCATACTGAATGGAACTTGACTCCTGCAGATGGAATGGGCGTTGGTATGTGGCTAATGCTATTGGCATGTGTTATTTCGTTTATAGTTTCTTGGACTCATATTGCGATGAATTATTATTGTTATTACAAAAAATATGTAATGATAGTAACGATTTTATTGTTGACTGCTTTTGTTCCGTTTATTGGTCTTGTCACAGGTGTTGTCGGGGTATTACATCTTCCTTTTCTTCCTTATGCCTGGATTGTAATTCTTTGTACTAAAAATGAACAGAAAGAAAAAATGGGAACAATAGAAGAAGGAGATACAGAATTTTTAGAATCTTAAATTCGTGAATTAAATATATAATGGCCATGAAAAAATTGATATTATTTGTTATCGTATTGTCGTTTGTCGCATGTAAACCTAAAGTCGTTTATATGGATGATTCAGAGTTTTGTTATGTAGATACAGAAGACGGACGTTTGTGGGGAATATATCGTGGAACCCAGCAAATTCTTGAACCAATCTATGATACTATTACGCCGGTCTTGGATAAGCGTGCTTATTATGCTGCAGAGAAAGGAACGTATCGGCTTTATAGTATTTATACTGATAATTTTACTTTATGTGATGGGGCTGAATTGATTGAACAACCGGAATTTTCATCCGATTTTAGTGGCCTTCCATATAAATATACTCGTATAAATACAACTTCTGGTTTTTATGCTTTGTATTATGTTGAGCCGTGGGCTAAATGGTATTGTTATGGTCCATTTAAAGAGTATGTACCAGCTATGGCAGGGATATTTGTTTAAAGATATTCGTACAGGGAAATGGGGTGTTGGAAAATATGGAGAATGGACATTGGATGAATATGCATTAGATTATTTAAAACGAGCACGTCTTACTCCTACCAAAGATATTTTGCTCCCTGCTCAGTATGAAAAAATAGTTTCCGTTTTAGATTCTTATAGAGATGCTCATTGGGCTTTGGGATATAAGAATAAATCGGATGTACGTTGGTATTGTTATGATGGTAATCAATGGTATGGTTTTGATATAGATGGTAATTCGATGGAAGTTAATCAAACAGTACTGAAACAAGCCTTGAATATGCCTGTTCAAACTTCCATTAAGCGTAATAGGAATGGGATGCCGAATCAAAGGTTAGGGATAGAAGAGGCTTCAGTATTTATGATTAGCCATAGTAATAGTGATTGAGATTAAAATAATTCAAGCCAATTGATTCGTTTTGAATGGATTGGCTTGAATTGATTTTATATATAGCTTTTATTGCTCATCGCGGGTATAAGCTCGTTTGTCCCTAATGAAATGGTACCAAGATGTATATTTCCAACCGTAAAGAGTTTTTTTATCGGTGGGGGCAGGTAAACTGATTTTAAGTTTAGGATTGGTGTTGAAACTGAATGAGGTCTTTTTCCCTTTATCTACAATGACAGGAAGGTCTTTGCTTAAATGAACCATTTCAAGGGAAGGGCATTCATGGAAAGCATTGAGGTGTATATACTTAACCGAATTAGGGACATATACGGTACGTAAATTTTCATAACCATTGAAAGTGTACGAACAAATTTCGTTTATTTCATCTGATATGGTGTATGTTTCTTCATTCGCTATAGCTACTCCTATCAGGTGTTTACTCCCTGTTACATACAAATGAAATATTCCTTTCCCATCTTTGGTCGCATTGAGGCCGGAGAATTCTTTTAACTTTTTGCAATTGGAAAAGGCTCCATATTCTATGTCACCAATCCCATTGGAACAATGAAATGTTTCCAAGCCTGAATTGGCAAAGGCAAACTTCTCAATTTTAGCCAATCTGGAATTCTTTTGGAAATCAATAGTCTTGAGATTCTCACAATCGGCAAATGCATAGGCTTCAATGATACTAACACTTGTGGGAAGGGTTATGGATTGTAGATCATGAGACCCCTGAAATAATTTACTGTCTATCTCATATAAGTCGGCATATAATTCTAAACATCCTTTACCGTCTTTATATTCATTTGATGCAATACTATAAATCTGTTTAAACTTTTCAGTAGGTTCTAAAGGATTGCCTGATACTGTTGTGTAATAAATACATTTTGACTGGTCTTTACAACTTGTAATACTGAATAGTAAAAGTAAATAAACAATCGTTTTAAGTGAGATGTTTTTTTTCATAGCATTATTCAATTATAATATCGTAACTTACATCGAATACTCCTTTGGGTTCTAATTTCTGCATCCATTCACGGTCCTTGAATTCACCTTGATAGCCGATGGAGTCGCAACGGCCATACCATGGTTCGATGCATACGAACGGACAATCGGGCTTGGTCTTGGTAGGCGTCCAGAGTGCTACCAATGGAGTGTCGAATTCCAAACTGATGTATGGTCTCTTTTCTTTGGTGAGTAGAGAAATCCTTTTCAATTGCTTGTTTTCGAAAATATAGGTATCGCAATCGAATGTATGTATATTTACAGCCATCAAACCGTCTTCGTTAAGTTGGAGGGGATGCACTTCGGGTGATACACAACCTTTTTCTACGGGTGAAATGTATGTTAATCCTTTGTTATTGTCGAATGAAAAATAGCAACGGTCTTCGGTCTTCGGGTCGAAGTCGGGAAAGTAGAAAGCCGGATGGGCACCAATTTGGAAATACATATCCATGGCTCCCATGTTTTCAACTCTCCACTTTACGGTAATCTTATTACCATCGAGTATGTAGCCAATCATCAGTCGGAAAGGAAAAGGGAATTTGCTCAACGTGTCGGGTGTACTTTCTAACCAATACACGATACCGTCATCGTCCTTGAAAGTAACCTTGAAGTCCATGTCGCGGGCAAAACCATGCTGACCAATTTCGTAAGTGTTTCCCATGTGGCGGTATTGGTCTTCCCATACGCGTCCTACGGTAGGGAAAAGCACCGGTGAACGACGTCCCCAAAATTGGGGATTGCCTTGCCATAAATATTCTTTTCCATTTTTCTTGATGCTTTGCAGCTCGGCACCGTGTTTGGAAATTTCCACGGTAAGGACTGAATTTGATATCTTATCCATTGTTCTTGTTTTTCTTGTTCCCTTCAAAGATAGATATGTTTGGAATAATGGACAAAATTTTTGTCTTTTATTTGTGATGTCCTCGATGAATTGCTTCAATCGATGTTTGTATATCATTATTTTTTCTAAATTTGTCAATCATTTAATCAAACCTTTTAAACTCTTGTTTATGTATAAAAAACTATTCACAATTTTCGCTACATTCCTATTAATGGCTACGGCTACGGTAAAGGCTATCGACCACAAAGGAATTACTTTCAATCAACTTTCTCCTGAAAGATTTACGTTATTGGAAAATGGAAATCCTACTGCTATTTTGATTGATGCGGAGGATAATGTTGCGGTACAAATTGCAGCTGGTAATTTGCAGGCCGACTTTCAGCGTGTTTGCGGTAAGAAAGCTGAACTGGTTCATGCTCCGGAAGGCAAACGGATGATAATTGTAGGTACCCTCGAAAGCCGGATTATCAAACAGTTGGTTAAAAATAAAAAAATGAACCTTGTACAACTCAGAGGGAAGTGCGAGATGTATTTGATGACTGTTGTAAAGAATCCCTTTGAAAATGTGGATGAGGCATTGGTCATTGTGGGTAGTGATCGTAGAGGAGCAGTTTATGGTATCTATGAATTGTCAGAACAGATTGGGGTATCACCTTGGTATGACTGGGCAGATGCTCCTGTAATGCATCAGGATAATCTTTCTATAGTGAAAGGAGAATATACGGCAGGCGAACCGGCTGTACGCTATCGTGGTATTTTCCTGAATGATGAAGCTCCCTGTCTGACTACATGGGTAAAGAATACATATGGAACCAATTATGGTGACCATCGTTTCTATGCGCGTGTGTTCGAATTATTGCTTCGCTTACGTGCCAATTATATGTGGCCGGCCATGTGGAGCTGGAGTTTCTATGCCGATGATCCTTTGAATAGCAAGACGGCAAACGATATGGGGATTATTATGGGAACATCGCATCATGAACCGATGGCACGCAATCATCAGGAATGGGCACGTAAAAGGAAAGAATATGGAGCATGGGACTATGCTACCAACCAGAAAGTCATAGATCAGTTCTTCCGTGAAGGTATTGAACGTGCGCTTCATACGGAGGACTTGATAACTATTGGTATGAGAGGGGATGGTGATGCTCCGATAGGTGGTGAAGAAGGAAAAGATCATGAACATGTGGCTCAATATGAAAAGACCATGAAGTTGATGAAGACTATTTTCAAGAATCAACGGAAGATCATTAAAGAAGTAACCGGTAAGGCTCCAGAAAAACGGCCACAAGTTTGGGCTATCTATAAGGAGGTACAAAAGTACTACGATATGGGACTGCGTGTGCCCGATGATGTTATCATGCTGGTATGTGATGATAACTGGGGTGATGTGCGTAGATTGCCTAATGCTGAAGAACGTAAGCATCCTGGTGGATGGGGCATGTATTATCACGTGGATTATGTGGGTGCACCCCGAAATTCCAAATGGTTGAATGTTACACCTATACAAAACTTGTGGGAACAAATGCAACTGACCTATAACTATGGAGTGGATAAATTATGGGTGCTGAACGTTGGCGATTTGAAACCGATGGAATATCCCATTACGCTTTTCTTGAATATGGCATGGAATCCTACACAATATTCGGCAGATAATCTGCTTGAACATCCTTTGCAGTTCTTTACTCAACAATTGGGTGCCGACCAAGCCAAGGAAGCAACTCGCATTTTTAATTTTTATAGTAAATATGCCGGTAGAGTGACCGCAGAAATGCTCGACAAGGATACCTATAATTTGGAAACCGGTGAATGGAAGCAAGTATCGGATGAATTCGTGAAACTGGAGGCCGAAGCTTTGCGTCAGTATCTTTCATTGGCACCTGAATATAGGGATGTGTACAGGCAAATTATTCTTTTCCCGATACAGGCTTTGTCCAACGTGTACGAAATGTACTATGCACAAGCTATGAACCATAAACTTTACAAGGAAAATAATCCGCAAGCTAATTATTGGGCTGACAAGGTAGAGGAAACTTTCAAGCGTGATGCTCAATTATGTCGTGAATACAACGAAGTGATGTCGGGTGGTAAATGGAATGGCATGATGATTCAGAAGCACATTGGCTATACTTCGTGGAATGATAATTTCCCTGGTGATACGATGCCCGAAATATTCCGTATAGAAAAAGCGGATGAGGCTAAAGGCGGATATACCTTTACGGGAAATGACGGATATGTAGCAATGGAAGCAGAGCATTATTATGCGTGTGAAGCTCCAGAAGGTACAGAGTGGACAGTAATTCCTTATATGGGACGTACATTGAGTGGAATCGCCGTAATGCCTTATATCCAATCGCCCGAAGGAGCGTCGATATCCTATAAGATGAAACTACCTGAAAATGTGAAAGGGGATGTCAAGGTGCATATTATAGTGAAATCTACATTGGCTTTCCTTAACCATGAGGGACATAAATATTCCGTTGGCTTTGAAGGAGGTAATGAGGAAATTATCAATTTCAATCACGACTTGAATGAAGAACCCGAAAACATCTATTCGGTCTTTTATCCTACGGTAGCTCGTAGAGTAATAGAAAAAGAAGTGAAGTTGACTCTTCCTGTTAAGGAGGGTAATGTACAGACTTTGACCTTCAAACCGCTTGATCCGGGTGTTGTATTGGAAAAGATAGTAGTGGATTATGGAGGCTATAAAAAGTCCTATTTATTCATGAATGAATCAGAAGTAGAAAGAAGATGACCGGTTGTCATTAGTCTGCTTGCTGCATGAAGTTTGAGGCTGTGTCAAAATTTTGGCACAGCCTCCTATTTGAGTGTAGGGAATCCTATAAAGTACTTAATTATTCACGGAAAAAGATGAAAGAATTTTACTGTCTTTTCGTATATTCGTTGGGCTTGTTGCAGAAATTTGGATAGAATAAAACTTAAAAAAGTAATGGCAACCCTCAAAAGAGAGCCGCCATTACTTTATATAATAATCGAAACGAGATTATTCAGACCAATCCATTTTAGACATGCGGATGTAGCTTTGATAACGCTTCTTAGCCATGTCTTCACAAGCTTGGAACAAACCGGCAGCTTCTGTCGGGAATTGCTTCATGACTGATGCGAAACGAACTTCACCCTTCAAGAAGTCTTGGAAGCCTTCCCACTTCGGTTCCTTAGAGTCGAGTGTGAATGGGTTCTTGCCTTCGTCTTCGAGGGCTGGGTTGTAACGCCACAAGTGCCAGTAACCACATTCTACTGCAGCAGCTTCTTCAGCCTGTGCCTTACCCATACCCTTCTTCAAACCGTGGTTGATACATGGAGCGTAAGCAATCACGATAGATGGACCAGGATAAGCTTCAGCTTCACGGATAGCCTTCAAGCACTGGCTTTGGTCAGCACCCATAGCAATCTGAGCTACGTAAACATAACCGTAAGTAGTAGCAATCATACCGAGGTCTTTCTTGCGTACACGCTTACCGGCAGCAGCAAACTTAGCGATAGCACCGAGTGGAGTAGCCTTAGAAGACTGACCACCTGTGTTAGAGTAAACTTCTGTATCGAGTACGAGGATGTTTACATCTTCGCCAGATGCGATAACGTGGTCGAGACCACCGTAACCGATATCGTAAGAAGCACCGTCACCACCGATGATCCATTGTGAACGCTTAACGAGGTAGTGGCTCAATTCAACCAACTTAGCGCAAGAAGGACAACCTGCAGCAGCACCTGCTTCAATCATTGGCTTCAATGTAGCGGCAGCAGCCTTAGAAGCTTCAGCATCGTTCATGCCGTCCAACCAAGCCTGAGCAGCTTCCTTGAATTCAGCAGGAGTTTCTTCGTTAGCCATGCACTGACCGAGCAATTCAACGATACGAGCACGCATCTTCTTGTTTGCCAAAGTCATACCAAGACCAAATTCGCAGAAGTCTTCGAACAATGAGTTAGCCCATGCAGGACCTTGACCCTTTTCGTTGGTAGTATAAGGAGTTGACGGGATAGAGCCAGAGTAGATGGAAGAACAACCTGTAGCGTTAGCCACCATCTGACGGTCACCGAACAACTGAGAAATCAACTTCACGTATGGAGTTTCACCACAACCCGAGCAAGCACCAGAGAATTCGAACAACGGAGTAGCGAACTGTGAGTTCTTCGGGCTTTGCTTGATGTCCACCAAAGCTTGCTTAGTCTTCACGTTCTTCACGCAGTATTCCCAATTAGCAGCTTCGCCCAACTGACCTTCCAATGGAACCATCTTGAGGGCAGGACCACCAGCCTTCGGATTGCCCGGACATACATCCACACAGTTACCGCAGCTCAAGCAGTCCATAACGCCTACCTGCATACGGAACTTCATGCCCTTCATGGCAGCCGGAGCCTTCATGTCAATCATCGGAGCGTTCAAGCCGGCAGCTTCAGCTTCGTCGAGAACGAACGGACGGATACAAGCGTGAGGACAAACGAATGCACACTTGTTACACTGGATACAGTTTTCAGCAGTCCAAACCGGAACGAATGCACCTACACCGCGCTTTTCGTAAGCAGCAGTACCTTGTGGCCATGTACCGTCTTCGATACCCTTGAATGCAGAAACAGGCAACAAGTCACCGTTCTGAGCGTTGATAGGACGAACCACTTCGTTGATGAATGCAGGATCATTGTTTGCAGCCTTTTCATCAGCTGGGAGGTTAGACCAAGCAGCGTCAACAGCCAATTGCTTGTATTCACCACCGCGGTCAACTGCAGCATAGTTCTTGTTCACGATGTCTTCACCCTTCTTGCCATAAGACTTCACGATGAACTTCTTCATTTGTTCGATAGCCAAGTCAACAGGGATAACTTCGGTGATGCGGAAGAATGCACTCTGGAGGATAGTGTTGGTACGGTTACCCAAACCAATTTCCTGAGCAATCTTAGTTGCATTGATATAGTAAACAGAGATATTGTTGTCTGCGAAATACTTCTTCACGTTGTTTGGCAAGTTAGCAGCCAATTCTTCGCCTTCCCAGATAGTGTTCAGCAAGAATGTACCGTTCTTCTGCAAACCGCGAGTCACATCGTACATCTTCAAGTAAGCCTGAACGTGGCAAGCTACGAAGTTCGGAGTATTTACCAAGTAAGTAGAGCGGATTTCAGAGTCACCGAAACGGAGGTGAGAGCAAGTGAAACCACCTGACTTCTTAGAGTCGTAAGAGAAGTATGCCTGACAATGCTTGTCGGTATTGTCACCGATAATCTTTACAGAGTTCTTGTTAGCACCTACAGTACCGTCAGCACCCAAACCATAGAACTTAGCTTGGTACATACCTTCACCACCCATAGCGATTTCTTCCTTCTGTGGGAGAGAAGTGAAGGTTACGTCATCAACGATACCGATAGTGAAACCATTCTTCGGTTCGTTCATTGCCAAGTTTTCATATACTGACAAGATTTGAGCAGGAGTGGTGTCGTTAGAACCCAAACCATAGCGTCCACCTACGATAACAGGAGCGTCGGCCTTGCCATAGAAGCAGTCTTTTACGTCGAGGTACAAAGGTTCACCGTTAGCACCTGGTTCCTTTGTTCTATCGAGAACAGCAATGCGCTTAGCAGTCTTAGGAACAGCTGCCAAGAAATGCTTAGCCGAGAATGGACGATACAAGTGTACGGCTACCAAACCTACCTTTTCACCCTTAGCTGTCAAATAGTCAATTACTTCACGAATAGCTTCTGTTACAGAACCCATAGCGATGATAACGCGGTCAGCGTCTTCAGCACCGTAGTAATCGAACAAGCCATACTTGCGGCCAGTGATTTCAGAAATCTTTTCCATGTATTCTTCTACGATGGCAGGAACAGCTTCGTAGTAAGGATTACAAGATTCGCGGTGAGCGAAGAAAGTATCAGGATTTTCAGCCATACCACGTGCAACAGGCTTTTCTGGAGTCAATGCACGGCTACGGAATGCTGCCAAAGCGTCTTGGTCGATGAGCGGAGCGAGGTCTTCGTTTTCCAACATTTCAATCTTTTGGATTTCGTGAGATGTACGGAAACCGTCAAAGAAATTCAAGAACGGAACACGGCTCTTGATGGTAGCCAAATGAGCTACACCAGCCAAATCCATTACTTCCTGTACAGAACCTTCAGCCAACATAGCGAAACCTGTCTGACGGCAAGACATTACGTCTTGGTGGTCGCCAAAGATACACAAGGAATGAGAAGCCAATGTACGGGCAGATACGTGGAATACACAAGGCAAGAATTCGCCTGCAATCTTATACATGTTAGGAATCATCAACAGAAGACCCTGAGATGCAGTATAAGTAGATGTTAAGGCACCTGCTTGCAAAGAACCGTGAACAGCACCTGCTGCACCACCTTCTGATTGCATTTCCTGTACCATAACTGTTTCGCCGAAGATGTTCTTACGGCCTTGAGCAGCCCATTCGTCTACATACTCAGCCATGGTAGACGACGGAGTGATAGGATAAATAGCAGCTACTTCTGAAAACATATACGAGATATGCGCTGCTGCTTGATTACCATCACATGTGATGAATTTTTTTTGTTTAGCCATACAATTACTAATTTTTATTAGGTAATACTATTGTTTATCAATATAAAAAACCGAATAACCACAAAGGGATAAGATTTCCATGCCCCAATTCTAATTTATGCAAGGCATAATATACATTAGGGTTGTTCTTGAACTTGCAGTCTTCGGTACAGATGCGGAAGTGCAGTCCTTCATCTACAAGGAAGGAAGTGCCCTTGTCACCTTTGTACAATTTATGGTCCTTGTACATGGTGTTCATAAAGAACGTATCAAGAACATCTTGTTGTTCTACCTTTACCGGGTAGAAAGAATACATCAAATTGGAATTGTGCATGATGACTTTCGATGGCTTCTTGGGAAACTTTTCTCCTTTGGGATATACCGTATTGATCAATCGTGCGTCTTCCAGATATTTGATGTAGTTCATGACCGTAGCGCGTGAAGTCTGTATCTCTGTAGCCAGTTGGCTGACGTTAGGAGCTACAGGACCGTCTACAGCTAACAAATATAATAGTTTTTTTATTTTTGATAAATACTTCAATTCAATTTGTTTGATGAGCAGAATATCCACTTCTATCATCATATTCATGGTTTTCAGCAGATTCTCCGAGAAATTGCGCTTTTCCAGATAAAAGGGATAGAACCCATGATGCAGATAATCGTGCAGAAAGTTCAAAGGTTTTACTTCGCGAAGAATACTTCGGGCTATCTGCTCGTGGTTGTTCAATATCTCATCCAATGTGTAAGCGGGAAAATGGTTGCCGCTTTGTTGGTTCAAGTATTCTCTGAATGAAAGCCCTCTAAGATAGTATACTTTGACAATATCACGTAATACCGGATTTTCCTCCTTCAAACGCATGACTGATGAACCGGTGAAGACAATTTTCAGACTTGGGTAAGATTCATAACATGTTCGCAGGTCATTGCTCCAATTGGGATACTTGAACATTTGGTCTATCAACAGTACTTTTCCGCCTTTTTTGACGAATTCGCCGGCAAAAGTTACTAAGCTGCATTGAGAAAAGTAGAAATTGTTCATGTTGATATACAAGCATGAACGGTCGGAACCGAATTTTTCTTTTGCATATTGTAAAAGAAAGGTCGTTTTTCCCACACCACGTGTACCCTTGATGCCAATTAGACGGTCATTCCAATCTATTTCGTCCATCAAGTTACGGCGGATAGGAGCATGGGTATGCTCTACCAAATGTTGATGTGTCCTATAAAAGGCTTCCATAATCGCTGATAAATTGGGCACAAATATAATAATACTTCTTCAAATTGCAAACTCGACATGACAAAATATACAAAAAATACGTATTTTTGCATTCGATATGAAAACGCTTTATCTCTTTAATCCGGAAAATGATATGGCATTGGCTTATGGAGGACCTTTTTATAAACCTCCTGTCAATGTTTCTCGTATGGGGTATGACTTGTCTGCGTTGCCTTTATGGTATGCACCCATGGGGAGCGATGTGTGGTTGTCGGATGCTCGTCAAGTGAAGTGGATGGATACATGTCCTTTTTCGTTGGGTGTGAATGGGGTACTTGGACTATCTCCTATATATAATAAGGTTTCTCCATGGGGGTGGAGCGCTTCGATTGCCCGTCGGTTAATGGATGAAGGTGTGGATGAAGTTTGTTTTCCTTCCAAAGAACAAATGGAACGGATACGTTCTCTCTCATCGCGCATTACGGCGGTAGAAATATTGGGGAAGATGGATTTACCGGATACGATAGGTAAATCGCAAAGAGTGGACTTGATAGAACAATGTGATTATCACGGGGAAATGTTTTTACTTAAGGCTCCTTGGTCGGGTAGTGGACGGGGTATCCAAAAGATAACGTGTGAACTGTCTCCCTCCATGCAGGGATGGGTAAAGCATATTCTCAAGACCCAAGGGTGTTTAATTAAAGAGCCTTATTATAATAAGGTGGTGGACTTTGCAATGGAATTTCTGTCGGATAATGAAGGAGTGCATTGGGCTGGCTATTCGTTGTTTGAAACAGATGTCCGTGGAATTTACAAGGAAAATTGGTTGGCAAGCAATAAAATGATTAGGGAAATGCTTGTTCAATACGTTCCTGAAGAAGTCCTGCAAATGATAAGTTCCCGATTGGAAATACTGCTTGAGGAGGTCGTTGACGGTGCATATCAAGGGTATTTGGGAGTGGATATGATGGTGGTCCGTGTCCCGGAAGGGTATGTTGTGCATCCTTGTGTAGAGATTAATTTGCGTATGAATATGGGTGTCGTTTCACGTTTGTTTTACGACCGTTACGTGTCACCTGTTGTTCAAGGACGTTTTGTTATTGAATATTATCCTTCTCCGGGTGAGGCTTTGTTGGCACATGAAATGATGCAGCGGAACTATCCATTAATGATGGAGCAAAATAAAATAAGACAGGGATATATGTCGCTTACCCCTGTCTTTGATGATACCGCCTATCAGGCGTATGTGATTATTGATTAATGGCAATGTCCACCGCAACCGTGTTCGCCGCAACCGTCTTCACAATCGCCTCCACAACATCCGCAATTGCAACCTTCACCACTGAGCATATTGAGCATGCCTTGAATTTCTTCGGTAGTGGCAGGGCGTGAAATGACTACTTCTCCCTTGAAAGTAAGGTCTTTACCAGCGTGCGGGTGATTCAAATCAACTGTTACTTCGGTTTCTGTTACATCGGTAATGGTTGCATAGAAATGATGACCTTCGTTGTCTTGCAAAGGAACAATGCTGCCTGGATAGATGTGGTCATTGTCGAACACACCGTTGATAGTGAACATGTCCTTTGAAACAGTGCGTACACCTTCGGGCATGTATTCGCCATAGGCCTCATCACAAGGAATGACGAAGTCGAATTTGTCTCCTTGATTCAATGGGAGGATTTCGTTTTCAAAACGTTCAAGTGTAGTTCCCATACCTGATATGAACTGGAAGGGGTGTTCTACGGTAGCTTCTTCTACCAATTCCGGCTTGCCGTCTTGCTCTACATAAAGTTTGTAGGCTACGGTAATGTACTTGTTTTCCATTTTATCTTTCTTTTGATTGTTTCTGAATAATGGGGCAAAGATACAACTTTTTTTTATTATATCCTTGTTTGGATGTTTTGTTGTAATTTGTTTTAAAAATCCCGCTTTTTCTAACAAATTACGATTTTAGTGAAATAAAAGTGTTATTTTGTTTGCTGATTAAGAAAAATACTATACCTTTGCATTCATAAAAGTAAAAAAGAATATGAATATCGCAACTCTACATAGCTTGCAAGTCTTGCACATTATTCGCGTCGTGGTGGTCACATCAAGAGGTGAGAAAGGTTGTATGTGGTAGATGCATAGGTAAAATATCAGTCAGAAGCCTTTCTCAATTAGTTGAGAGAGGCTTTTTGGTTAAAGAAACAGAAAGGTAACAGAATATGAAAAATCAGTTACGCAGTGCATTCAGTACACAAGGTCGCCGCATGGCAGGAGCTCGTGCTCTTTGGGTAGCCAATGGTATGAAACGTGAGATGATAGGTAAGCCTATCGTGGCTATAGTCAATTCGTTTACACAGTTTGTACCCGGACATACCCATCTGCATGAAATAGGTCAGCAGGTAAAGGAAGAAATAGAAAAACTCGGTTGCTTTGCCGCTGAGTTCAATACCATTGCTATTGATGATGGTATTGCTATGGGACACGACGGTATGCTTTATTCTCTTCCTAGTCGTGATATTATTGCCGATAGTGTGGAGTATATGGTCAATGCTCATAAGGCTGATGCTATGGTATGTATCAGCAACTGCGATAAGATTACTCCGGGTATGTTGATGGCGTCCATGCGTTTGAATATTCCGACAGTTTTTGTGTCGGGTGGACCGATGGAAGCCGGTGAGTGGAACAATCAGCACCTTGATTTGATTGATGCCATGATTAAGAGTGCCGATGAAAGTGTGAGCGATGAGGATGTGGCTCAGATTGAAAATCACGCATGTCCGGGATGTGGATGCTGTTCGGGTATGTTTACCGCCAATTCCATGAATTGTTTGAATGAGGCTATCGGATTGGGACTTCCTGGTAACGGAACTATTTTGGCTACTCATACCAACCGTGCCCAACTCTTCAAGGATGCGGCAGCTCTAATTGTCAAGAATGCATATAAGTATTACGAAGAAGGTGATGAAAGTGTGTTGCCAAAGAGCATTGCTACCCGCGAAGCTTTTCTGAATGCTATGACATTGGACATTGCTATGGGTGGTTCTACCAATACCGTACTGCACTTGTTGGCTATAGCCAATGAAGCGGGTGTAAACTTTACCATGGATGATATAGATATGCTTTCGCGCCGTGTTCCATGTCTTTGTAAGGTAGCACCGAATACGCAAAAATATCATATCCAAGATGTAAATCGTGCCGGTGGTATTCTGAATATTTTGGGTGAACTTTCCAAAGGTGGTTTGCTGAATACAGAAGTAAAGAGAGTGGATGGACTGACTTTGGCAGAAGCCATTGATAAATATAACATAAACAAGGACGATATTGATAGTGAAGCACAACGCATTTATAGCAGTGCACCCGGTAATAAATTCAATATCAAGCTTGGCTCACAGAATACTTATTATCAGGCACTCGATACCGACCGTGCCAATGGATGTATCCGTGACTTGGAACATGCCTATAGTAAGGATGGAGGTTTGGCTGTACTGAAAGGTAATATTGCACAAGATGGTTGTGTGGTTAAAACAGCCGGTGTAGATGAAAGTATCTGGAAGTTTGCAGGGCCGGCTAAGGTGTTCGATTCACAAGAAGCGGCTTGTGACGGTATCTTGGGTGGTAAGGTAGTAAGTGGTGATGTGGTAGTTATTACTCACGAAGGTCCCAAAGGTGGTCCGGGTATGCAAGAGATGCTGTATCCTACTTCGTACATCAAGAGCAAGCATTTAGGAAAGGAATGTGCACTTATCACCGACGGACGCTTCAGTGGCGGTACATCGGGATTGAGTATCGGACATATTTCTCCCGAAGCGGCAGCTGGTGGTAATATCGGTAAGATAGTAGATGGTGATATGATTGAAATTGATATTCCTAATCGTAGCATCAATGTGAAATTGAGTGATGAAGAGTTGGCTGCACGTCCTATGACTCCGGTAACAAGAAACCGTGTAGTCTCCAAGAGTTTGAAGGCTTATGCCAGTATGGTAAGTTCGGCCGATAAAGGTGGAGTGAGAATAATAGATTGAAATTTATGAGTAAAGAAAGAATAACAGGAGCGGAAGCGCTGATGCGTTCATTGGAACACCAGGGAGTAAAGACTCTTTTTGGTTATCCCGGTGGAAGCATTATGCCGACTTTCGATGCATTATATGGTCATCGTGACCGACTGAATCATATCTTGGTACGTCATGAACAAGGGGCGGCACATGCAGCTCAAGGTTTTGCCCGGGTATCGGGAGAAGTAGGTGTGTGCTTGGTTACCAGTGGACCGGGAGCTACCAATACCATAACGGGAGTAGCCGATGCTATGATTGATAGTACCCCTATCGTTGTAATTGCAGGCCAGACACCGGTAAGCATGTTGGGAACCGATGCTTTTCAAGAAGTGGATTTAGTGGGTATTACCCAACCTATTACCAAGTGGAGCTACCAAATCCGTAGAGCGGAAGATGTAGCTTGGGCGGTTGCCCGTGCTTTCTATATAGCCAAGAGTGGACGTCCGGGTCCGGTAGTGCTCGACTTTACCAAGAATGCACAGACCGAGATGGTGGATTATGAACCAATGAAACTTGACTTTATCCGTAGTTATGATCCGGATCCTACTATAGATGAGGAAAAAGTGAAAGAAGCAGCCGAATTGATTGATAAGGCTGAACGTCCTTTTGTATTAGTGGGACAAGGTGTAGAATTAGGAAATGCGCAAGAAGAACTCCGTACTTTTCTTGAAAAAGCGGATATTCCATGCGGTTGTACATTATTAGGTCTGTCGGCTATTCCTACTGCTCATCCATTGAACAAAGGAATGTTGGGTATGCATGGTAATCTGGCACCGAATGTTAAGACCAATGAATGTGATGTACTTATTGCAGTAGGTATGCGTTTTGACGACCGTGTAACCGGTAATTTAGCTACCTATGCCAAGCAGGCAAAGATTATACATCTGGATATTGACCCATCAGAATTCAATAAGAATGTAAAGGTAGATATTCCTGTTTTGGGCGATTGCAAGAAAACATTAACCAAACTGATTGGATATATAAAAGAAAACAAGCATACCGAATGGATAGACAGTTTTATTGAACATGTTCAGACTGAATACGCTCGTGTTATCGAGAAAGAAGTCTATCCGAAAGAAGGTCTGTTGAATATGGGCGAAGTGGTACGTGCTGTAAGCGAAGCCTCCAACAATGAAGCCATTTTGGTAACCGATGTGGGTCAGAACCAAATGATGTCGGCCCGTTACTTCAAATATAGCAAGAAACGTAGTATTGTTACTTCAGGCGGATTAGGTACTATGGGCTTCGGTGTGCCTGCTGCTATTGGTGCCACTTTTGGAAGTCCCGATCGTACTGTATGTGTGTTTATGGGTGATGGTGGTTTGCAAATGAATCTTCAGGAATTGGGAACCATTATGGAACAACAGGCACCGGTAAAAATGATTCTGTTGAACAATAATTATTTGGGCAATGTCCGTCAATGGCAAGCCATGTTCTTTGGCCGTCGTTATTCCTTTACTCCAATGTTGAATCCCGATTACATGAAGATAGCCGAGGCTTACGAAATTCCTTCTCGTCGTGTGATGAAGCGTGAAGAGTTACAGGAGGCTATTCATGAGATGTTGACAACCGATGGGCCGTTCTTGCTCGAAGCATGCGTCGTCGAAGAAGGAAATGTGATGCCAATGACACCTCCGGGAGGTACTGTTAACGAAATGCTTCTTGAATGTTAAATGAAGAATTATGGAGAAAACATTATATACCCTTATCGTTCACTCTGAAAATATTGCAGGTTTGCTGAATCAGATAACCGCTGTGTTTACCCGTCGACAGATTAACATTGAAAGTCTGAATGTGTCGGCATCGTCCATCCCGGGGGTGCATAAGTATACCATTACGGTTTGGACCGATGCTGAAACCATCGAGAAAGTGGTGAAGCAGATTGAAAAGAAGATTGACGTGCTTCAAGCGCATTATTTTACAGATGATGAAATCTATCAGCATGAGATAGCTTTATATAAGGTTTCTACACCCGAGTTCCAAAGTAATCCGCTTGCTTCAAAAATAGTACGTCGTCATAGCGCTCGTATAGTGGAAGTAAATCCTACTTTTTGTATCGTGGAGAAGAACGGTATGAGTGAAGAGATAACAGCATTATACGAAGAACTCCGTACACAGAATTGCGTTCTTCAATTTGTCCGTTCGGGACGGGTGGCTATTACTACTAGTTGCTTTGAGCGTGTAAACGAATATTTGGATATGCGCGAAGAAAAGTATAAAAGACAGAAAGAGGAGGAAAATGAATGAGTGACAATAAAGTAGGGATATACAAGTTTGTGGCAGAGCCTTTTCATGTAGATTTTACGGGTAAACTCACCATGGGAGTATTGGGTAATCATCTGTTGAATTGTGCTGGCTTTCATGCTTCTGATAGAGGTTTCGGTATTGCCGAGTTGAATGAAAACCATTATACATGGGTTTTGTCTCGATTGGCTATCGAATTGGAAGATATGCCCCGTCAATACGAGGATTTCAGTATTCAGACATGGGTGGAAAATGTATATCGCTTGTTTACCGACCGTGATTTCGCTTTGTTGGATAAAGAGGGAAAGCCGATTGGGTATGCTCGCTCTGTGTGGGCTATGATAAGTATGGAAACCCGCAAGCCGGCCGATTTGCTGACTCTGCATGGAGGTAATATCAGTGAATATATTTGTGATAAGGAATGTCCTATAGCCAAACCTGGAAGAATCAAGGTGGCGCAGGAAACGCCGGTAGCCGAATACTTGACCAAATATAGCGATATTGACATCAACGGACATGTAAACAGTATCAAATACATTGAACATATTCTCAACCTTTTTCCCATTGAAACGTTCAAGGAAAAGCAAATCAAACGTTTTGAAATGGCCTATGTGGCTGAAAGCTATTATGGCGATACGTTGAGTTTCTATCGTGAAGAAGTAGGAAAGGATGAGTACGATATAGAAGTGAAGAAGAACAACCAAGAAGTGGTGGTTCGTAGTAAAGTGATATTTAAATAGTATTTTAATATAAATTTAAAAATAGAAAAGAAAATGGCACAGTTGAATTTTGGCGGTGTGATTGAAAATGTAATGACCCGCGAAGAATTTCCTTTGGAAAAAGCACGTGAAGTATTAAAGAACGAAACCATTGCTGTTATCGGTTATGGTGTACAAGGTCCTGGTCAGTCATTGAACCTTCGTGACAACGGCTTTAACGTTATCGTTGGCCAACGTCCGGGCAAGACTTACGAAAAGGCTGTAGCCGATGGTTGGGTACCGGGTGAAACACTTTTCGGTATTGAAGAAGCTTGCGAAAAGGCAACTATCGTAATGTGTTTGTTGAGTGATGCAGCGGTTATGTCGGTATGGCCTACTATCAAGCCTTATTTGACTCCTGGCAAGGCTCTTTATTTCTCTCATGGTTTTGCTATTACTTGGAACGATCGTACCGGTGTGGTTCCTCCAACAGATATCGATGTAATTATGGTGGCTCCTAAGGGTTCGGGTACATCTCTTCGTACCATGTTCCTCGAAGGTCGTGGCTTGAACTCTTCTTACGCTATCTATCAGGATGCCACAGGTAAGGCTATGGATAGAACATTGGCTCTCGGTATTGGTATCGGTTCGGGTTATTTGTTCGAAACAACTTTCATTCGCGAAGCTACATCCGACCTTACCGGTGAACGTGGTTCGCTGATGGGTGCTATCCAAGGTTTGTTGTTGGCTCAATATGAAGTGTTGCGTGAAAACGGTCACACTCCTTCCGAAGCGTTCAATGAAACCGTAGAAGAATTGACTCAGTCATTGATGCCGTTGTTTGCTAAGAACGGTATGGACTGGATGTATGCCAACTGCTCTACAACCGCTCAACGTGGTGCACTCGACTGGATGGGCCCGTTCCACGATGCTATCAAGCCGGTAGTTGAAAAGCTTTATGCCAACGTGAAGTGTGGTAACGAAGCACAGATTTCTATCGATAGCAACTCCAAACCCGACTATCGTGAAAAGTTGGAAGAAGAATTGAAGGCTCTTCGTGAAAGCGAAATGTGGCAGACAGCTGTAACCGTTCGCAAACTTCGTCCGGAAAACAACTAATTTTTCTTTTATACATTGAATTGAACCATTTTTCATGCAGTTTGTTAATGTATGAAAAATGGTTCAATTTTATTTATGGAAACAACAACATTGAAAGGAACTCCTGTAAAACTTGCGGGTGAGTGGATAAAAGTGGGTAGGAATGCTCCAAGTTTTACTTTGGTCAAAAATGATATGAGTACCTTTTCCTTGAAAGAAGGGAAGGGGCATTATTTGATATTGAATATTTTCCCCAGTCTGGATACGGGAGTCTGTGCTGCCTCTGTCCGTAAATTTAACAAGATAGCCGCCAAATTTCCGGATACTTTGGTGCTTTGCATATCGAAAGATTTGCCATTTGCCCAACATCGTTTTTGTGTAGCCGAAGGGATTGAGCATGTCATGACTCTTTCCGATTATCGTTATGATTCCAGTTTTGGAAAAGATTACGGCGTATTGATTACGGATAGCATAATGAAAGGATTGTTGGCAAGAGCCGTTGTCGTCATCAATCCCGAAGGACGAGTGATATATTCAAATCTGGTTGCCGAAATAACAGAGGAACCCGATTATGAAAACGCTATTTCGTCTATTTCGGATGCTTATTCCTCGTATTATTAGTAGTGAAATAAGATTCTATTCTATGTGAACCGTTCCTATACGGGTACAAAGGTTTGAAAATCTAACCGATAGTGGGAACTCCCCAGAGAGTTTCCACTATTTAAGTATATTCAACTCTCGCTTTTGGGGATATACTCAATGAAAAATTGTCGAAAAACAGTTCTGTTTACTGATTTTTGGGTAATTTTGTACCGAAATGGAATGGTAATAGCAGATGGATTACAACTTCTTCATACTGACTGTCAATTCGTCCAGCATCATCATTCTGATGGTGCTGGCGATTATTTTGCTCACCGCTACCCGTTTTCGTGGAGAGAACGGAT
>SUXW01000025.1 GCA_015060765.1 Bacteroides sp.
TAATCCTTGTGGGTGGTTCAACCCGTATCCCCGCCGTACAGAAGTTGGTAGAGGACTACTTTGGCAAGGCTCCCTCAAAGGGTGTGAACCCCGACGAAGTGGTTGCCGTAGGTGCTTCTATCCAGGGTGCTATCCTCAACAAGGAAGAGGGCGTGGGCGACATCGTACTCCTCGACGTTACTCCCCTGTCAATGGGTATCGAGACCATGGGTGGTGTGATGACTAAGATGATTGATGCCAACACCACCATCCCTGCCCGCAAGGTAGAGACCTTCTCAACAGCAGCTGACAACCAGACCGAAGTTACCATCCACGTACTTCAGGGCGAGCGCCCCATGGCCGCTCAGAACAAGAGCATCGGCCAGTTCAACCTCACCGGTATCGCTCCCGCCCGTCGTGGTGTGCCTCAGATTGAAGTGACATTCGACATCGATGCCAATGGTATCCTCAAGGTATCAGCCAAGGACAAGGCCACTGGTAAGGAGCAGGCTATCCGCATCGAAGCCTCCTCAGGTCTCAGTAAGGAAGAGATTGACCGCATGAAGGCCGAGGCAGAAGCCAATGCCGATGCCGACAAGAAGGAGCGTGAAAAGGTTGACAAGCTCAACCAAGCCGACTCTATGATTTTCCAGACAGAGAATCAGTTGAAGGAGTTGGGCGACAAGCTCCCCGCCGACAAGAAGGCTCCCATCGAAGCAGCTCTTGGTAAGTTGAAAGATGCTCACAAGGCTCAGGACCTTGCTGCTATCGATGCTGCTATGAATGAACTGAACACCGCCTTCCAGGCAGCCAGTGCCGAGATGTACGCACAGAGCGGACAGGCAGGTCAGCAGGCAGGCCCCGGTGCCGGTCAGCAGCCCAACAACGATGGCAAAGAGGATGTGCAGGACGCGGATTTCGAGGAAGTCAAGTAAGTCCTCAGTGAACAGACATACAACAGACTATTGACAAATGGCGTGCAATTCAATGAGTTGCACGCCATTTCTTTTTTGTTTCCATCTGAGAGAACTTTTTATTGAATCAGTTCCTCCAAATATAGGGATTCTCAATTTTTATTTGTACTTTTGTTGCGACAAAGTTTACTCCCCTATAGGACACTACATTGGAGGGGCTATTTATGAACCATCATACCCGTAGAATATGAACGAAGAAATTTATAAGAACATTCCGACGAGCTATCCCCTCTGCCTGCACGACGACTGTCCGAAGGCCGACACCTGTCTCCGCCAACTGGCATTCCGCCAACATGCCGGACAGGGCCTCTATCTGAGATTGCTCAACCCCACGCGATGCCCCAAGCAGGAGAATTGTCCGCACTATGCCGACAACAAGCCCGTGATATTTGCCAAAGGGTTCACCAATTTTCAGAAAAAGATGTTCCCCGACCAGTATTCCAGGTTCATGACCATACTGATTTATCACTTCGGACGCAATCCCTATTTCATGCGCCGTCGGGGTGACACCCTTATTCCGCCCAAAGAGCAAGAGATTATCAAGAGAGCCCTTGAAAGGAGTGGAGTTACCCAACCAATGGAATTTGACCAATACGTTGAGGGCATCAATTGGGAACCATAATCAAACCATACGAAAGCTGTTCCCCTATCCATTCTGAGGAGTTCTGCAATTCCTCATAGGAAGTACCGCAATCATCCCTAACAAGTACTGCAATCCTTCATAAGGAGTACTCCAGTACTTCCTAACAAGTACTCCAGTACCATATAGCTGGTACTGGAGTATTTCCTAAGAAGTACTGGGTAAAGTGTTAGCATCGTTGGTTGAAGGTGCTATATTTGTTGCTTGAAGCATACTGACCATTTGTCCGAAGGTATTAGAATTTCTTTAATTGTATCGGACAAATGGTTTCTTTCACTTCTTTACATTGTTCGGAAGAAGATTCAGTTCGTTATACAACGCCAGCCCTTTGACCGTCAGCAGATATTTCTGGCGAGGATGACGAGGCGATTGGGGATATAATTGACGGATATATCCTTCTTTCATGGAAGGAGTTAAATAGAGATTCAAGAAATTGTCACGTCCTTTAAGATTGACCCCACTCATCATTTCCTTTACAGAGAGTTCTTGTTCACCAACTACTTGTACAAGTTTGATGACATTTGGATTATCGGTGTTTAACTTGTCCTGTACTTGTCCTGTACTTGTCTCATGCTTGTCTTGTATTTGTCCTGTAGTTGAAGGTTGTTTCCATTCTTCGGGCGGATTGATTAGCATATATCTGTTCTTCAGATCATTGTTTTCCCCCATCAGTAAGTTGCGGAAGAATTTGTTCAAGAAACTGTAATCCTGATTGATGCCCTTTGCCACATTCTTATAATTGGCTCTGACCAATGCATTGCGGAAATACCATGAATGTTGTTCAAACATATCGTTGTTACACTCAAATCCTATTGATTTCAAATACTTTATGGCAAAAATGGCCGTAGTCCGTGTATTACCTTCTCTGAACGGATGACTTTGCCAAATACCCGATATGAATTTAGCAATATGTTCTACGATTTCACTCATTGGAAGTCCACTATAATCGAACAGTTTTTCTTGGTCAATATCGTAGTCCAATGCCATTCGCAAATCTTGCCATCGCCCATACGTTACGGTGTCACCTCGCAATACCCATTCTTTCTTCGTAATATCGTATGTACGCAATATTCCTGCATGTTTGAATACCCCTTCAAAGATGGCCCGATGAATAGCCATCACACCAGCACCACTGAATGTGAATGAAGGTGAACCGATGAGTTTGGCTATATTACCGGATACATTATCAGCTTCAGCTTTTTCTTCGTCATCGGCATCATGCCGGGTCTTCGATATATAGTATTGCTTAATCTGTTTCCGGGCTTCATCTATTGTAATCTCCCCTTCAATATGCTGGCGGGCCGTCTGTTTCAGATATTCCGATACCTGCAAACCATCTACAGCCTGCAAGCCAATAGCAACGCGCCATGCTTCGGCACGTTCCCGTTTATGCGGCTCACTGACTTTCCTATATTCGTCGAAATTGAGATATAACTGTTCTTCGTTCATGTCCTTTTTATTTTCTTACTACATCAACATGGAGAAATACCACTTCTATGTTCGTCATCCCAAACAGTACGCACTTTGCGTTCTTCAGATAATTGTATGGCTTGTTTATTTGATTTAAATGTATTTACTAAAAATCAATTATCTCCTTAAAGAAACCGAAATCAGCATCCACTAGTATTCTTCTATCTAATCCCACATTACGTTTCTCACAAGAAGTTTCAGATACCATAGCACAAGAAAAGCAAGCAGCATAATTCAACTGGTCCACATTTTCCCAACATATCGGGTCAGAAGCACAATTCAACGCTCTTTGCATCGCCTTGCGAATAATGTTCTCTATCAATTCCGGCTGACCTTGCCATACCAAACCACCCATACTTCCCTCGGCCCCATCAGTCGTGTATATCAGCACACCACACATTCTGTCGGAGAAATAGAGTCGCTCACTCAGGCTTGCTGTTGGATAGCCACAAGAGAACTCCAGTTCCTTCATTAGCACATGCGAGAACGTATGCAAAACAAGGAATCTAGCTATTCCTCCAAGTTTCATTTCCCGATAGATACTGTCGTATGTGTCATCATGCTCAGTCATCCCCTTATAATGTTCCTTGAACAATTCTTTGTGGCTTCTCATCCATTCAGACATGGTTTCTTCATTGAAACTGAAGAAGAGTCCTTCTCCAAAACTCTGTACGGCTGGCATCGTCAGAACATCTTCGGGTTTTTCGCTAAATATCTTCATCCTATTGGGATAATCAATAGTGCCATCATCCTTAAGTTCCGGCTGTGGCATACTGACACGGGAGAAGTTTATCTGAGTATTGCTCACGCCCAGCGTACTTACTTGTTGTATCTTGTGGAAGTAAGGACGAAGCGGCTCAGGCATCTCAATATCGTTGAATATCAGTTTGTCGTTCGATTCCAACGATTTACTATTCTTTTGGAATACCTCAAACTCCTCGAATCTGTATTGCTCACGAACATCACCAGATTCATCGCCATGTCCCTCGCCCAGAAACACATTGATTACTTTCTGCGCTTCCTCTTCGCTTAGTGTGTAGTCACTATCATCGGCCTTTGAGATAACATATTCAACCGGGCTGTCAAAATCATCCTCAAAACAATGCTCCAAATATTCCTGTTTAGTTGCTCCAGGATGTTTCTTTGCATATTTGTCGAACCACTTGTCAGTCATCAGTGTCAGCACCTTCTGCATCTTTTCATCCAGCACATTCGCACCACTTCTATACTCGTCTGGAATGTACAGGCTGCTGAAATTTTCAGCATAATAAACGCTATTACTTGTCACCAATGCCCACTTCATAGTCGAGCGTTTGTTTTTCTGCATACATGCAGCATAATCTTGCTGACCAATGCCCTCCCAGGGCTTGTCGCCAGGACATAATGGCTGGATGTTCATGATACCTTCAAGGCTGACAGACTTGCCACAACATTTGCATTTAAGCATACCAAAGCTTTCAGTATGACTGCGGTTCTCCAGCCACTGAAGTACATGCTCTCCGTCACTGCTTTCTGGACACGGTTCGCTTTCATAGTTAAATAAATCAAACCCCTCTTCTGTTACCCGTTTACCCTCTTTAAGCTTTGCTGCGAAGTATTGTTGCCAAGGAATGTCTGAGATATGGCCATTCGGGCATATCAACACCATTGACACTTGTTCCAGAAGTTCATGGACTTTGTTCTTACCTTCTTGCAACTTTGAATCGTATAGTCGCCTGCTGGTTTTTGTGTAAGGGTCACGTGGAGGTGCAAAATATCTAAGGTCACCATTATTACAGCCTTTTTCCTTCCATATTCTAATCCATTCCTCTACAGGTTTAAAGTCTTTCTTTGTACGTGAGAAGAACCAACGAGGAAAGACAATGGCAGGAACGGTAAAGGTACTTTCCTCCAATTTGCTGTTTGGATGTATTTCCTTATACCTGATGTTTGCAGGATGTTCATCAACATTACATTTGTTGTATGCATCAAGGGAAATATGCGGGATAGCGACCAGACATCGAAGATGTGTCATACCTTCTGTTGCACGAAGGAATCCTACAAACCGATTGTCATCTATGATCTCAACACCAGTCTCTTCTGAAATCTTAGAGGCATTCAACAGTTCTGAGCTATGCCTCTTTAAATACTCAGAAACAGCGGTCACGCTGCCCCATTTGGATGAAGACATCGGCATTACGAATCCGCCCCATTTTGTTGCCACAATAGAGCCTACACCTGCATTAGACGAAAGGACTTTGTACTTTCCAATACCCTGATTGAATTCTCTTGTTGTCTTAATTTCCATCGTTATTTACTCTTATGTGAAGCACTGCTTCTGGTTCAACAATACGGAGTGACTGTGGCACCGTCCATAGGTTATCACTATTGGATTCGTCATATCCCGCAGGAATACTGAACAGCGCTGCTCCATTCTGATACTGAGTTGCATTATACACCAACCCGTCCACTTCATTGGCTTTTGCCTCCCACTGGCCTATAGCTTCATCTACAAACCTAATAACATTGTCTCTAAGTTCAGGTGTAAGAAGGCCTTTCTCCAACTGGCTAATCTCTGGTTTTTGCATTCTCTCATATCGCTGATTAAAGTAATCGGCCACCATCTGTTTGATTTGGTCGCTCAGATTACTTTCATTGATTTTGCTGGCACTATTACGGTCGGCAAGTTTGTCATAAGAATGTCTCACTATGGCAGCCAAATACAGTGCGAGGTATTTCTCAACGGATTTCTTCGAGAAAGGTGTTATTGAAATAGGTTCAACATAGAAATAGAGTTTTTCGTGGAACTCCCTGAACTTTTCGTAGTGTGACACATCTCTCGAACGGAAAGGATTATGAAGGGTCAATACCAGACCTTTCTGCTCACGGGCAACGCGAGAACTGGCCTGAATGTACTCAGCTATATTTCTAGGCATGGAGTTCATGATAATGGTGTTAAACCTGCTAACATCCAAACCAACAGAAATCATGTTTGTCGCTAAAATGTAGTCAGGTGGAGTATTCCCTTTAACCCATTCGTCATTTTCTTTATGAGGGAGTCGTTTTTCAATACTCCAATTCTGTCCAACCTCTGAAAACTTTTCATTCACTTCAGCACCTGTCAAACGCCCAGACAGCTCTGCCTCACTCAGCTCGTTCATTGAATAGAAACACTCTAACAGATTGCCAAAAGGCATAACACGCTTGAATAAGCGGCGAACATACTTTGAATATTCCGTATAGAACAACGCATCCGTTTTGCCTACCTCCTTCAAACTATTGAAATAAGAAATAATGGAATAATAGTTGTTGGCAGCAAATTCAAATCCTGAATCCTGAGAGTGTTCTGCCTCGAAAATGGCTCTGTGCACTAACAATATTGCAGCGAGACGCATCTGTGTCGTCATTTGTGTTCTGCCTGTCGGCATAATCCCTATGTATTTTCGCTTCGATATGTATTTCTCCTGACCATCCTTCTGCTCTCTTTTGTAAAAGGCAAAGAAAGAATCGTCATAGTCAACTCCATTATGCGGGAAGATATTTAAATCTCTGTCGTACAAGGCTCGAATCTGCAAATCCGTATTACGTGTTGTGGCTGTAGAGGAAATAATCTTTGGTCTTGTACCATCCTTTCGCGTACATAATTGGTCTATCGCGCATTCAAAAAGACTCACTGCAGAACCTAATGGTCCTAACAACAAATGCAATTCATCCTGGATAATGAGGTCTGGCGGCAGACAATTGATGCCTTGTCCGAAAATACGGCGAGAGTCTTTGTTCTCTTCATTCCGTTTAGTAGAGACTCTGTGTGCTATAGCTGCGAACTTATCAACAGTACCGAACAATAAAGATGGTGGCTCTTTGTAAATGTGCTCATCGCAAAGGCGTACAGGCAACTCGTTAGAAAAAGTACATGTATCATTTTCATTGGAACAAAAATATAACTTCTTCTTTGGTGAATACCTCAGCTTTGAACCACACCAGGGGCATCTGTCTAAAGGAATCTTCGTCTTGTTCTCACCATCCTCGCGGCGATCCCATTTTATTGACTCATCATCCAGCCCATCCTTTCCGTCAACCTTGTTTGGCAATGAATTAGAACCTACATATAAACCTATAGAGATAGGCTTAGTACCTAAGTCAAATTTTTCATTTTTCTTGCCCCATCTACGCATTTGTTCCAAAGCTAAGATAAGACGTAAAGCTCTCTGGAATTGCTGAGTCGTCAGCAGGCGAAGTGTATATCTCATAATTGCAGCAACTCCATACCCTTGTTCACCATACTTTCTACGTCGGTATATGATACATAGTGCTATGATTCCAAGATAGGCCTCAGTCTTTCCGCCACCAGTCGGGAACCATACAAGATCAACCAAATCATTGCGCTTTTTCCAACCGTAATCCTGCGGATGATTGATAATACCATCAAGATTTAAGAGGATAAAAGCCAACTGGAATGGTCGCCATGCAGCGTGTGGCGAAGAAGGAAAAATATTATCAAGAGCCTGCTTATAGAAGGCTTCGTTCAAATTCGGGTCGTCATTAATGATAATTTTCTGATTGTCCTTCTTGTTATGCCAAAGTTGCATAAACATAGCAGAGTTCATCAATCTGAAACAGAGCATATTCTCTTTATTATCTGAGAGAATATTGTCAACATTGTCTTTCATGCGTTGCATGTCACTTTTGCATTTAGACAGATTATCCAATGCAAACGCCCTGTCCTTAGCATCTGTTATGCGTGCTTCGTTCTGAGCAATCCAATCCCCATATAAACCAATGAAATCCTTTAGCCCAAAGATTATCTCGGAATCATCTGCTTCAGAAAATGTCGATAAATATTTAAACTGAAGGCACCTGTCATCTGTCAAGTACGGTTGGGGAATCATCATACCCCCTTTTTCAATATACTCGCTGTACTTTTTCCGTGGTACAGGTTCAATATCTGGCGTTTCAAAAGAAGGGATGAATTCAGACCAAATATGAGAAACATTCGCATCTGAATCCTTTTCCCAATCAATGGAACAGAGATGACCAACTCCGTAATCATTAATGGAACGATAAAGGAAATTCAATTTGTCTTCATCTTTCTTTACGTCATTGTAAGTGTTACCTTCATGATATGGACAAAGGGACTTACTCTTAAGGTCAACATGAATTCCGAAGAAACACAGTTTGTTAACCTCCTCATTTACTATTGAAAAATAGTTCTTTGGGGATTCACGGAATGGTGTGGAATCATTCACAATCAAGACTTTCAGATATTGATTCTTGTCTGTCTTATCTTTGCTATTCCTTGTCACCTGTAGCCAAGCTGACAAAGCAATCGTTTTACCATCTTCCACATCTACAGTAAAGAAGTGTTCCAAATTATCATTACCCTTGGGCTTATAAATCTGCTTAATGGCGTTATTGTTTTCTGCTTTTAGTCCCTCTAATTTTAACGTTGTGCTAAAATTGTGAGATAGCCAGAAACCAAAGCTTTTATGATCATAAAGTTCTAAGAGATTATCAAAATATGAAAGGAAGGTTTCATACATCTCAACTTTTTCAAGCTGATTTAGTACTCGCTGCTTTTCTTCATCGGTGAGATATGATGGTATATCATGGTCGTCACTGTCTTTTTCGTAATGAATATGATTAAGATATTTGTTGAAAAGGACCTCACGATATGATAGTAAAAATCTATAATTTGGGGGTATCTGGATAAAAATCGGGTCGGTTTCACCATCAATCACGGCTAACTTCGCTGCACAATTCATATTCATTGTGCGAAGCATATCTTTGACCTGTGAAATATTTTTATTGGGGACAGGATGTATTTTAAGCTTACCTTCATTATAGATGAAATATTGGTGAAGGATAGGATTCTCTGTAAAGAACTGCTCAAACTGAGCAAGATTATCACTTACCAAAACCTGTACTCTTTGCTTGTCCCCGCGGACAATTTTTGTATAATACCTTCCCGATACTCTTATCTCCACATCTTTGGATAAACTTGCTTCTGGAAGCAAGCAACATGAAATACCAACCGTATTGGGAAATCTTCTACTTAAAGAATAAACATCTTCATCATCTACTTCGTTTCCCAAGTCTCCATTCTGTTCATTGCTGTCACTTCGCAGGAGTTCACCATCGTCTTCTTGACCAGTGGTCGAAGCCGTTTCTTCATCAACATCTGTTTCCTCTGCAGAATCTTGGCATGCAAACATTCCCTGAGCCTTTGGTGGGAAAAGTACGGCTGTGCTGTATATCGAGCCTGGTGTAGTGTTAATCACTTCTCCGTCGAACGATTGACCTTCTTCCATTTCAATAGAAAAACGTCCTCTACAACCATTTGGGCCTATCATTTGTTCACGGATGAAAGATTCCAAAGATTCTCTTTTAATATCAATTATGCTATTCATATCATGCTATAGTTACTACGTTATTCATTCTTATTTCATTGCGAAGTAATGATTGCAAAGTGGCTAAATCACCAACATTGCGGAGGTTTAGCAGATCATTTATATCGCTATCTTTATATTCATCAAATAGATCTTCATCAACATCTGCCAACAAAGTTTCTTGTAGGAATTGATCCATCATGCTGTTGAATCTTCTTGTGCCGTTTTTCGTGGCAGCCTTCTTACTCCTCATTATTGAAAGATATGGGGAGATAAGTCCAAACCCTAGATACTCAAAGAGTTTCTGTTGACAAGCCTTTTGCAAAGGTAGAATCATATTTGAATCCCAATCGGCCCAATGACAAAATTGACTCTTTTGTATTCTATTTGACTCTTTCAATCCCATCATGACAGAATCATAGGCATTGTCTATCCCTTCTTCTTCTATTTTCTTGGAAAGAAGAATTTTCCACAAAAGAATCGACGAATCACGTTCTTCTGCGGTTATCTTTCCCTGTTTATACTGTGATTCTCGAATAACTTTTTCGCGCTGATCATCTGCTTCTGATTGTAAATCTATGAAAGATTTAAGCTCGTTCGCGACATCATCCAATTTCTGCAACCTTTTAATTTCCTGAAGAAGCCCTTTTTTCTTTATCTCAGTTAGTCGGGCTATTTGAGCTACTCCATTATCTGTTTCATAAATTACGAAGTCAGTCTCTGGGATATTGAATTTACTGCCATCATCAAATTCTCCCTTTACATATACAACTGCTCGCGATGTGCTGCGTTCATCACTAAATTCATATTCACCCTTAGTTCTTCTTACAGAAGGCTTAACAGGGTGTGGCACTTTGCCAAAAAGTGTGTTTCTTAGTTCAGAATCCAACAAATCTGCTTTATATTTATCGTAGTCGTATTTATCCCATTCATACATGTCATTAAATGCTACACCTTGAATAATGTCATGAATGAACTGGTCTTTACGTACAGGGATAGGGTCAAAGGAATTAGGGAACTTCGCATACGATTCCCTGATATAATGCGGGCGATATTGCAGAACTATTACCCGGTTCTCTTTAATAGCATTGTTCCCATTTTTTGGTTTTAATGCAGAGTAGTCGTAATATTTTACCTCCAATCTTGGAGAATATTCCTGTAAGCAAGCTGTTAATGCTTTTTTCATTGACAAATCAATGCTCTTATCCAATACTATCGCTATTTTTATTTTTTCTCCAAACTCATCACGGGTTTTGCTCCTTATCAGTTTTTCCTTAATGATACAATTGTGAATTATCGGTTTAACAGTTTTGGAGGCTCTTTCTAGTTGCCATTCTATTGACATTTGATAGTCTTCGTCATTAAAATCAGGAAAAGATTTGTGAAGATAACTTGAGTATAGAGATATAAGTTCGTCACTTAGGCATAAAGAGAAACGGTTACGCTCTTGAATCCTGTATTCCGATTCATCAATTAACGAGCCAAGCACATCAGAAAACAGTAACTGGTCATCAGGGATAAAAATGTGCTCATATGAATTGTTCCTACCAAACATATAGTTACTTTCACCCTCGTCGAAAGTAATGTAATGGGGGTATTGGTAGAATTCTTTTTCACTTACCATGGGAAATTTCCGACAGAAACCAATCCCTTTGCTTATAGAATGACGAAGATGGAACGGATTTTTTGAGAAAGCAAAGACGAAACAGTTCTTTAACCCCATCTTGTATGCCGTATTCCAGCGTTCGAGTGAGCTTTCTTCTAATGAATTGACTTTGTCGTTATTCGTATAGAACACAAAAAGGTTATCCACAATGACATATTCATCATCTCTTTTGTGCTCTCTTAGCTGGTCTCGTATATCGTCAGCATCGAGATTATGACACATAATCAAGTTCTTTTCAGTAAAGATGTTGTCGGTTTCACCATAGAACTCTGAGATGAATTTATGCTTATCAGCTCTGGAAACTTGCAAATCTCCTTCTCCGCAAATTATTATGTTCTTGTGTCCTTTATCGCCAGAATAATTATCTGTTATACTACCCAATGTTTCCCGGATGTATTTAGCACATGGGACAGCGTACTGTTTCATGCGTTTTTCATCTTCTTTAGTTCGAAGCACAATATTACGCATTGACTCAGCTCTTCTTTTGAGAAGATCTCTATTATCATTGTTGTAATACAAAGATAACTTTAGAATAAGAAATTTCAACCACACTTCGCGAGCCCATTCTGGGGCATGCGGCATATAGATGATTGGAAAACAGATTTCACTATCTTCTGCCTTTCTATTTATATAATAATCCACAATGCTGTTCATCACGTTTATGAATCGACGAGCCGATTCTTTTTGTGTATGAACCATCGCATTGATGATGGAATCGACCTCTACAGATGATTGGTTGGCAATATTTTTAAATTCTTCTGTCATAGGAGTCGATATCAATTTGACGAGTTAACTTTGTCAAGAAGTAATAATTCAAGATCAAACATTGCACGAGTCATTCCAACATACAATTCAAACTTGTCTATTTCTTCCCGGTTGTTTAACACTAATAGCACATGCTTTGTTTCAAGCCCTTTGTAGGACAAGATTGTAGTTAGGCTCAGTCTGTCTTCTTCATATTTGACATTATCAGGCTTTAATTCCTTTATAAGTTCAATATCAGAAAGGCGTTCAAATAGTTTTTTGTTATGGGAGTCCGTCAAGACTACATACTCTGACCATTTCTTTTCCCCGCTTCTCAAAGCCGTTAGGAGGGCTTTTATATGCTTAACCAATTCGTTAGTCCCTTGGTAGTGATGTATTTTTATAGCTGGGTCATTCCTTTCCTCAATATCTCTTACTATTATGGAAGTCTGTGTTCCGTCTTCACTTTCCAAAATCTTGTTGGCTTCATCAACTATCTGCTTATTATTAGGAACTCTTTTGTTCTCATTCAAAACAAAATGGGTTCCATGTCGCGAAATGTCTTCCGCGTAACTATCTAATACTCGGATGTCTTTTCTATATCCCTGTTCTGTATCAAAGAAAACAAGATATCTGCCAGTTCCAAGACCGTTACCATTTATTGATGTGAGTGAATTGAGGACTTCTGCAGCACCTTTGTCAAAAATGTCTTGTGCTTCATCAATGACAATATAATCATATGGGATAAAGTTCTCAGATGCACGAAGTTTGTCAAATAGTCGTTTCATTTTCTCTATCAGATATGTAGAAGTCTCCTGAAAATCATCAAAGGAAACAAACTTGTGATTCGGGTCAAGTTTCGAGATAAATGAAATGAACTGGTAAACCTCGCAATTCTCCAGTCCGACCTTAAGAAGTTGGTTGCGAACAGTTGCTGCCAGCAGATTATTCCAGCAAATATAAACGCCTCGTAAGGACTTGTATCTACGAATAAATGCCTTCGCTATGGTTGTCTTACCAGTACCAGGACCTCCCTCGATAATAATGCGATTGTTCTTTTCCAGACTCTTGAATGTATCAAGGTTCTGAATATTCAGCCAATCAAGAATGCTTTGGTAACTAGTTTCTGTATAGTTGAAATCAGGGCGAATGTTTGCCACTAGATGATGAATAGCAATATCTACCTCAGTTGACTTCAAATCCTCAGTAATCCAATGTTTTTTCTCTTTGTCAATACTAAGTACAGATAGACAGAACTCAGCAAAAGACTCTGATTGATTCTCCTGCTGGTGTGCAGACCATAATTTATAGCCCAAATCCAACTGGGGGAGGTGATTTGTGTGGGCCATCTTTGTATGGGGAAAAGCGCATATTGTGTCTATAAAGATTTGGTTGGCATTAATAATCTTGTTGTTCAGCAACGCGTATTTGTAGTCTTCAGCTTGCTGGAAAGGCGACCTATCCATAGTCATACCGTCTCCTTTGCTAAAAAAAAACTTACCATTTTGGATACCAACGTTACCACCTTTTACTTCAACAACAAGTGCTCCTTTTTCACATACTAAGAAAAAATCTATTTGAATCTCGGATTGTCTGCTATTACCAATGGGCAAACGCAAATCATGCCAAAAATGCCATGCGTGATTGCTTTTTTCACAATCTTTCCATATCCTGCGATACATGTCTATTTCACCATATAATGGTGTTCCATCATTATGTTTGATGATGGTTTCCAAATTGTTAAAATTCTTATAGTCATGACTTATTATTGACATAATTTCTATTTATTTCCACAGTTTTGGGTTAATTAAGTTAACCATTTTATAATTAAACATATCTAAAAGTTCCTCCCTATGTTGGGGAAATCTTTCTAAAGTTTTCATTACCGTTTGAAGAGGAAGACACATCTTAACTTGTCCATCTCCATTCCCGTAATAACCATTTTTTAAATCCTCTTCAAATTCTTGAAAAGATTTTAGTGCTGGTCTATCCTTTATTTTCAATGTGTTTTCTTCCCAATAAGATTGGTTTCGATATATGAATTCCCAAAATGACATTTTTTTATAGAATTGTTGCTGATTACACCATCTGGCAATCTGAATGTATAGATTTGAAATTTCATATTTATGATAATCTTCATGTCTCATTACATAACCTACGCACCCATATGACATCAACACACGTATTCGTTGAAACAACTCCCAAATATCCTTATAGAATTTATCATGACTCTTTTCTGTGAGTTTGAAACCACAAAAAAGATAAAACTTTGTTCCTTTCTTCGGATTATGTTTTTTCCATATTTTCAACGCCTTTTCAATTGTTTCTCTATCACGCCAATAATCGAATGCAAATATAAAATCCCCATGATAACGGGCTTTCGACAACATCTCAGCCATTTCTTCACCATGAGAGCTTTGAGCTAGCATTCTTTCATCTAATCCCTGTCGAAACTGAAAAGCTTGTTTTGTATCTATAAGTTCTTGCAATAATGGCTTCCATATAGTATAATCTGCTGCTAAGAAATTGTCATCCCACAAATATATATATGGACGTACTCTTCTATTCTTCTCGTCCTTCTCTGTATCAAGAAACCATTCTAATCGTGAATGCGGAACTATAGTTTTTTCTAATTTGTTAATACAAAATGGGCAATGACGAATACATCCACGCGTCAAGAATCCAATACTATATTTTAGATAGTCTTTATACTTTTCTCGTTTAAATCCTTTTTTTACTTGTAGCTCTACATAAGCATCATATAAATGGTAATACGGCATTTGGCAAGCCATATTTATACCAAATTCATTGTGTCCCCCTCGATAATTTCTTAATGTACATAAATATTCATCTTTTTCGAGTTTGAACATATCATCGTTTCTACAAGATGTAAACTCTTTAATACTCTCAATTGTAGCATAAAATCCCGTACCACCAATATGAAACTTATTCTCATTTATTGTACCAATACTTTCTGTGTAAAATTTGGGTAGCTTTGTGAATGTAAATACTCTAGATAAATAAATATGATCGTATCTTTCCAAATCAATATTCGAATCAAGTATTAATTCAAATAGAATATGATTGTCGTGCAAGAATCCTGCAATCTTTAATAATGCTAAATTGGGATGACGCGTACCATTATCTAAAAGATCTGCATCAACCAATCCTATACATTTATACATTGGAGGAACTCTTAATGCTTTCATTTTCTTCAAATCTTTATCGGCTACATAAAATTTTCATGTCCAAGTCTTTTTACAATAGCAAACTATCTTGAAGGCGCTATCAGTTCGCGTCTATCCACATTTAATAATGTAGCAATTTTATCTAATGTTGCCAAGTCCGGCTGGCTTGAGTTGCTACACCATTTGCTGACTGTGCAAGCGGATTTGCCCAATTGCCCAGCCAACCATTTGCCTGTCTTCTGCTGCTCGACAAGCACTACTTTTATTCGATTCAGATTTGCCATTATATCCTCATGAATTTAGATTTCGTGCAAATGTATTAAAATAATGGTGAAATAAAGAATAACGCCATTAAATTTTGCCCGTCTCACGGATTTTTTGTGATTTTGAAAGGAAAATATGGCTTTATTTGAAGAATATAAGAATCACCCAGATGAATCTGTCAGGAAAAGGGTTGGCAACTGGGCTGTTGCAATCGGACTGCAACGTGTGGATGGACTTAGTGTATCTGAATTTCTGATTCAAGTTGCTCGTCAAGAAATAGAAGGGAGAATAACAATGAATGAAGCTCAGGCGATTATTGATGAGCATTACGCACAGACGAATTCTAATCGTTCTTCTTATGAAATTGTTCCACCTGATTCCGAAGAGAGTAAAAGAATAGCAGAGTATAACAAAGCTAGGCGACCATGGTTATACAAATAACTGTTTTTTGTTCTCAATATTATCCACCTTGCTCATCATTCGTTTTGTTTCTTGCACTCTTTTTACAAGAGGACACTCGCTCTGTCTATAGTTCTAGGTTGGGTAAATTATGCCATGGTTAACGCAATCTGCAATTCTCCAACAGCTTATTGGAGTTTTGAATCTACCAATTCTGCACCAAGCTGATGCAGAATTACAAAGAATTGAGAATCAATTTGAAATTACTGAAACAGGCCGTTTCAGTAATTTCAAATTTTCGGCATAGAATAGACATCAGCGATTAGCGTCAAAAGCTTGCAAATCAAAACTTTGAACTTTAAGAAGATTTAAACTATTGAGCTATAACTCGGTTTTTTTAGACTTATAGCTCTAAAATATTTAATTTTCTTCGTTTGCTGACATTGATTTTGTTCAATAAATACTGTTTGTTCAATGGTATTGAACATGTCTTGATACTGAACATAACAATATCTTTGAAATCTGCCACTTGAACTACTGCGCATGACGATAACCACTACAAAAACAGGTTATATAGTTAAAAAAACATTTTTAAAGCACATTTCTTACTCAAAAACATCTAAAAATAAAATTTAGTTGTTATATTTGCAGAAATTCTACAAATACCCATATAAGATGATATTAAAAATCGAATTTGAAAATTTCTTCTCGATTAGAGATAGAATCAGAATTGACTTTCGTGCAGCTAATATCAATACGACATTAGCTCGTGAATTAAGACACAATATATTGGAGTGGAATGGTATTCCTATTCTAAAATCTGTTGGTCTGTTTGGACCTAATGCATCGGGAAAATCAAACATTCTTAAAGCTATCAATTTCTGTTGTAGAATGATTTTGGATTCACATCTTCATAATGAAGGTGCAATCTTTAACTTCGAACCATTCAAATTTGAAGGATGGCAGAACAAGCCAAGTAAATTCCTGATAGATTTTGTTTGCGAGAATATTGAATATGAATACTCGTTTGAGCTGACCAAGGATCGTATCATTTCAGAAAGTTTATATCATTACCCTGTTGGAAGACGTGCAAAGGTTTTTGTAAGACAACCTGACGGGGAATATAGTTTTGGTACAGGAATTATCACAAAGCCATCCGATGTAGTCTTGAATACAAGCGATAAAAACTTGTTTTTAAGTAGAGCAAGCTCCATGAACAGAGAGTTTGCGCAAAGACTCTATCGTTATTTCATGAATCAATTCCTATTGGGTCTTGTAAATGTCAATGAAATGATGGTACTTGATAGTTTCAATACATACAAGAAAGTTATCCTCAAGGCTCTTGAGATATGTGATACGGATATTACGGATATTGTAGCCAGAAAAGAACAAATCCCTGCACCTGTTGCTATTCCTGGCCAATCTGAATTGTCCTTCAAACTTATTGATGTTTTGAAGTTTAAGACATATCATCGTAATCAAACTGACGTAATGTTTGATATGGATATGGAGGAATCCAATGGAACAAGAAAACTCTTCCAAATTTTGATTCGCTTGCTTGATGTTGTCAAAAACAGAAAAGGTATCATGATGGATGAGTTCGATATGGGACTTCATACTAGATTGGCAGACTTCATTCTCGACTTAATCCATGCGTCAGAAGGAAGCCAGTTGCTGTTCTCATCCCATAATACAAATCTTATTGACGTTAAAAGATTGAGAAGAGACCAGATAGTATTTGTCAACAAGTCTGAGGATGGCGCAACAGATGTCTATTCTCTCTATGACTTCAAGGATTTTCGTGAAAACATGGATGCCGAGAAGGGTTATATACAAGGACGATTCGATGCCGTTCCGTATGTTGACTCATCCGTATCAAGTATCAAACAATTGTTAGAAGATTGACTCTATGGCAAGCAAAAGAGAACCAGCACGACCCATGCGGATGCGGAAAATCGCTCTTGTTATTTGTGAGGGCGAAACAGAGGTTGGCTATATCAATCTTTTGAAGACGTGGTACAAGTCACCCATCAGAATCGTTTCACACATAGAAGGTACAAAGATAACACCATCATTGGTTGAGAAGCGCACTAAAGAACTCAAAATCTCACAATGGGATAAGGTTCATACATTCCTTATGTACGATATGGATGTACAAGCCATCAACGAGAAGTTGCTTAAGTGTAAAGCGGAAATGCTATTAAGCAATCCCAGTTTTGAAATATGGCTATTACTACATGCCAAAGACCAGAAGGCAGCTATTGATACAGATGCACTTATCAAAGAACTAAAGAAAAGTGCACCTGTCTGGAAGAATTATTCCAAATCTGCCTTTACCGATACGCAAAAGACTTTCTTGAATAACAATACAGATGTTGCAGTTGCAAGAGCAAAGAATTTGCATGAGTTCCAAAATCCATCCACAGGCATCTACAAATTGATTGAGATGCTTTCAAGTGATGTACGTTAGACACAAGAAAGTAAAAAGAGAGTTTAACAAGAAGGCCATTTGATAACAATATCTGCTTTAGAATTAAAGGTATAACGAGAAAGATAATTATGATGGGACTCTTTCTTGCAGACCGCATATATTGAATGGTTCAAGGTAGAATATAGAATATCGCAAAGAACTACACCATGCTGCCAAAACACTCTCTAAAGATGGTTCCGCAGTATACTTAGATTATTACGAAATTTTAATTCAATGGAGACAAATAACAATGTTGATATTCCAGCAGAAGAACTACTTTCTTTGCTGAAGCAACAAATAGATTTTTTTGAAAATCGAATGGCGGAAAGATGCGGTATGAAACTATACAAATCTGCCAATGGTTTTACTCAAAAAGAAATATATGAGTACGCAGGTGCAAAGGATTGTGTCGCAACATTGACATTGAACCAAGAATCAGCGAAAGTATTTGGAGAGTCGTTGACTGTAGTGTTTGTATATTATCAAAAAGATAGAATGGCTATTGAAAAAAACAAAATGGCTCTTAATGAGATATCCAACGTTAAAGCAAAAGAACTTTTGGGAAAGCTAGACAGAAGCCTGTATGACCTACTTCTTAAAGATGGTATACCGACAAAGGATATAGTTGAAATGCTGGTGGGACCAGCATCAGAGGAAAATAACACCTATACAAGTCCTCTTTTGCGTAAGCCTAAGGTACTAGAGATTCCTTTTGAGGGTGAAGACAATGGTAACGATATCCATTTCATGTATGGAGCTTTATGCCACTTTATTGCTGACGGAATAGAATTGACTCCTGAAGAACACAATGAATACCTTGCCTATAAGATTGTTCTGGAACGCGAGAAACTAACAGAAAAAGAAAGAGAGGAAATCTTTGATAAGAACGGAGCGATTGTTAATCAAGAAGTCGGCTATTTCTGGTTATTGTGGAAGAAAAAAGCTGGTAAGCTGACAGAGAAAAACAAAACAGACTTGATGCTATTGTCCCAAAATAGAATTGCGAATCGATTCAGCTTAGCTGATAAAGAACTGCAAAGTATGGGATTAAGTTTTGAAAAGTTGGCAAAGTCTTATCCGGAGAAGGCGGCTCTGTTATTTTCAAAAATTATAACCTTTCATGAACATCGCTATAATGTGGTTGGTAAGCATCTGCTGTATATGAGTTTTAAATCGTTTCTACACATCTACCTTCGTCATGTAAAGGAACTTGCTGTTGAGAATCAGTTTGGTGAAAGAAGTAAATTTCAATTGGCCGAAAAAGATTTGAAAGCTACCATGGATATTGTTTTGGGTTCTCTGAATGATGAGTATCAAACATATAAAGAGGAACATCCAAATAACAGATTCTTCCGGAAGGGAAATATGGCATATTATTACAATGGAGACTATTATGATGTTGACATTTTACCAGATGGCCAAATCGGTAGTTTCTATAAACGAGTTGACAAATAACTCAAATGCACAAATACATACAAAAGTAAATGCAACTTAAATCAAGAAAATGTGGCAGATTTGTGCTTTTTATGCCATTTCTTTTTTGCATCCGTCCTGAAGCTTTTTATTGAATCAGTTCTTCCAAATAGAGGGATTCTCAATTTTTATTTGTACTTTTGTTGCGACAAAGTTTACTCCCCTATAGGACACTACATTAGAGGGGCTATTTATGAACCATCATACCCGTAGAATATGAACGAAGAAATTTACAAGAACATTCCGACGACCTATCCCCTCTGCCTGCACGACGACTGTCCGAAGGCCGACACCTGTCTTCGCCAACTGGCATTCCGCCAACATGCCGGACAGGGACTCTATCTGAGATTGCTCAACCCCACGCGATGCCCCAAGCAGGAAAATTGTCCGCACTATGCCGACAACAAGCCCGTGATATTTGCCAAAGGGTTCACCAATTTTCAGAAAAAGATGTTCCCCGACCAGTATTCCAGGTTCATGACCATACTGATTTATCACTTCGGACGCAATCCCTATTTCATGCGCCGTCGGGGTGACACCCTTATTCCGCCCAAAGAGCAAGAGATTATCAAGAGAGCCCTTGAAAGGAGTGGAGTTACCCAACCAATGGAATTTGACCAATACGTTGAGGGCATCAATTGGGAACCATAATCAAACCATACGAAAGCTGTTCCCCTATCCATTCTGAGGAGTTCTGCAATTCCTCATAGGAAGTACCGCAATCATCCCTAACAAGTACTGCAATCCTTCATAAGGAGTACTCCAGTACTTCCTAACAAGTACTCCAGTACCATATAGCTGGTACTGGAGTATTTCCTAAGAAGTACTGGGTAAAGTGTTAGCATCGTTGGTTGAAGGTGCTATATTTGTTGCTTGAAGCATACTGACCATTTGTCCGAAGGTATTAGAATTTCTTTAACGGTTTGCCCCCCTTTCTCTAAGAAAACTTTATGCAATCCCCCCATACCGTTGGCTGACATAGTTATATACGGCATCTCTATAGTAGTTGATGCTTTCATCAGAATAGCTTTCTGGTAAATCGCTCCAGAGCGTATTACGGATGGCAATGATGATTGTCGCTTTTGTTTCTTGCTTATCAAAAGGATGATCCATTGTCTCTATCAGGTTTTTAATCTTTGCCAATAGCTCCACTGCAACCTTTTTCAGCTTCTTGATATCCTCCTTTGAAAGATTTTCTTTCATCAATACATCGTACATCGAGAGTTGCTCATCATTCTCAAACCCTTCGCGGACGTAGCGTTTCTCTTCTTCCGTGAGTTGGTGTGACAGTTGCATCAACTCCTCAAAAGTCCTTTCGATGTTCACGCGGTTTTGTTCCTGATTATATTCGTTGATGATGCTTTGATATTTCTCATAAAAATTGATGCGCGAAGGATTCTGTGCTAACATTTGTGCGATGCGTTCCTGCAACAACTCCTGAATATCTTTCATAATCAGATTCCTTTCTCTGCTTCTTGCAAACTCCCGCCTCAGCAAATCGAAGTTAATACCACTGATGTCGAAACGGCGAGATCCCCCATCATCTTCTAATGTTGTAGTAGCTATATGTAGATGTTCATTCACAATGTCATTGATAGCTACACTCAAATCTGTGATGTCAGCATGTTTCCGTTTCTTCTGCAATTCCTTGTAAATAGCCTCTATAGCATCTTTCTGCTGCTTCATCTCTACCGTAATATCTTCACGGTCCAAGTATTTCCACAGTTTCAGCAAGGTAGTGGCATAGGTGCAATAAGTCTTTCTTATCTCTGCCGATTGACACATAGCGTTAGCAGCTTCTTTCAGCGAGAACAATTTGAAGAAGTTATCCGCTTCAATCAGTTTGTTCAATTCAAAGTCATGCTCTTGCAAGAATGTAGTAGCCGCTGCTATTGCCTCGTGCACATGTTTGATAAGTTCATTTTTGTCTATCGTCGGGTCGTTTCCACCTTCTCCACCTTCCGGATTGGCTGTATAGTCGGCCAATGCCTGACGAAGAGCCTTTACGATACCTATATAGTCGATGATAAGCCCATTGGTCTTTCCTTCTGCCACACGGTTGGCACGGGCAATGGTCTGCATCAGTGTATGTGCTTTCATAGGCTTGTCAATATACAAGCACGATAGCGTCTTCACATCAAAACCAGTGAGCCACATGGCACAGACAAATACCACCCTTAGTTTATTATCCTTATCCTTGAAGTCCTTGTCAAGTTCCCGTTTCTCCATTTTCAGACGATGTGGAGTAATGTCCAAGCCCCATTTCTGGAAAGTCTGTATTTCGTTCTGTTCTTGCGAAACCACTACCGCCATTTCCGTTTCCTGCATCCACTTCAATTTACGGTTTAGTTCCTGCACTTCTTGTTGGGACGTCGATTTGGAAATTCTCTTTTCCAAAGCAGCGATTTCCTGCTGCCAATACTCTTGTACATACTCGTACATCCGTACACAGGTCACCTTGTTATAGCTTACCATCATGGCCTTACCCGAAGTCCATAGGTCGCTATAATGACGCACAAAGTCCTTGGCAACTATACGTAAACGTTTCTTGGCTGTAAGCAGATGCACTTCCTTAGCAAACTCTCGTTCCAGTTTGGCTAATTGAGAAGCATCCATATCACCCGCCTGTTCCAAGGCCGAAGCAATCTCTTCGTTGATTTCCGGATTCTGTAAATCCTGTAATCGTTCCCCCCGGTTCTCATAATACAATGGTACGGTAGCTTTATCTTCAACCGCACGTTTGAAGTCGTAGATACTGACATATCCACCAAAGGTACGAGCGGTAATATTGTCGTTAGAGAGTAGGGGAGTACCTGTAAATCCTATTCGGTTAGCCGTAGGCAACAAGTGCATCAGGTTGTCAGCAAAGATACCATTTTGTGTGCGGTGTGCTTCATCACTGATAACCACAATGTCGTAATCGGGATAAATTGGTTCCGCATCCGGCCGGTTGAACTTTTGTATCAGCGAGAAAATGAATGAAGGGTTTCCCTTCAGTTTGGTTATCAAGTCCTCACCACTTTGAGCGATGAACTCCCGAGCCTTAACCTTGCCTAGCATTCCACAATTCTCAAACGTATCGCTGATTTGCTTGTTCAGTTCTTCTCGGTCGGTCAATACTACAATAGTAGGCGAACCGGCAAACTTACGACGTATCTTTTGAGCCAGGAATAGCATGGAATAACTCTTGCCGCTACCTTGTGTATGCCAGAATACTCCTAATTTACCATTTACATATTCACGGTTACGGTACATTTCTACCGCTTGATTCACACCCAAATACTGGTGATTACGGGCCATAATCTTAACCGTACGCCCATCCGAGTGGTCGTATAGAATGAAGTTCTCCAATAGGTCGAGGAAGTTATCTTTCTTGCAGATACCACGCAACATGGTAGGCAGTTCGATGCACCCTGCTTCCGATTCGTTGAGTCGTTTCCATTCGTGGAAGAACTCCCACTTCGAATCAATGGTACCCACTCGTGCTTCTAGTCCGTTGCTGAACATGATGAAGGCATTATGGTGGAACAATTGCGGTATGGTGTCCAGATAGTCCCGATAGTTTTTGTTGAATGCATCTACCACCTCCACATCGTGGTTCTTAAGTTCCATAAAGAGCAATGGAATACCATTTACAAAACCTACTATGTCGGCTCTTCTTCGGTACAAAGCACCATATACCCATAGCTCCCTTACGCATAGGAATTCATTCTTTTGAGGCGAAGCAAAGTCTATCACTTTGGCTTTAATCTCTTCTGTTTCGCCATTCGGTTTGGTACGGGTTACGGGTATTCCATCTTTGATGTATTGATATTTCTGTTCGTTGATTTGCATCAGCGATTGGCTACTCATGCGTTCTGTCATTCGCTCTACCGCTTCGGCCAACTGCTTCTCCGTCATCCACGGATTCAGAGCCTTCAGTGCCTTGCAGAAATGACGCACAAGCAACACTTCGTGATAGCTCTTTCTGCCCAAGGTGCCAATTTCACCAAGCACCTCTGCATCCCATGCCATCACACTGGTCCAACCGAGTTCGTTTTCCAACAAATCGGCTGCACTCTTCTGTATCAGTTGGTCTTCGCTGTAGTCTTTTGACATATCGTAATTATTTTTAAATTGAACGTCCCATTTTAGCACCCTCAGGATCAGGATGAACATCTATTCTTGTATAAGTTTCATAATCCATCCTTTTTATCTTTCGCTTTTCTTCGTAATGCTTTTTAATTAATTCACGCACTTCGTCAATCGTTAGTTCTCCTTCTATATTTTTCTTAGCCAACTCTATCAGATAGTCCGAAACCTGCAAACCATCTACTGCCTGCAAACCAATGGCTACACGCCAAGCTTCAGCACGCTCACGCTTGTGTGGCTCGCTGGCTTTTATATATTCATCGAAATTAAGATATAATTGTTCTTCGTTCATGTTCATTCTTGCCATTGGGGTTATACTTCTATTTCTCCACTCATCAGTTTGGGAAGCAAGCGGTCACGAGCTTCGGTGAGGTGGCGGATTTGATTATCCAATGTTTTTATTTCGTCATCAAGATTTCTCGCAATTGCATTAAATTGAATTGTAAAATCATCCGAAGGAATTATAAAATCTAAATTTAGAAGTTCTTCTTTTGATATTGAAGCAAAGATGGCTCCATTCCCTATTATATCATCTTTAAAGAAACGCTCCTTTAACATATAATACAGAAAACTTTGACATCCGTTTCTATGTGTCATTGCTGCCAAACCACGCCCTATTATAATTTTATTTTTCGTAATATTAAGACGTCCCACAGGAGCTCTTACACTAAAAAGAATGCTGTTTGGCCTTGCTACTCTCGTTACCGATGTACAATAAATGTTATCTTCTACAAAACGAACACCATAACTTCCTACACCTTGATGAAAAGGAAATCCTTTATTTTCTTTATTATAGAACTCTGATTTAGGACTTTGTCCCATAACAACATCTGCAATTTCATCAAGTATCTTTCTTTCCCACCCCTCAGGTACACCATCTACAATTTGGGTGTTTTCGTGTCCTGGGAAGCGGAGGTCAATGAACCATTCCTTATAGAGGCGTTGAGCGGATTCCTCTAATAGCTTTATTTGCTTTTGATAGTTTTCTATCAAGGAATCGTAACGGGAAAGGATGGTGGCTATACGTTGTTGAGTGGAAAGCGAAGGAAGATACACCTCGATTGCTTCTACTTTATATATACCCATCTTTGGTTGAGCAGCCCCTCCTGCAATTCTTTGCATTAGTTGATAATAATTAGGAGAGTTAAGTATATAAAACAAATAGCGAGAATTAACATCAGTATTAAATTGGGTCAATCTAACAGCATTCTCTGTTAAATTAACTCCATTATATTGTGATGATATATACGCAACGTCTCCGACAGAAGCACCAACAATAGTAATAACAATATCATCTGAATTAACTATATATTTTGAAATTTTATATTGAGTTTCTTCTGTAATATATGCTAACTCTTCTCCATTTATAATACCATTCTTAATATCACGGGCTCTGATGTATTTATATTTTGTTGGCGTATCTGAGAATTCGCATCCTTTAGGTAATCTTTTGCCACTTTTAATCTTGCATACTTCTCCCAATTTCACCTTCTTCCACTCACTCATACCTCACCTCCTTTCCTACAATCTCCCAATGTCCACTCTTATTACTACCGACACGTGTAATCATACCAGCTTTCTTTAATTCGCCCAAGCGACGCTTTACAGTAGCTTCTGATACACCAATAGCAGATGCATAGGCTGCATAGTTCAATGTATTGTCCTTGATAATTGCTTGATAAAGCTTTTCTTTTATCGGGTCAGAAGATGAATTTATCGGGTCAGAAGACGGTTTTATCGGGTCAGAAACTTGTGATTTCTTGAATGATTCGATTTCTCGGGTCAAATTACGGATATGCTCTTCCACCATAAACTCCCGATAAGGAGCCAACGTTTCTTGCTCACGGGCATCTACCAATGACTGAATATATTCGGCTTTATCTTCTTTTACGATTTTCGATGGTATCAAACCAAACTCATATTGCAAATGGTTCATCACCAATCGTGACATACGACCATTGCCATCTACCCACGGATGAATGGTGACCAACTGAAAGTGAGCATCGAAACTCAACAGATATTTGGCTATGACATCGTCGGTTTGCAACAAAGCCTTTCTTTGTTCGTTCAGTTGCCTGCAAAACTCGTCCAACTTGGCAGGTACTTTCTGATAATTCATATACGAACTGCCCCCCACACCAGCTGTTACGCCCAACAAGCGGAGGTCGCCTTTAGAAGAGTCGAATGTACCTTGCAAGGTGTGATATTCGCTACCGGTATTCTTCATCACCAATGCCGACAATCCTTTCAGCATCTCCACGGAGAAGTCGGTATGTTGGCGAGCCAACTGCATGGAATATTCGTAAGCGTTCTTCAAATCAAGATTCATCATTTGCTCTTGAATGCTTCTTCCTTTGGCAGAGATACCTTCATCGAAAAGCAACTGATTCTCTATTTCCGTTACAGTACTTCCCTCGATGGCTGTGGAATGCGTAATAAGAGAGTAGAGATAGAACTTCTGATAGTCTATCTGCTCGGCAATGCCCAGACGATGATACTCATCCAGTAAAGCCAACAATTTTTCGTATGGACTTTCTTTACTCATTTCAGTTCCTCCCAACCTTTCAAAATCTCACCCATCAGCACATTCGCTTCATCGTTCAAGCGTTTCAATTCTCCATGAATTTCCTTCATGCGTTCGTGGAAATCCACGCCATCGTCTTCGACTTCTGCGACACCCACGTAAGCACCTGGAGTAAGCGAATAGTTCTTTTCCTCAATCTCTTGGATAGTGGCAATCTTACAAAGTCCAAGTACGTCCTTGTATTCACCTTCGCCAAATTTCTCGGTCAGCCATTTATGCTCATTAACAATGGTCAGTAAGTCAGAAAGCACATTGCAGAATGATTCACCGGCTTGGCGCATTGCTTTAACTTTACGTTTTTCTATTTTTTTTTCGGAAACCTTTATGCACTTCTTTGTTTGCTCAATCTGGTCTTCTACTCTTTGCTTGAGTTCTGTATAATCATGGCCTGCTGATTTTATCCATTCCATTAATCCCCAAAAATGTCTATGGGTATCTTCATCTATAAGTTCACTAAACGACGAAGCCTGATCTTCTAATGAAACAACGGCTTTATCTATGGCCTGATTATAATCATTTAACAGCTTTTGGTATTTCTCCGTTTCACCACGATAGAGGTGTACGATGGCTTGCAAATTGCGAAGCTGCCATTCGGTCCACTCATTGAGGGTACGGTCAACTACAGTGTAGTAATTACGGGCATCAATGAAAAGTACCTTGTCTCTATTCTCTGCACGTTTAGCTTTGTCGAAGAACCACAACGAACAAGGAAGCGAAAGGGTGTAGAAGAAATTGTTACCTACACTTATCATCACATCTACATCGCCTGTACGTACCAATTTCTCACGAATGTCACGGTCTTTGTTAGCACTATCCGTAGCCGAACTTGCCATAACGAATCCGGCACGTCCGTGGTCGTTCAAGTAGGCATAGAAATAACTGATCCAAAGGTAGTTGGCATTGCCAATCTCCTTGCTCTTGGCATTTACACCCGGCAAGCCGAAAGGCAAACGACCGGCTGCCCATGCAGATTCAGATTTCACCTTATCGACATTGAACGGAGGATTTGCCATCACATAGTCGCACTTGCCTTCCAAATTGTGGGTATCGTGGTAGAAAGAATTGGCTTCGTCGCCCGATACAATCTTTCCGTTCAATCCATGAACCGCCATGTTCATCAAACAAAGTTGGGCATTGTATTCCACCTTTTCTTGACCATAGAAAGTCATTTGGGTATTGGCATTCAATCCTGCATGATTCACAAAATCGCCCGTCTGCACGAACATACCGCCCGAACCACAGGCTGGGTCGAGCATGATACCCGATGTAGGTTCCAACACATTGACCAACATCTTTACCAATGATTTAGGGGTAAAGAACACACCATCGTCACTAGCTACCGCCTTGGCAAACTTGGAAAGGAAATATTCGTAGATACGACCAATCACATCACCACCAACCTCATCGATGGTCTTATTGTTGAAGATACGCAACAAATCGCTGAGCAAATCATCGGCAAACATGGTGTAGCTTTTAGGCAAAACACCCGTAAGCTGTTCGCTCTGACTCTCCACTAATTGCATGGCATAGTTCACGGCTTCACCCAAAGAGTTGATGTCTTGGCCATCCTTCGTCTTTAATCCTGCATCGGCAATGTTTGCGGGAAGATTCACCAAATAGTCGTATTGTGCTTCGCGAGGAAGAAACAAGGCACTCTTGGCTTCAAAGTCGCTAGGCTCAACCGGCATCACTCTTCCCCCTCTTGATGGTCTGTTTTGCAAGATTTCGGCTTCTACCATCTTGAATCGGCTATAGGCATAGCGAAGGAACAACAAGGCAAGAACCGGCATACAATACTGGCTGCTGGTAAGTTTACTGCCCTGTCGGAGTAAATCGGCAGACTCCCATAATTCGGCTTCTAGTTTCTTTATATTGGTCATATTATTACTTATCAATTCTTTCTGTTACTTTACCAACCTTTTATATTTGCATAAAAGTGTTAGCCATGCATTATTTCGAAGGCACAATCAATTCTCTCCTATCCACATCCAACAATGTGGCGATTTTATCCAATGTAGCCAAATCGGGCTGGATGGAATTGCTACACCATTTGCTGACTGTGCAAGCAGATTTGCCCAATTGCCCAGCCAACCATTTGCCTGTCTTCTGCTGTTCGACAAGCACTACTTTTATTCGATTCAGATTTGCCATTATATCCTCATGGATTTAGATTTCGTGCAAATATATTAAAATAATGATGAAATAAAGAATAACGCCATTAAATTTTGCCCGTCTCACGGATTTTTTGTGATTTTGAAAGGAAATATGGCATTAGCTGAAGGGGGCTATGTTTCCCAATCAGGTTGCATGGTGCATGTGGCAAGTTGATGCCTCATCTTATTCTCTCTAAAATGTAGGCCTGCTCGGCGGGGGTGATGTTGAACAGACGGAAGACTATTTTGTTGATTGTTTGTTGATAGTTTTGATTGTATTCTGATGCGTGGATTTGGGATACCAAAGTGCTCAGGAAGTTGTCTTGTTCTTTGGTCAATAGAGGGAAGGGGAGTTCTTGAAGATTCCCTTTGAGGACTTTGATGTCGGTGAATCTGATGGAGTAATAGTAGTGATACAATGCGGAATTCAATAAGGCAGCGGCACTCTTGATGGAGATGCTGTCCAACTCGGGGATAAGGATGTTCGCACTGTTCAGACACAGGCATTGCTTGTCGTCGTATGCAACAATGGGATGTGTGGCTATGAACTTGTAAATCAGTTTTTCGGGTGCCCGGTAGATTCTCTCTTTGGCGCATTGTTGGAAGGTCTCAGGTGCAAAATGTATGTAGGATGATTCCTGGTGCAACTTGAATGGAGTGACCTGTTTGCCTCTGTATATGGGTTCCATTCCTGCTGATTTCTCTTTCTTTACCTTTGACTTGTTGTCGCCTGTGACGATGCCTAAAGCCCATTGGCTATGTGTCAGGTCGTCGTGGCGGAGTGACTCCATTTTCTGAATGATGGAGATGTCTGTGAGGGAAAGCTCTTTTGTTGCGATATTTCCTTTTTGCTTGTCGGACGCTGATAGTGATATGTGGGCGGTTCCTTTTCCGGATGTCACGTCGTATTCCTGATGTGTGGTTGGGACGCCTGACAATCTGATGCTGAAGTAATCGGTGAAGACTCCGTCAAACCTGTCGGTAAACAAATCAATCTTTCTGATGGTGGCATTGGACAAGATGTATTTACGGATGTCTTTGTGAATCTTGATTTTCAGCAACGAGGTGGGCAATAGGAAGTAGAAGTCCCCATCGTCGTCCAATCGTTTGAGACTTTCCACTATCATCATGGAAGAGCGTTCTTTTGACTTGATTTCAGGAAAGTCCTTTATGTATGTGCTCTCTTTGTCTGTGCCCCAAGGTGGGTTGGTATAGATGTTGTCGAACTTTGGCGGGATGTTGTTGCTGATGTGTGAATTGTAAGATTCCTTTTGCAAAAAATCCATGCAATATACATTGGGGATGAAATCATGTCGGGCGTATTTTACAAGCAGGTTCGTTCCTGCAATCATGGTGGCAATAGGATTGATGTCGAATCCGTAAAGACATGAAGGCGTGTCGGTTGATACGGCAAGCAGGAATGCTCCGCTTCCGCAACACGGGTCTAAAAAGGTTTCTCCGTCTTCGAGAGTCTTGCCATTGAGCATGTAGTCGGCTACTCGCCTGTTTGTATAGTATTGTCCGGTCATGTTCCGTTCCCCTTCTGTAATCAGGGATTGATATACGAATCCCAAGACATCGTTTGGAGACTCCCATATCCCGACGGGTATTTCTATGTTTACAACCTTATGACTTGCGAATGTGGAAATGAATGTCTTCACATTGTCTCTCTCCAACAGGTTTGCATGTCTCAAATATGAGAGGCAAAGGGTGTACATGATGTCTCCAACGGAATGGCCGGTGCTCGCGATGTCGGACAACAGTTGGTTGGCAGGTGCGAAGTCGAGGTAACCAGTGGCAACAATGCGCTTCTTGGACAGCGTCTTATTGGCTCGCTTGGTTAGCTTCCCATTGGAGTCGCTTTTCAGCTTTTCCCAATTGTGTTTTGTCGTTTTACTGATTGTTACCATTGTCGGGATTTTGTTTTTCTTGGTTTTTCTGAAGCAAAAGTAGTAAGAAACTCTGAGAAGAAAGAAGAACGTAGGGGATAATTTCGTTTTTTTAGTCGAATAATCTCGTCGGACGGATGAGGTAAGCCGATGTCGCTTTATGGATGAGCGACCCTTAGCCCTGGGATGATGTGGCCTCAGCCTTGGGATGATGTGACCTTAACCCTAAGGTGAGGGAAGGGGGAGGATTGATTCACTTTTTTTTCGAGAGGCGGGGAGAGGGGAGAGACTATAGATATGTTATATAACATAATATTCGTCATCTTTAGGGAGGTTTTTAACATAAACTTGAAAATTTATTCTGTTTTATTTGTCGTATAATAAAATAAGGTGTAACTTTGGAAGCCGCTTGTTATGCGGTGAAAAGAAGTTTACATTTATTAAACCTTAAAATAATAGACAAACTATGAGTTATTTGCGATTTGACAAGACGCTGATGACCAACTTGGAGGAGAGTCTGCAAAGGGAGATTCTGCGCACCAACCGGTCGGGCGCCTATCACTGCTCAACCATCGTGGATTGCAACACGCGCAAGTATCATGGCTTGCTCGTTATCCCCATTCCCGAGATGGACGACGAGAACCATGTGTTGCTGTCGAGCCTCGATGAGACGGTGATTCAGCATGGGGCAGAGTTCAACCTGGGCCTTCACAAGTATCAGGGAAACAACTACAGCCCTAACGGACACAAGTACATCCGTGAATTTGAGTGGGAAAAAGTGCCCACAACCATCTACCGCGTGGGTGGTGTGGTGTTGAAGAAGGAGAAACTCTTCGTTCACCACGAAAACCGTATCCTCATCCGTTATACCTTGATGGAGGCCCATTCGGCCACGACATTGAGATTGCGCCCCTTCCTGGCCTTCCGCAGTGTGCGCCAATATACACACGAGAACAGCCAGGCAAGCCGCGACTACCAGCTGGTGGAGAATGGTATCAAGACTTGTATGTACCCGGGCTATCCCGAACTGTTCATGCAATTGAACAAGAAGAACGAATTCCACTTCCAACCCGACTGGTACCGTGGTATCGAGTACCCGAAGGAGCAGGAGCGCGGATATGCGTTCAACGAAGACCTCTATGTGCCCGGATATTTTGAAGTAGAAATCAAGAAGGGCGAGAGCATCGTCTTCTCAGGTGGTGTGTCACCGGTGACAACGCGCACACTGAAGACTACCTTCGACAAGGAGGTAGAGGTGCGTGCTCCGCGCGACAGTTTCTATCATTGCCTGGTGAATGCTGCTCACCAATTCCATAACAAGCAGGGCGAACGCAACTATGTGTTGGCCGGATATCCGTGGTTCAAGTGCCGTGCACGCGACATGTTCATCAGCCTGCCGGGCCTTACACTGGCCGTGGGTGAGTTGGACGAATTCCACAACGCCATGGAGACTGCCCGCGAGGCATTGAACGACTGGATGAACGAGCGTCCGAGCGAAGCCAAGGTGTACGAAATGGAGCATCCCGACATCCTTCTGTGGGCCATCTGGACGCTGCAACAATATGCTAAGATGGTGGGAGCCAAGCAGTGTTGGGAGAAGTATGGCCAGCTGATGGAGGACATCATGGATTACCTCGTGAGTGGCAAACATCCCAATCTGTTCTTGCATCAGAACGGTTTGCTCTATACCAACGGAAGCGACAAGGCCGTGAGCTGGATGAACTCTACCGTAGGCGGACGCCCCGTAGTTGCCCGCACGGGTTACTTGGTGGAGGTGAACTCCCTGTGGTACAATGCCCTGATGTTTGTGGCCAAGATGATGAACGAACAAGGCAATCCCTCCGAAGCTGCTCCGTTGGAGAAGTTGGCCGAGAAAGTGAAGCCTTCGTTTGTGGAGACATTCTTGAACGAATACGGTTACTTGCTCGACTATGTGGATGGATACATGATGGATTGGAGCGTACGCCCCAACATGATTTTCACCGTAGCATTCGACTACAGCCCGTTGGACACTCATCAGAAGAAGCGTGTGTTGGACATTGTGACCAAGGAATTGCTTACTCCGAAGGGACTCCGTAGCCTTTCACCCAAGAGTGGTGGCTACAACCCCAACTATGTAGGTCCGCAGAACCAGCGTGACTATGCTTACCATCAGGGTACCGCATGGCCTTGGTTGGCAGGCTTCTACTTCGAGGCTTACCTGCGCATCTACAAGATGAGCGGTCTCTCGTTCGTAGAGCGTCAGCTGATTGGCTACGAGGCCGAGATGAACTCGCATTGCGTAGGCTCTATCCCCGAATTGTTCGACGGAAACCCGCCGTTCAAGGGACGTGGTGCTGTCTCTTTCGCTATGAATGTGGCCGAAATATTGAGAACGTTGTACATATTGAATAAGTATAATATATAATATAAGGAGGAACCAACAATGAAAGTATTAATGTTTGGATGGGAATTTCCTCCCAAAATCCTTGGTGGATTGGCCGTAGCTTCCTACGGTATTACAAAAGGCTTGAGTGTGCAGGGCGATGTGGAGACTACCTTCTGCTTGCCGAAACCGACGGGTGAAGAGGAGAAGTTCCTCAACATCATCGGCATGAATCAGGTGCCTATCGTGTGGCGCGACGTGAACTACGACTACTTGAAGTCACGCCTTCAGAACTACACTACCCCCGAGCAGTACTATGCCTTCCGCGACCATATCTATGCCGACTTCTCATATATGCACGTCAACGACCTTGGTTGCATGGAGTTTGCCGGTGGTTATCCGAAGAACTTGCACGAAGAAATCAACAACTACTCCATCATTGCCGGAGTGGTGGCTCGTCAGCAGGAGTTCGACATCATTCATGCTCATGACTGGTTGACCTATCCCGCCGGTGTACATGCCAAGATGGTGAGTGGCAAACCGCTCTGCATCCACGTGCATGCTACCGACTTCGACCGTTCGCGCGGTAAGGTGAACCCCACCGTATATTCTATTGAGAAAGACGGTATGGACCATGCCGATTGCATCATGTGTGTGAGCGAGCTGACTCGTCAGACGGTTATCAACCAGTATCATCAGGACCCCCGCAAGTGTGTGGCCATGCACAATGCCGTATATCCCTTGTCACAAGAGTTGCAGGAGATACCCCGTGTGGAGCATCCGAAAGAGAAGGTGGTTACCTTCCTGGGCCGTATCACCATGCAGAAGGGACCCGAATACTTTGTGGAAGCTGCAGCCCTTGTGCTCCAACGCACGCGTAACATCCGCTTTGTGATGGCTGGTTCGGGCGACATGCTCAATGCCATGATTAACCTCGCGGCCGAGCGTGGCATTGCCGACCGTTTCCATTTCCCCGGCTTCCAGAAGGGCAAGCAGGTATATGAAGCATACAAGAACAGCGATGTGTTCGTGATGCCATCCGTGTCCGAGCCATTCGGTATTGCACCATTGGAGGCTATGCAATGCGGAACTCCCTCTATCATCAGTAAGCAATCAGGCTGTGGTGAGATTCTTACCAACGTCATCAAGGTCGATTACTGGGACATCAATGCCATGGCCGATGCCATCTACTCCATCTGTACCAACCCCTCGCTCTTCAAGTATCTGCAAGAGGAAGGCATCAAGGAGGTGGACCAGATCACTTGGGAAAAGGTGGGCTTGCGCCATCGTGCCATCTACGACGAGTTAATCAGAAAGAATAAATAAATAAAAGAATAAACAATGAAAACAATCTGTCTTTATTTTGAGATACACCAGATTATCCATCTGAAACGCTACCGTTGCTTCGACATCGGTCGCGACCACTATTACTATGATGACTACGAAAACGAACGTAGTATCACCGACATTGCTGAACGCAGCTATATCCCCTCGCTGACAGCTCTTATCGACATGGCCAAGACGAATGGCGGTGCCTTCAAGGTGGCCCTCTCACTCTCAGGTGTGGGTCTTGAGCAATTGGAGATGTATGCTCCGCGCGTAATCGAACTGTTGCATGAGTTGAACGAGACCGGTTGCTGCGAATTCCTTTGCGAGCCTTACTCTCATGGTCTTTCTGCATTGGCCAACGAAGAGTGCTTCCGCGAGGACGTAGAGAACATGCGCAAGAAAATCAAGCAGATGTTCGGTCAGGATCCGAAAGTCTTCCGTAACAGTAGCTTGATTTATAGCAACGAAATAGGTGCTATGGTTGCCGATATGGGCTTCAAGGGTATGCTTACCGAAGGTGCCAAGCACGTGCTTGGTTGGAAGAGCTCGCACTACCTCTATCATTGTGCCTACAACAACAAGTTGAAATTGCTCCTCCGTGATTTCAAACTCTCTGACGACATCAGCCTTCGCTTCAACAATAGCGAGTGGAGCGAATATCCCTTGTTTGCCGACAAATACATAGGTTGGATTGCCGACATGCCCGAGGAAGAGCAGGTGTTCAACATCTTTATGGAACTTTCAGCACTGGGTATCAGCCAGCCGCTTTCAAGCAACATCTTGGAGTTCTTGAAGGCTCTGCCTGCTTGCGCCAAGGAAAAGGGTATCACCTTCTCTACACCTTCAGAAGTGATTGCCAAGCTGAAGTCTGTTGACCAGATTGACGTGCCTTATCCTCTCAGCTGGGTAGATGAGGAGCGCGACATCAGCTGCTGGTTGGGTAATGTGATGCAACGCGAGGCTTTCGACAAGCTTTATAGTGTGGCTGACCGTGTACGTATCTGTACTGACCGTCGCATCAAGCAAGACTGGAGCTACATGCAGGCTTCAAACAACTTCCGCTTCATGACCACCAAGCAGACTGGTATCTGGTTGAACCGTGGTATCTACGATTCTCCCTTTGATGCTTTCACTAACTACATGAACATCTTGGGTGACTTCATCAGCCGTGTAAATTCACTCTATCCCGTAGAGATGGACAACGAAGAGTTGAATGCCCTCTTGACCACTATCAAGAATCAAGGTGAAGAGTTGGAATTGCTCCAGAAGGAGAATGACAAGTTGCAGGCCAAACTTGCCAAGTTGGCTCCTGCACCTGCCAAGGCTAAGAAGGAAGCTGCTCCGAAGGCAAAGAAAGAGGCTGCTCCGAAGAAGCCCGCCGCTAAGAAAACAACCAAGAAAGCTGAATAAAGGTCATCTCTTGGTATAATCAGAAAGACTGACGGTCTCTATTCATTCAGTGAAGAATGACAGAGACCGTCAGTTTTTTGTGATTTTGTATGCGCGAATGAGAGTTATACTTCTATCTCTTCGAGGAATTCAAACTCAAAGTTCTTGCCTTTGATGGAGGGGAATTGGCTACGAGGGTCTATTTCTGGGCGAGCTTTCAGATGCTCGACAATACGTGTGTAGCAGTCCGCTCCGCTCTTGGCTTTCAGACGTACCCGGAAGGGAGTGTCCACGTATTGGAACTTGCGGGTCTCATCGCCGGGCATGGCACGTTTGAATACGATGCCAGCCTCGTACCACCCATAGTGTACCATGTTCAACTGGCTTTCGCGTGACTCAAAGCGGGGAATTTCCACACTTGGTTGAGATTTTTTCAAACTGCCTACGGGATGGCGGTTAATCTCTTCCTGTGCCTTTTGAAAGGCTTCCAAGGTTTCTTCTTCTGTCTTGATGACAAGATAGTAGTTGCGGTCATCAACTTTTCCTTTGAAGGGATAACGGGAATCCCCTTCTAAAAATTTCTGCAACTTCTTCTCCGAAATACTGTCCATGTGAATCTGTGGAATGGTGGACAAGAAGTCTAAAACGCCGTCCCCGTCAGGAACTAAGGCTTCATAATCAAAAAAACGAACGTATAAATTCATACTGGTTTATATTAAACAAAAAAGAAAAGAATCACTTTCAACCACGAAAGCGATTCGTCGGCAAAAGTAATAGTTTTCTGTTAAACAGACAAGAAGTGTGAAATGTTTTTTTCTTTTTCGCTTTATTTATTTTAGGACTTGCTTTTACTTGTTCTTCAATTAAGCTCTGCACTTCCCTTGTTAAAGTTCCAAGTTCCAAGGTTTCAAGTTCAACTCCTCTGAATGTCGGGCGTGGTGAAAGAATGCTAATGACACAGCCCGAAGAATACCATTCTTCTATGCGGATGAATACTATTCTTCTGAACAACAAACTCCGTTTGCAAGCCGTATTTATTCGGTTTGCGAACGGAGTTAACTGTTTGGTACTACAATATGTGTGCAATCTTACTTTTTGTCAATCTTTACAATAACTATCTTTTCAGGCGTGAATGAATGTCCTCAACGCACCACAAAATCAACCGGGGGAGGGCCGATAGTTGGATTTCCTCGTCTTCCACTTCCTGACTTATAAGTGGCATCGCGGAGAATTTCGTGAAGGATGCCGCCTACATCTATTCCTAATTTGGTTCTGTTGAGTTTGAAATATGGTGCAACAATTGGGATATTCTCCCAACGGCCAGTCATAGGGTTGTAAGCCCGTTGCATTCCCACTTCCATGCTAAATTTCTCCGTCATATCAGCGGTCACACTTGCACCATAGCGATAACTTTGCATACCCCCTATGTATCCAGTATGATAATATCCGAAGACATTAAAAGTCAAGCGATCAGTAGCATGGTACGAAAGCATGCCATTTACTCCGAATGCCTGTCCCGAGAAATGAGGCATCAACATTTTGTCGGCATTTACTCCCATTTGTAAAGTCCAATTGGGGTGCAAAGCATACGAATATATGAACGCAGCTTCGTTCTGACGGCCAATGCCCGGCAAACTTGTTTGTCTGCCTTGTCCGTACAACAATCCATGACGATGTGAGAACAGGACACCATCAGTCACGAAATCTCCCCTGAAGAGAGGAGAAGAATTAGCCACATAAGGGAGCATATTCGGCTTTCGTAAAGGAATATGCAAGGAGGGCTTTTCTGCCTGATAAAGTGAAATGGAGGTTTTGGAAAAATCTTCAAAAGAATCGGTGAACGGATTCAGATGTAAATCTTCTGCTTCCGGCATAATTCTGCCAAGACTATCAATATGCTGAAAGCCCAAACCTTCTTGCTGAGCCAAGAGGCACAAAGGAAGGAATAGTAACGAAGCGGCAAGCCACAATTTCTTCATAAGGCATGAATAAAAAATGATGGTGCAAATGTAACAAAAAACATTTGCACCATCGGCATACGGAGTATTCTTTTAATAAGATTTAAACTAAAGTATTATGTGTCTATGATTTAGATGTTTCAATCCTTTGGCTTCAGTACTACTCCCAAGTTTCGTTTGCCGTCCATCTTTACAGTCAGGGGCTTTTCAAAACGGACATGGCGGAGGAACTTGGTCTCTTCCACGGCAGGCATGGCATCGAGGAAAGACTGGTCATAGACTCCATCGTTGCAGTAGGCATTGATGGTGAAGTATCCTACGCCAAACGAGGTGAGGTTCTGGAAGAAATGGGTACCCTGGCTGGGATCGACGCGGTAGTTTGTCAGGCCCGCTTCTACAATGACACGGGCGGCTGAGATGTGGGGCCACTTGACAGGGATGCCCAACCAGGTGTCACTGCTGCCCCATCGGCCGGGGCCTATCAGGATGTAGTTCTTTCCCTCGTCGAGGAAACGGCGGTTCATCTGTTCGATATCGTAAGCTATCAGTTGGTTGTTGCTGGCCGAGTAGTTGTCGGTCTTTACGTAAACCACATCTTGTACATCGTTCATTATGCCGTGTCCCAGCGAGTTGTACGACCGCAGGATTGTCTCCTCGTCCTTTACTAAAGTGAGGTCTTCGTCGAGCATCTCCTTGCTGTCAACAATGGGGCGTATCTGCAACAGGTAGAAGGTTCCTGTCTTGTCGGGGTTGAGTTTCACGGCAAACTCAATCTCCACGGGGCGGCGCATTTCTCCTTGTCCGTAGGTCTGTACCAATTGGAGTATCCGTGCCAAGGGGAAGGCGTCGTGTTGCAGGATGTTGGCAAAGGTTACCAGTTTGCGTCCGCCAGGCCAAATGCCATCGCGGATAACCATGTCGTAGGGGTCGTAGGTGGAGGCTATGAGGTCGAGTGAGCCTTCTGCCTCGGCATCTCTGACGTGCAACTTGAGCAGATTGAAACCATCGTCGATGGAGAAGTTGTTGCCCGCGTTCTTCATGTCGAGGGCATAGAAATGGGTCTGTGTCTCGCGAAGGGCAATCTCCATTTCGCTGGTTTGCAACACTTGGTTGGGGTGATATGGGCAGACGCGCAGGGTGAGACCACCATCAACGATGTATTTGCCCAGTCCGAGCGCCAGACTGACGGTTCCCTCTTCGGCCTTTTCGTCGCCAATAGGGTAATAGTTGAGTGAGCGGGCCACACCGCTGATGTTGGGATAGAAGTGGTCTCCGTAGCGTGTACCTACCACTTCTTGCAGAATGACAGCCATTTTCTCCTGGTCGATGACGTTGCTGGTTGCCTGCATGTATGCTTTGCTGTCGCGGTAATAGACGGATGCATAGACACCCTTGATGGCATCGCTCAGCATACGCAACATCTCATACTTGTCGTCCAAGTAGGGAATCATGTAGGTGGAGTAGATTCCGGCAAACGGTTGGTAGTGAGAATCTTCCAATAGACTGGATGAACGGATGGCAATGGGCGACTTCACTACTTCGAAGAAGGCGAAGAAATCCTCTACCAGGCGGTCGGGCAGTTTGGCACGGAGGAAATGGCGCAGAATCTCTTCGTCGCTGGCATCGCTGAGGGCTATCTGATAGAGGTTGTTCATGTCCATGAACTCGTCGAAGATGTCGGTACAGAGCACCACAGTCTTGGGGATGGCCACGTGGGCATTCTCCAACTCTTCAAACTCATGGTGGCGCATCACCATGGTGTCAATGAAGGCCAGACCACGGCCCTTGCCTCCCAAGGAACCTTCACCGATGCGGGCAAAGTTGGAGTAGCGGTCGAAGCGGTCGCGTTGGAAGACGGCTACCACTCCTTGGTTCTTCATCTTGCGGTACTTGACGATGGCTTCGAAGATAATCTGTCGGTGGGCATCCACGTCGTCGAGCGACTTCCATGTAATCTCCTTCAAGAACTCGGCTACGGGGAACATGGCACGCGAATAGAGCCAGCGGCTGACGTGGTTGCGGCTGATGTGGTGGAGCAGCAGTTCGTGAGGGATGGTAAAAATGTTCTCTTGCAACTCCTTCAGGTTGTGGATGCGTACCACCTCCTCACCGGTGTGTGGATTGCGGAAGACAAAGTCTCCGAAACCGAAGTTGTCCGATACCGTCTCGCGCAAATCGACGTCCATCTTTTTGGAGTTCTTATCGACAAAGCTTACCCCCAAGCGGAGAGCCTCCACTTTGTTTTCGCTTTCGGCCGACTGTAAGATGAGGGGAAGGTATTCGTCGCGCTTGTGTATCTCTTCAATCAGGCGTATGCCGGCTTGAGGATCCACCTGCCCTTCTCGGGGGAAGCGTGCGTCGGTGATGACACCTAACATATTGGCCGAATACTTGTTGTAGAGTGACATGGCTTCTTCATAGCTTCGTGCCAACACAATCTTCGGACGGCCGCGCATACGCAATGTCCGTTGGTGGGCATTCAATGCCTCGGTGGCAAACACTTGGCTCTGGCGCAATACGAACTTGTACAGATTGGGGAGTACGGAAGAGTAGAAGCGGATGGAGTCCTCTACCAACAGAATCATCTGTACACCTACCTCGTTCACATCGTGTTCGAGGTTCATCTTGTCTTCTATCAGTTTGATGATGGAAAGCAGCAGGTCGGTATTGCCCAGCCAGCAGAATACATATTCGAAGATACTCAGATCCTCGTTCTGCATGCGCTTGGTGATACCATGCGAGAAGGGGGTGAGCACCACGATGGGCGTGTCGGCATAGTGTGATTTGATACTGCGGGCAATGTCGAATGCATCGTTGTTGTCCGTACCAGGCATACAGATGACCAAGTCGAAAGTGGTGGTCTCTAACTTCTCTTGCGCCTCCTCCATGGTTGATACTTGGGTAAAGCGTGGCGGATAGCGCAAGCTCAGGTTCATATACTCGTTGAATATCTTTTCGTCCACACGCCCGTCGTCCTCCAACATGAAGGCATCGTAGGGATTGGCGATAAGAAGCACGTTGAAGATACGTCGTGTCATCAGATTGGCAAACGACGTATCCTTGAAATAGAGTTGGTTCAGTTTATATTTGCTAAGCATCTTCTTCTACTTTTGATTAGGCTGCAAATGTCGGTATATTCCGTGGTTTGTGCAAGGGAAAGGCCAGAAAACTTTTCATCTATGGCACCACAGAAGGGTCAATCTTCACATATTTGATGCGTTGGCGTCGCCAAGTATAGACACAGTGGAGCATTCCGTCGCGTCCTTGAATGATGGAGGGATAGGAATACTGCTTCACAGGACTGTCCTCCAGGCAGATGGTGTGGTGCCACTGTTGGCCGTCGGCCGACCACGCTATATCCACCGGTGTGCGCACCCCTTTGGGTGTGGAGGGAATGGTGAAGAAGTTGTTGTAGATGAGGAAGTGACGGCCGTCGGCTGTGGTGACGGCATCGATACCCGAATTGTTTTGGGGCATATTCTTCAGCAGGGTCACTTGGCTCCACGTCTCGCCTCCATCCTCGCTGTAGGTGGTGGCCATGAAACCGTTGCGGGTGCGTGCCAAGGCTTGCAATCTGCCATCGGCCAGTTGTAGAATAGTGGGCTGGATGGTGATGAGGGGTTTCAGTTTGGTGGAGTCGCCCGATAGTCCGTCGGGGGCCATGTCTTGGGTATGCAGGGCCATGTCGGCGGGTATGGGACCTACCATGCGCCATGTCCGACCCCAATCGTCGGATATCTCGAAGTGCAGTTTCCATCCGTCCACTTCGGTACTTGACGGACAGATAATCTTTCCATCCACCACGACAGGTTTGTTCTTGATTGGTCCCAAGAATCCCTTGGGGAGTGCTTCGGGTTCCGACCAGCTCTTGCCGTTGTTCTTCGAGCGGATGACCCATCCGGTCCAGTCGGCCACATTGGCACCTATCTTATAGAACAGGAGCAATTCCCCCTTGGGCGTTTCAAAGAGTACGGGATTCCAACAGGCTTTGCGTTCCATCCCGTTGTTGATTTCTTCGTCGCTGAAAGCTGGGCGGAGGCGCTCGCAGAATACCCCATCGGCTACCATCCGTGGCGCTTCCCATTCGCTTTTTCCCTTGGGCTTGCGGCTGGTCCAGATACAGACGTCGGGATTGCGCTCTTTGGTTCCACCGAAATAAGTAGCCAGCAGGTCGCCGTTTTTCAGTTCTACGATGGAGGCACTATGACATTCGGGGAAGGTGGCCGTCTCATAGAGGAACTGGTTTTCCACCACGGCGGGGTGCACCTTGGGCAGAGCACCTTCGAAGCGGTAGGATCCCGAACCTATGTGCTTGACCTCTCCGTTAGGCAAATGTACGGTGGCTCGCGTGTTGCATGGGACAGACACCTCCCATGTGTATTCCGTTACCGTCTTCTTCCAATGGCTCCGTATTTGGCCATAGGGTGTATTGTAACTGACTTTGGCAAAACTGAGGTCGGGAATGTCGAACGATGGTTTCAGTTCGATGTGCTTGAATGCGATACCCTCGTGTTGCTCACTGCTCCGGATGCCCCCTACGTATTGATACATCCATGTAACCAAGTCGCCCAACAGCATCACGTGGTTGCCGCTGTTCATCGACGGGTCGGCCTTGTCGCCGTTCCACAGTTCCCAGATGGTGGTTGCTCCGTTCAGTGCCATATATCCCCATGAAGGATAGTAGTTGGCTG
>SUXW01000007.1 GCA_015060765.1 Bacteroides sp.
GAACTCGAATCTATCAACATTAATAAAAATTGACGGTTTCTTCTTTAACCTAATATACATAAGTATAATAGACTTGTACTACTTTCGTTGCTTATTGTAAATCTTTCAAAGAACGCTTCTTCAAAACTGCTTTCTTGAGGAAAGCGGATGCAAAGGTAGCACCTTTTATGATTACCACCAAACAATTCAATGACTTTTTTTGAAGAATTTTTCATTTTTTATTTTGAGTGTAACGCAAACACTTGATAATCAAACTGTGTTGAAGAACATGTTTTTGAAGTTTTTTTAAAGGGGTGGGGAAAGGAAGGGGACTCCCCTATACCTTAATATATTAAAAGAGGGGCTTTATATGTACTATACAGGCAATTCGGGAAAACTCTTGCAACCTTGCAACGCCACCTCCTAGTCCATTGGAAATCACAGGAGTTACGGTGGCAAGAGCATGCATTTCTCTTGCAACACTTGCCACAATTCGGGGGATAGTTTGATGGCAGGGGTATGGAATGTTAATGGAAAAGAACCAGGAAGAAAGAAACAGAGATATCACACCTAAGTTTAATTACCTTTTAACACTTTTTAAATATTTACAACTTGCTTGCTATCAACGCTTTAAACTATCGCATCTTTACAAATTCAGTTCCAATCAAGGTTACAACCGAAGCTATTTTTTCCTAAATTTGCTACACAAGTCTTTGAATAAAGTATCATGCAGAAGGATACAAGAAACTCTTCTGCCCACTATAAAAATCTAACAATTATGTCAAAAACGTATGCAGACCAAGTAACAAAAGCTCAAATGCTGGTCGCCGGACTGAAGAAAAATTACGAATCAGTCCAATCACGTGGTATCACCTTAGAACAAATCCATGCATTGGAAACAGCAGCCAACGAAGCAGCTGTTATGAACAAAGAAGTGGAAGCATTAAGGGAAGAAGTCAGCATCAAAGCAGCCAAGGCCAACAAGAAACTGACTGAAATCAAGAACAACATGCACAATGCCAAACAAATCATCAAACGATGCTTTGATCAGGAAAGATGGATTGATTACGGAGTCATGGACAAACGTTAATTACCCTACCTCCAAATCAATGTTACCCAACAAAAACTCCAACCGTTTTCCACCCTTGGCAAACAGACAGATTTCCGCAGCAAACCATTTCAGTCCATTGCCAATCATAGAGGTTACGGTTGCAAGAGATTTCGGGCACTTGCCACCGTAACATCAGTGACCGCCAGTATGTTACGAAGCCGTTGCAAGGTGGCAAGGGATTTCCCGTTTTCTCTGAGAGAAAGGGATTGCCGAGCAGGAAAAACAGACTGGAAGTCGGGAAAAACATGATTGGGAACCGGAAAAACGTTCCTAATCATTCATTCAAAAGATACGTATCTTTTAGGCAAACAATACGTATCTTTTGATCAAACAATACGTATGTTTTTCAGCATTCCTTCTTTGCCGGAGAAACTTATCGTTTACGCCATACAAACCTATCGGTTACGACCCGTAAACCTATTGTTTGGGATGCATAAACCTATCGGTTGGGAAATCACATAATGTGTGCACAACGGTACAACTAGAACCATATACAACAACCGAAATCAATAAGCCAAAGTTACGATTTTGCTTTCCCAAGGAGCCAAAGTCAGGGTAAGTTCCGTTTTACCACCAACCTCTTTGAAAGGAATCTCTTTAATACTACCATCATTGGCATTCCACTCCTTCACTACACCTACCTTATCGAAACTAGCAGTAAAAGTCGCCTCCCTATCTCCTTCATTAAAAAGGAAATAGAGGTCACCATCAGACATTACTCGACGCATATAGCGTACCGAGTCGACAGCAAAAGGCTTCTCTTCAATCGGTTGTTTTTGTCTACGCGAAGCTTTCCGCTCCGGCTTATAGATTGACATTTCAGCCTCAGGCATCGCCCCACTTACTTTGTACGTCCATTCCAAAGAAGGCTCATAATAAGCATCCGGCATATCAGGAACCGACTGAGGCTCAACAAAAGCCTTATCGACCAACATCGTTGGCCTACGTCCCCAGAACAAAACCTTACCTCCACCTTTTTCAAACTCTTCTATTTTTCTCCATGCAGATGCAGAGATTGCATCCGCAGAAGGAATAATCAGGGTATAATATCGCTGACCGCTCTTATTTTCCAAATAGCCCGGACCTACAACCAACGCTTCACCAAACGCATCATCGTCGAGATAATCGAAATCCCTTTGCTGTTTCAACATCTCTTGAGTAAGAATAACCAAATCATTATACACCGTATTGTTACCCAACCACATAGAAGAAGTAGGATAATACATTGCAATCCTCGCCCCTGGTCTACCGAGTGACATCAAATAAGTGGCACGGTTGGTATACTCATTCAATTCTTTCATTCCCGGGGCACTCATCCAATTTTCATTCTTCGAACCCGCCATCCAAAACATAAATTCAAAGAAGTTGATCCCCCGCACAATCTGATGGTCGACTACATACTTCGCCTGAGGAATGGTAGGCGAAATGTGATAAGCTGCAAAACTTTCGCTGAAAGCACGCGATTTACCATATACATGAGAAACGGAAGAAGCCAACTTCGGAAAATCATTAACGGTTCCCGGCCATATTTGATTCCAAATAGCGTCCACACCCGGCACTTGCACCCGATTGAGGTTACGAAAGAAATTTCCCTCAGCCCTAACACAAACCGGCATATTATGTTCATTGTTCAAATGTGTGATATGAGCCAGTCCATTCGCTTCACACCATTCAGCCTGTTGTTGAAAGAAGTTGGTTGCAAACAATCGCGACCACACATCCCAATAGTCAGCCTTTACCCGTTGCTCCCGCGTAGTCAGACTACGAGTAAAAAACGAAGCCAAATAAGGCGAAGGGTCATACCCTTTAAGTCTTTTAAACTCATCGACAATAGCAGGTGTCCAAGGAGTATGAGCATAGTCGGGCTCATCACCACGAAATCCCAATACCGTAGCACCCAAATCATCGCCCAAATATTTTTTATACTGTTCATGTGTCCAATCGATAAACTGACGTACCGCATCAGGATTCAGATAATCACACAACGAATTGGTAGCATCCTTCCCACCGGTAGGATTATTAACGGCGCGAGTTACCGCCGTACGAAATTCAGGACGAACCAAAAGAATGTACCACTCATCAAGTCCCGCATTGAAACTTATCTTTCCATCCACGACCTCCACCATTCGATTGAGAGCACCCGATCTGCTGACAGCCACCGCACTGATAACTCCATCCGTCACCGCCCTATCTTTGATTACATCCGCCCGTTTTACATGAACGGTATCACAAACCACAAGAGCCTGCATCCTCAGGTCAGGCCTTTCTTTAGAGAATTTACCGCCTGCAAATCCACTGGGATATTTTCCTTCATCGATAAGCCACACCTTCAAGCCTCGTTTCTTAGCCTCCCGTACGCCGGTACGGATTCCTTTAAACCACTTATCGGAAAGATATTCGTAAGGCAATTTATAACCCGCCTCGAATATCACAGAACGGAATCCCTTACTTTTAATAGAATCAAGATCCTTCCGAATGGTTTGTTTGTCCATCGGACCTTCCCATCCCCAAATGACATGACTGGCAAATTCCACAGGAGGTAATCCGAATTGCTTTTCCGCTTCAGAAAGCGAAACCTGATGAGCATCTTCCCACAATTTGGTTTGAGCCAAGACACCCCTCGTCATCATCAGCAACAATACAGAACAGATAATAATAAAACGTTTCATATGCATTCAATCTATAATGGTCATTCCAAAAAGCAATCAAATCCTACCTTCATCTGCATAACTATAAAAGCAACCGTCCACCAGCACCACATGATCCACCAAACGAATATTCATCATTTGGCACGCCTTATCAAGTTGCTCCGTCAAACGGTCGTCCTCCCGACTGGGACGGACATTACCCGAAGGATGATTATGACAAAGAGCAATAGCAGACGCACGTTTCAGAAGCGCCTCACGCAAGACACATCTTACATCAACAACCGTAGCCGAGAGACCACCGACCCCTATTCTTACTTTATCTATCACTTTGGAAGCCTGGTTCAGGAGAAGCACCCAGCATTCCTCTGTGGGTAAATCACACATCAAAGGATAAAAACAATTGTATACATCTTTAGAACTATGAATAGTCATCCGGTCGCGCACTTCTTCCTCCTTCCTTCGCTTACCCAACTCCGAAGCCGCCAGGATGGTAATAGCCTTGGCCGGTCCGATACCTTTATACTTACAAAGTTCATCAATCGAAACCTTTCCCAGTTCATTCAGATTGTTGTGATAATCGCTCAACACCTTACGCATCAAGTCCACCGCCGATTCCTCGGTATTCCCCGACCCTATCAGAATAGCAAGCAACTCTGCATTGGAAAGAGAAGAAACACCGTGCATCATCATCTTCTCGCGGGGACGGTCTTCCACCGCCCATCGGTTGATTGTCAGTTTTTCATTCATTTCAAATTGTGCTATATGGTTTTTATTTATAGAAATTCTTTTCGAAAGCCGCGAACTCATCCTTACCGCATACACATCGTTTCCACCAAGCCAACCAAAAACCGGAGCCGTAGCCTATCAATTGCACAAAAGAAGCCTTTATGCTTAGACAAGCGACTTTGAAAGAAGAATTCCGAGCATAAGAATCTATGAAAATCAATAAAGAATATAACAGAAGAGGCGCAAGCGAACCTAATACAGCCATCGCCCCTAAATACACCCCTACATACAACATATCGGGATCATCAGTCACATTAGTATGAATCCCATACCAGTTGGAAACAATCAAGCCCAGACCTACCACAAACAACAAGCCCAAAAGCACTACTCCCAGGGTAAACATCGCCGGAAGCAGATGCACCAACTTCAACGACTCAGGATACTTTTTATACAGATTGATACGGGCAATACCGGAATTATGAACCTGCTTGAAAAACTTTTTCAAATCCGTACGACGCTTATGCCACACCCATGCTTCAGGAAACAACCGGCAACGATAACCTCCCTTAAAGATACGGATACTGAAATCGATGTCTTCGCCAAAACGCATTCTTGAGAATCCTCCCAACGCCTGATAAACCGATTTCCGTATTCCCATATTGAAGCTACGTGGATAAAACTTATCCATTTTCTTTTTCCCTCCACGAATACCTCCCGTAGTAAAGAATGAAGTCATGGCGTAATTGATAGCCTTTTGCACATCGGTAAAAGACTCATGCGCCCTATCGGGGCCTCCAAAAGCATCCGCTTCCTTCCGTTCAAGCTCCTTTTCCACTTCCGCCAAATACCTTTCAGGAAGGATGCAATCCGAGTCAAGGACCAACATATATTCCCCATTAGCCCTTTCCACCCCGTAATTGCGAGTCTGACCGGGACCCGAATTCGGCTTATTAAAATAATGAACATCCAGAGATTCCCCGTACTTGTCGACCACCTCCTTGCAAGGTACAGACGAGCCGTCTTCCACCACAATCACTTCAAAGTCACGAAGAGTCTGCCGTGTCAAACTTTCCAAGAGTTCGTCCACCTCATCGGGACGATTGTATACGGGTATGATAAAAGAGTATTTCATGCGTCTTACTTTTTCGCAAAGAAACAAAAAAAGGCGGAACCTTCCAAAAGATTCCGCCTTTTTGATGCTTATCAATCGAGTATTTTACATTAAGCCTTTACACGACCTACGTAAGAACCGTCACGAGTATCGATTTCGATTGTTTCACCTTCAGTGATGAACAAAGGTACACGCACTTCAGCACCCGATTCTACAGTAGCAGGTTTCAATGTGTTAGTAGCTGTATCCCCCTTCAATCCCGGTTCTGTATAAGTAATCTTTAACTGAACCTTCACTGGAAGTTCACCATAAAGGATTGTATCTGTAGAAGCGTCAGAAACCACATCGATTACCATACCTTCGATCAGGAAGTCAACACCTGTAATCATTTCCTTGGCGATGGGCACTTGATCGAAAGTTTCCTGGTTCATGAAGATGTAGTCGGCACCTTCCATATACAGATATTGGTAAGGACGACGTTCCACACGTACATCTTCCAACTTTTCACCGATATTGAAACGACGTTCCAATACATAACCGTTTACTACATCTTTCAACTTTGTACGCATGAAAGTGTTTCCCTTACCCGGTTTTACATGCAAGAAGTCGATACAGAAATACAATTTGCCGTCCATACGGATGGCTGTTCCGATTTTAATGTCTTGAGCATTAATCATACTTTTCTTCGCTTATATTTGATTATTATTTTTGATATTTCTCGTTTTTCGAGTGCAAAAGTAATGTAAATCAGTAAAAAACGCAAAAAGAATTGTGGAAAATTCCTCGAACTCTTTGTTTATTTCAAAAAAGTCACTAATTTTGCAGCCCGTTACGGAGTGAAGATAGCTTGAATAATAACATAAAAAAGTATATATACAATGAAAAGAACATTCCAACCCTCTAACAGAAAGAGAAAGAACAAACACGGTTTCCGTGAAAGAATGGCAACCGCTAATGGTCGTCGTGTATTGGCTAGCCGTCGTGCTAAGGGCCGCAAGAAATTGACTGTATCTGATGAATTCAATGGAACTACAAAGAAATAATCCATTCGGACAGATAAAATAAAAGGAGTAAGGTTTTTGGACTTTACTCCTTTTATTTTTAAAAGTGGCACTTTCTTTTCGACAAAGTGCCACTTTCTTTTATGGAAAACATAGTTTTCCTTTCAAAAAAACTATGTATCTTTGAACCCAAATAAACGTTTGGAAAATGATATCATTCAAAGAATTCTTTTCGTTCAAGCACAACCGTTTCTTTTGGTTGAATTTGATTGCCATGTTCATCGTGGTGATAGCCGCCGCATGGGGCACTTTACACTGGCTGGATAATTACACCCGCCACGGAGAAGCCATCACCGTACCCAATGTCAAGGGACTTCCCTTGCGACAGGCCGAAAACGAAATCAACAAGCAGGGATTGAACGCCATTGCCATCGACTCCAGTTATGTTAAAGGTGTACCCGCCGGAGCGGTATTGGAACAGACTCCCGACGGAAACTCTAAAGTAAAATCGGGCCGTACCGTCTATCTTACCATCAACACTTCGGATGTGCCCAAGATAGCTATCCCCGACATTATAGACAACAGTTCCTACCGACAGGCCACGGCCCGACTACGTGCCATGGGCTTCAGACTGACCGAACCGGAACTGATTGAAGGGGAAAAGGATTGGGTGTACCACGTGAAATACAACGAGAAAAAGTTGAATGCCGGCGACCGGGTCCCACGTGAAGCGACCTTGACCCTTTGCATTGGTGCCGGTGAAGACGGACTTCCATCCGATTCCCTTGGCAATGATTCCATTATCGTAGTCGAAGACCAACCGGTTATTGACGAATCGTGGTTCTAACCTTTAACTTTCCGACCCATGCAAGAATTCGTAGACGAGATAGATGACAATCTGGACGACCTTGAACCGATAGTCGACAATCCGGCGGAACTATACGAACACTTCCGCGTGGTAGTGGACAAAGGCCAGAAACAGGTACGTGTAGACAAATACTTGTTCGAACGATTGGTCAACTCATCGCGCAACCGCATCCAGAAAGCAGCGGATGCCGGTTTTGTCATGGCCAACGGAAAACCGGTGAAAAGCAGCTACAAAGTAAAGCCCAATGATGTGCTTACCTTGATGCTCGACCGTCCCCGATATGAAAACGACATCATTCCCGAAGATATTCCACTGAATATAGTGTACGAAGACGAAGACTTGATGGTCATCAACAAACCAGCCGGACTGGTGGTACATCCCGGATGTGGAAATTACCACGGGACCTTGGTCAATGCCATAGCCTGGCACCTGAAGGACAACCCGAAGTACGATCCCAACGATCCGCAAGTAGGACTGGTACATCGCATCGACAAAGACACTTCGGGATTGTTGGTCGTAGCCAAGACCCCCGATGCCAAGACCCACCTCGGCCTGCAGTTCTTCAATAAGACCACCAAGCGCAAGTACAATGCCGTGGTATGGGGAACGGTAGAGAACGACGAAGGCACCATCGAAGGAAATATCGGACGCAATCCGAAAGACCGCATGCAGATGGCCGTACTGAGCGACCCTACCCAAGGCAAGCATGCCGTGACCCATTACAAGGTCTTGGAAAGATTGGGATATGTAACCTTGGTGGAGTGTGTACTCGAAACGGGGCGTACCCATCAGATACGCGTACACATGAAACACATTGGCCATACGTTGTTCAACGACGAGCGATACGGCGGCCACGAAATCCTTAAAGGAACTCATTTCAGTAAATATAAGCAATTTGTAAACAACTGTTTCGACACTTGTCCCCGTCAGGCCCTTCATGCCATGACATTGGGCTTCGTGCATCCCCGTACAGGCGAAGAGATGTTCTTTACCTCCCCCCTTGCCGACGACATGGTGCAGCTGATAGACAAGTGGCGGAACTACATCAGCAATAGAGAAGTATGAAAAAACGTACCATAGCCATCGTAGCCGGTGGAGATTCGAGCGAGCTGGTCGTATCTCTGCGTAGTGCACAAGGAATCTATTCCTTCATTGACAAAGAAAAATACAATCTTTACATCGTAGAAATGGAAGGCAAGCGTTGGGAAGTAGTGTTGCCCGACGGAAGCAAGACTCCTATCGACCGTAACGACTTCAGTTTTCTGGAAGAAGGCGAAAAGAAGAATTTCGACTTTGCCTACATCACCATCCACGGTACTCCGGGTGAAAACGGCATCCTGCAAGGTTATTTCGATTTGATAGGTATGCCCTACTCCAGTTGCAACGTATTGGTTTCGGCCATTACCTTCAACAAATTCACCTGCAATCAATACCTGAAAGGTTTTGGCATCCGTGTATCCGAATCGATGATTCTTCGCAAAGGTTTTGAGATACTCGACGAAGAAGTCATCAACAAGGTAGGCCTGCCCTGTTTCATCAAGCCCAATGCCGGAGGCTCCAGTTTTGGTGTTACTAAAGTAAAGACCAAGGAAGACATACAACCAGCCATCGAAAAGGCATTCGGCGAAAGCGACGAAGTGATGATAGAAGCCTTTATGAAAGGTACCGAAATTACTTGCGGATGCTACAAGACCAAGAACAAGGAAGTGGTGTTCCCCATTACCGAAGTGGTAACCGGCAACGAATTCTTTGACTACGACGCCAAGTACAACGGGCAGGTAGAAGAAATCACTCCGGCACGCATTCCGGAAGAGACAGCCGAACGGGTACGACTTCTCACTTCGGCCATCTATGATATCTTGGGATGTTCGGGCATCATCCGCATCGACTACATCATTACCGAAGGCGAAAAGGTGAACTTGCTTGAGATCAACACCACTCCGGGTATGACGGCTACCAGCTTCATTCCCCAACAAGTACGTGCCGCAGGTCTTGACATCAAGGATGTGATGACCGATATAATTGAAGACCATTTTTAATGTGGAATTAAGAATTACCATGCGAAGCCAATTCTTAATTTTTAATTCTTAATTTATATTTCTATGAACATACCCGCTGAATTCGACGAAATTCGTCCGTATGCTCCCGAAGAGCTTCCTCAAGTATACGAAGAACTGATAGCCGACCCTATGTTTCAGGCGGTAGTGGCCCAAGTGATGCCTGGCATTCCTTTCGAAATGCTGGCCGCACAAATGCGCCAATGCAAGACCAATTTGGATTTTCAGAAAGCTTTCTTCTATAAGCTCCTGAAAGATTTAGTAAAGAAATGTGCCAAAGGAATTGAATTCGACTGCTCGGCCATCGAGGATAAGTCGGTCAACTACACATTCATTTCCAATCATCGCGACATCATCCTCGATCCCGCTTTCCTCGATGTTTTGCTCATCGAAAATGGATTCAATACGGTAGAGATTGCCATTGGCGACAATCTGCTCATTTATCCGTGGATCAAGAAACTGGTCCGCATCAACAAATCATTCATTGTCAAGCGCGGATTGGGACTACGCGAACAGCTACAATCTTCCATCCTCATGTCCAAGTATATGCATTTTGCCATTACCCAAAAGCATGAAAATATCTGGATAGCCCAGCGCCAAGGTCGTGCCAAGGACTCAAACGACCTGACTCAAGACAGTATCCTGAAAATGATGACCATGGCAGGTGAAGGTGATATCATCGACCGTCTGAAAGAAATGAATCTGGTACCCCTCTCGCTTTCTTATGAATACGACCCATGCGATTATCTCAAAGCGAAGGAAGCCCAACAGAAACGGGATGATGCCAACTTCAAGAAGAGTCCGCAGGACGACCTTATCAACATGCAGACCGGTCTGTACGGATACAAAGGATTCATCCATTTCCAAACCGCATCGTGCATCAACAAGGAACTGGATGAAATCAAGCAACGTAACTTACCCAAGACAGAAGTGTATACGGTAATAGCCGAGCTAATAGACAAATACATCCATCAAAATTATCATTTCTATCCGGGCAACTACATTGCACACGACCTATTATATAATAAGGTGGAATTTGCCGACCGATATACAACTGCCGACAAGGATACTTTCAACCAATACATAGAAGGCCAGTTGGCTAAAATCGATTTACCCAACAAGGATGAAGCATTCCTCCGCGAATGCATTTGGGCCATGTATGCCAATCCGTTGTCCAACTACCAGAAAGCCGTCAACGGATGAAGCTTTTTCAAAAAATAATACCTGTTCTCTTCATCGCAAGCATGTTCTATGCTTGCGATGAGGAGGAATATGTATACCCGGATGTGCTGACCGAAATCCTCAACCTAGAAACAGATGCTCAAGGATACGGTCATCGGCTCATCACCGACGAAGGAAAGACTTGGTCCATTCCCCAATCCCAACGGCCGGACGAGCTGACTTCCGATTCGCTCTATCGTGTTCTCTGCAAATACGTCCCCAACGAAAATGGAGAAGCTACGGTCTATACCCTACAATCAGTCAATGCCCCTCTACCTAAAGTAGAGAGCGAATTCAAGACCCTCCATACCGATGCCGTCAGCATTCAAAGCATTTGGCGGAGTGGAGAGTATCTGAACCTGATTCTCCAAGTCATGGTAAAAGACCAGAAACACGAGTTTGCATTTGTCGACCAAGGTATCACCACCAATGAAGACGGAACAAAGACCTTGTCGCTTATGCTTTATCACAACCGCAACAACGATGTAGAAGGTTTTTACCGCAAAGCCTATCTTTCCGTCCCTTTGTGGCATTATCAAAATCAATTAACCCCAGGCGATTCCATCACTTTCCAGTTGAACACCTACGAAGAAGGAAGGACCGTCCGCACATTCAACTACTAACTTATGATCAAGACACTTTATTTTTTCCTGTTTGTCACATTCTTTTCATTAGGCATGTGGGCATGTACCAGTAAAGATTTAAAATACAAGAACTTCACTTCCGGCCAATTCCAAGAATTGATTAAAGACACTAATATCCAATTGGTGGATGTGCGAACCGTTGCCGAGTTCAGCGAAGGGCACATTCCAGGCAGCCTCAACATCAATGTAAAGGATGAAGAAAGGTTTCCTCTGGCCGTAGATGAATTGTTGGACAAAGAAAAACCGGTAGCCGTGTATTGCCGGAGCGGACGCCGTAGTCGTACCGCTGCCGAATTTCTGATAAAGAAAGGCTTCAAGAAAGTCTACAACCTTGACAAAGGCATCCTGAACTGGATAGAAGAAGGCCGCGAAGTGGAAAAATAAAAATAAGTCCGAAAACATGAAGTGAAGCTTGATAATGTGAGTAGAAAGCGGCAAATTGGCATCTTTATTTCGATACACTCACTAGTAAGGAGAGACATACATTTGACATTTTTGTCATTTCTGACAGTTGTTTTCAAAGAATATATCGTATTCAATATATAAATTTCATTAATAGAATTATTCGTGTTTATACATATAATTCCATTAAAATGTTTGAAAACATCTGTCAGAAATGACAAATCTGTCAAAACAAAGCCTTAAAAATCTATTGCCAGCAAAAGTTGATTTCGTCAAGTTCGTCAAGTTCGACGGACTTGGCGAAACTTTTTATATGCATTATAATGATATATAATTTTTGTAATTGAATATATTTAAAATATGTAATACACAAATAAAAGTTATAAAACAGCCGTCGAACTTGACGAACTTGACGAAGCAGTACGGAAAGAAAAAACAAACCGACCGTTTAGCGGCCGTAAACCGACGGTTTCTTCTCCGTAAACCGACCATTTATTTTATAAACCCTTAACTTACCTACATGCTGGCATGTGTTATTCGACAACAAGTCAGTCCGCTTAGGCGACATCTTTGCCACAAGTAGTTACGTTCAGTAATGGCAACACCATCACTTACTTGTATGCTGCGGATGGAAGAAAGCTCCGCACGGTGCATAAAACGAAAGTTAATCTATTAACCTCATCTTAATCCACCTATTTCAGGACTAGACATTTTCTTTTTCCACTTCTTGTAATCGCGCAACAATTTACTTCCATTAGTGGTATACCAACTATAGCCGTTGCGGCGTTCATGTTCTATCTCCGATACATTATATTTGATGATACCGTCGCGCCCGCAGAATATTGGACGGCAATCGTCCAAAGAATAGAAACGCGCCCAAAGCGTCTTACACGGTTCTCCTTCCTTACAAGGAACTATCCGATAATCCTTTTTCCCATCTTCGTTGGTAAAGAATTCGTAACGAAATCCTTCTATCTTATTTTCCTCCAACCAAACGACCGCATTTTCGATGGCCTCTTTCACTCTTTGCGAAGGGTTAGGCAACGACATCAGCAACTGAACGATTCCCATAGATTCCGTTCCGCTGAACGAAGGATGTTCGTATGCACGAGCTTTAGCCGGCAACAATGTCTTTTCATCGTGCTGGGCACACCATACTGTCAGTTTGCCGTCCTTCTTTATCTGGGTATTCAGGATACATTCTATACCCTTATCGAATGCCACACGAGCCTTATTGCAAAGTTCATCCGACACATAGGTATAGGGAACTTTCTTTTCAAAGATTTCGCGCAACAAGTTCAATAGATTTACCATGGCATTGTCATTGTATGTGATATGTGTATAGTAACCGGTAGGACGAGGCCAGAATTGAGGCCAGCCACCGTTTTCATACTGCCCACTCAACAAATAAAGAATACCTGCCATTGCCGCTTCCTTATACTTCTCCTTATTGGTTGCCAAATACAAACGTGACAAATAACGGATTTCGGTAGTAGTAGCACTATTGTCTATGGTACTTTCATTGATGTTCTTTTTGGCAGCCTTTACTTTTTCAATTTCTTCGTCACTCAATTCGGCAGGCATAAAAATATTTTTAGGCCAACCGCCGGTTTCAAGCTGATAAAGCAATACATTGTCACCAATGCGCGAGGCTTCTTCCGTCTGGAAAAAAGCATCATCAAACTTAGGAGCAATCCTTACCCAATTCTTGTAATTCTGCTTTTCCTTGTAAGTCTTTTGCTGGGCTTGCAAAGGGAGCAGTCCTACCAATAAGAAAATATAAAGGAGCATTCGTTTATTCATACTATAGCGTTTTAATTAGTTAGACTCCACAAATATAAAAATTTGAGTTTACACTCACACAAAAAAATGTCCGATATTTTAACTATCGGACATTTTTCATCTTTGTATCAAAATATTATTTCAATCCTTGCAACATACGTTTCAGCACAACGGTAGCCGAAATTTCACGATTGGCCGCTTCGGGAATAACCAACGAAGTGGGCGCTTCAATCACCTCATCGGTCACAATCATGTTACGACGTACCGGAAGACAATGCATAAAGTGAGCATTGTTGGTTACTGCCATGTGAGCAGCATCTACCGTCCAACTCATATCCTTGCAAAGAATCTTTCCATAGTCTTCGGGACGGGTAACTCCCGGACACGCCCAATTCTTGGCATAGATAAAATCGGCCCCTTCGAAAGCCTTCATCTGGTTATATTCCACTTTGGCTCCGCGAACAAAAGCCGGATCGAGTTCATAACCTTCGGGATGAGTAATGACAAAATCCACATCGGCTTCGTTCATGAAATCGGCAAACGAGTTGGGTACAGCTTGTGGCAAAGCCTTGGGATGCGGTGCCCAAGTAAGTACAACTTTAGGACGATCTTTTTTCTTATACTCTTCGATAGTAATCAAATCGGCAAACGCCTGAAGTGGATGACCGGTAGCCGCTTCCATAGAGAATACCGGTTTGCCCGAATACTTGATAAACTGGTTCAAGATTTTTTCTGTATAATCGTCTTCTCTACTTTCAAACTGTGCAAAGGAACGTACTCCAATGATATCGCAATACGAAGCCATAACCGGAATAGCCTCCAATAAGTGTTCACTCTTGTCGCCATCCATAATCACACCCCGTTCGGTTTCCAGTTTCCAGGCACCTTGGTTCACATCGAGCACAATGACATCCATACCCAGATTACGGGCAGCCTTTTGTGTACTCAAGCGAGTACGCAAACTATTGTTAAAGAAGATAAGCAAACAAGTCTTATGCTTACCCAAACTTTCGTATTTATAACGGTCCTGCTTGATTTCGAACGCTTCAGCCAAAGCAGTTTTCAAGTCACCTAAATCGAAAACATTTCTGTAGTATCTCATATATTCTCCCTCTTTATTATTGTCTAATCTGTCCTTCCCCTTCAATCACCCATTTATAGGTATTCAGTTCCTCCAGCCCCATCGGTCCGCGAGCATGGAGTTTCTGTGTACTGATACCGATTTCTGCTCCCAAGCCAAACTCACCGCCATCGGTAAACGAAGTCGGCACATTAACATATACACAAGCCGAATCCACGGCCTTGACAAAATAATCGGCTGCCGCCTGGTTTTCGGTTACGATACATTCGCTATGTCCGGAGCCGCATCGACCTATGTGAGCAACCGCTTCTTCCAGACTATCCACCACCTTAACAGCCATTTTATAGTCCAGAAACTCCGTTCCATAACTTTCTTCGGTAGCCGGCAACAACAGTTCCGCAGGATAAACCGACGACAAAGTCTGATAAGCCGTAGTGTCTGCATAAATCAGTACCTTCGAAGATTCCATTCCCTTACAAAGCATCGGGATTTCATTCGCTCTATCGCGATGAACCAACAAACAATCCAAGGCGTTGCAAACACTCACCCTACGGGTCTTGGCATTCTTTACGATAGCCTCACCCTTCACTGCATCTCCATCCTTGTCGAAATACGTGTGGCAAACACCGGCACCGGTTTCAATGACCGGTATCGTTGCATTCTGACGGACAAAATCTATCAAGCCACGTCCACCGCGTGGAATAAGCAAATCCACATAACCACGAGCATTCAGCAATTCTGCCGTTGCATCATGATCGGCCGGAAGCAGAACAACCAAATCCGGGTTCAAGTTATATTTTTCCAGTACTTCATGGATAACCTCTACAATAGCCCGATTGGAACAATCAGCATCACTCCCGCCTTTCAACAAACAAGCGTTACCGGACTTAAAACAAAGGGAGAACACATCGAGAGTTACATTCGGACGTGCCTCGTATATCATACCAATCACACCGAATGGCACACTCACCTTTTTCAGTCTCATTCCATTAGGACGAACAGTCGAGCCCAATATCCGTCCAATAGGTGAAGACAACCCCGATACGTCACGAATACCTTGTGCTATTCCCTGAATACGTCCACTCGTCAATTTCAAACGGTCGTATTTAGGATTGGACACATCCATTCGGGCCAAGTCCTGCGCATTGGCCTCCAATATTTTGTCGGTCTGCTTCTCCGTAGCATCTGCCACAGCGCACAACACTTCATTAATCAGTTCTTCACTACAAAAAGCGAGCGACTTGCTTGCTTCTCTTACCCGTTGAAAGGTTTCAGTCAATCTTCCCATTATTCCAAATATAAATAATCATAATGTACCAAAGGTCTCTGACCATGTTTCCCTATCACAGCCACAGCCTCCTCCGAATCATAAGCAACACGTCCTACGCCAATCTGCATCCCCTTAGGTCCCATAATCTTCACAATATCATCCTTTTCAAACTCGCCATCTATCCGCGTCACTCCAACAGGAAGCAGACTTACAGCCTTGGCTCCTTTCAGCACCTCTACTGCCTGTTCGTTCAGATACAACTTTCCTTTGGCAAAACCTTCGCTATGTGCAATCCATTTCTTGACACTGGAGACATCTCCTTCGGCCGGTATAAAACGAGTACATACGGTGGTTTCAGGATGAAGCAGCAGATCGATCAATATATTGTCCTTCTTGCCATTGGCAATACACACCTCTATACCTTCATCGGCCACTTTTCGGGCAATTGTTGTTTTGGTCAACATTCCCCCTCGACCGAATCCCGATTTTTCTGTCTGTATATAATCCGACAAATCCTTTCCCTGTTCCACTTCGCGAATAACCTGTGTATCCGGATCGGAAGGTGCGCCATTGTATATCCCGTCGATGTTGCTCAAGATAATCAACGCCTGCATATCCATCATCGAAGCAATCATACCCGACAATTCATCGTTGTCTGTAAACATCAATTCTGTAACCGAAATGGTATCATTCTCATTGACGATAGGAATCACTCCGTTTTCCAGCATCACCATCATGCAGTTTCGCTGGTTCAAGTAATGCCGACGTGACCCGAAGTTCTCTTTGGTAGTGAGCACCTGTCCCACAGCTATACCGTGTTCACGAAACAATTCATAATAGCGATTTATCAGTTTGGCTTGTCCCACGGCAGAAAACAACTGACGTTGTTCCACACTATCCAGTTTCTTGGAAGGCTTGATTTCACTTCGTCCCGAAGCTACGGCCCCCGATGATATCAGAATAACTTCTACACCCGCCTTATGCAATTCCGCCACTTGATCGACCAATGCCGACATACGTGTCACATCCAATGTACCGTCTTTCCGAGCCAATACATTGCTACCGATCTTAACCGCTATCCTCTTGAATTGATATTTCATGATCACTTATTTATCCTTTGCACGGATTTCTACACGGCGTATCTTGCCGCTTATGGTTTTAGGAAGTTCATCCACAAATTCAATCACACGAGGATACTTGTATGGAGCCGTCACACGTTTCACATGATCCTGCAGTTCCTTGATCAATTCCGGGCCTTCTTTTCCCTTATAGTCTTTAGCCAAGATGATGGTAGCCTTTACTACCTGACCACGAATTTCATCGGGCACACCGGTTATGGCACATTCCACCACAGCCGGATGAGTCATCAAGGCACTTTCCACTTCAAACGGACCGATACGATAACCGGAGCTCTTGATTACATCATCGGCACGTCCCACGAACCAGAAATAACCGTCTTCATCACGCCAGGCCACATCCCCTGTATAATAGATATCATCATGCCAGGCATCTTCCGTCCGTTCGGCATCCCGATAATATTCTTTAAACAAGCCGAGAGGCTTTCCCTTGTCGGTACGAATCACGATTTGACCTTGTTCACCGTCTTCCGCCTTACGTCCATCCGGAGTCAGCAAATCGATATCATATTGTGGATTGGGTACCCCCATACTTCCCGGTTTCGGCTCCATCCACGGAAAAGTACCCAATGTCAAAGTCGTCTCAGTCTGTCCAAACCCTTCCATCAGTCGGATACCCGTAATCTTCAGGAATGTTTCATAAACCGAATAGTTCAAAGCTTCACCAGCCGTTGTACAATATTCCAACGAAGACAAATCGTACTTGCTGATATCCTCCTTAATCAAAAAACGATAAATGGTAGGAGGTGCACAAAGCGAAGTAATCTTACAATTCTGAATTTTTTGCAGAATATCGGCCGGAGTAAACTTTTCATGGTCGTATACAAAGATATTGGCACCGGCAATCATCTGTCCGTACAATTTTCCCCATACAGCCTTTCCCCATCCCGTATCGGCAATGGTGAGATGCAAACTGTTTTCGTGGAGATTGTGCCAGAAAGAGCCGGTTGTAATATGCCCCAACGGATAAGTAAAATCGTGGGCCACCATTTTCGGTTCACCTGTTGTACCCGACGTGAAATACATCAGCGACGTATCACTATTGACATTCGCTTGCGCCGGTCTGACAAACGGTGCCGCATTCTTCATCCCTTCATGGAAATCCTTGAATCCTTCGGGCATATCGGGGCCGATACTGATGAGATGTTTCACCGACGGACTGTCGGGCATAGCATCCATGATATGTCTGGTTATCACTTCCTCACCTGCACATACAATCATTTTGATATCGGCAGCATTGCAACGATAGACAATATCCTTCTTGGTCAGCAGATGAGTAGCCGGAATGACCACAGCGCCCAACTTATGCAAAGCAATGGTAGAAAACCAGAATTCGATCCGGCGTTTCAGAATCAGCATCACCATATCACCGTGACCGATGCCCAAACTCTGGAAATACGATGCTGTTGCATCCGTTTTCTCCTTCAGTTCAGCATACGTATATTGATGTTCGAGTCCCTGGTCATTGGTCCAAAGAATAGCTTTCTTTTCTGGTTGTTCTGCTGCCCATGCGTCCACTACATCATAACCGAAATTGAAATTTTCGGGAACTTCTATCTTAAAATTCTTGATAAAATCCTCTTGTGAGGTATATTGGGTTTGTTTGACAAATCTTTCTAACATACGTCTTTATTTCATTACATGATTACCGCCAAAAACTTGACAGGCTTTCCATCAAGTGCCTGCATTCCATGCGGTTTAGTCGAATCAAAATACAAACTGTCACCTTCATTCAGAACAATGTCCTTACCATCAATATTAAGCAGCAAACGACCTTCCATTACCATATTGAATTCCTGTCCTTGATGCGAATTGAGATAAAGAGGGGTTCCTTCCGGTTTAGGTTCTACTGTCACGATAAACGGATCGGCCTTTCGACGACGGAATCCGGAAGCCAACGCCTCGTATTTATAGGCTTTGGTACGCTCCACCGAAACTCCCGCTCCTTTGCGTGTCAGGAAATAAGCGCTCATCTTGGGTTCTTCGCCAAACATCAGCACATCGAGTGACACTTCGTACTTACGGGCTATCTGTTGTAGAGCACTCACTGAAATATCCTTGTTCCCACTTTCCATCTCCAAATAGTTCTCTACTGGCATTTGGCATGCCATAGCAACTTCCTCCGGAGTCAAATCAAGCACATCACGCAATCCACGCAATCGCTCAGCAATCTGCTTTATCTGTTCATTCATACAAGTTCCGATTAAATTACAGGCAAAGATAGTGAATAATGACGAAAACCAAACATATTTACACTTATTTTCTACTTTCCATTACGAAAAGAAACAAATTAGACGTAAAATACAATAAAAAACGATAGCAGCCCCACCTACCGATGAGACTACTATCCTATATAAAGCAAAACGACTGTCAACAAGCAGGTGACAGTCGTTATATTTCATCACTTCACGCAACTGGCTTTCATAGCCTTTATTACTGCCGAAGAGAAGCCTTCGTGTTCCAGTTCATTAATACCCTTGATGGTAACACCACCGGGTGTACACACTTTGTCTATTTCAACCGACGGATGAGTATCCTTATTCAGTATCAAGGCAGCAGCCCCTTTTACCGATTGCGCCACTAATTTCTGTGCATCCTTCGGATACAAACCCAATTCGATTCCAGCTTGCATGGCTGCCTGAATGTATTTCAACACATAAGCAATACCGCAAGATGCCAAAGCAGTGACAGCAGGCATGCTCTGTTCCGGCATCAGCATAGCCAATCCCATTTCATTAAAAATATCGAGCACTTGCTGTTCCTGTTCGCTGGTTGCATTACGACTACAAACTACCGTCATACTTTCCATATGAGCAATACCGGTATTGGGCATCAACCGAAAGAGAGTCATCTGCGGGTCCACCCATTGCGACAATTGTTCGAAAGTGATTCCAGCCGCAATCGATATCAGCACTTGCTTACTGGCATCCAATTTCAATGAAGGAAGCACCTTCTCTACCAACCAAGGCTTCACTGCCAACAATACGATATCGGCTCCCTGTACTGCCTTTGCATTATCACTGGTTACATTCATAGCAGGGCATTCTGCTTTCAATGCCTCCAATGTAGTTGTTGAAGGATCGGACACCGTTACATTCCCAGTTTCTACGAGGGTTCCTTTCGCCAATCCACGGGCGATAGCCCCACCCATGTTACCTCCTCCTATAATCGTAATCTTCATGGTCTCAATTATAATACATTCTTAAAACGGGTCAGAAATTCGGTCGCCTCTTCCATACTCAAGCAAAGCGGTGGAAGCAGACGAATGACATTCGTACCGCTTACTCCGGTAAATACCTTCTGTTCGAAAAGCAGTTTGCGACGAATATCCTTGATTGGTTCGTCGAATTCCATTCCTATCATCAGTCCTTGTCCACGCACTTCCTTGATTTGTGGGAATTTCTTCAATTCCTCCATCAAGTAAGCACCTACCTTGGCTGCATTTTCCACCAAATTGTCCTGCTTCATCACATCGAGGACTGCAATGGCAGCTGCACAAGCCAAATGGTTTCCACCGAAAGTAGTACCCAACTGACCGTATACCGGTGTGAATTTAGGACTAATCAGTACGCCTCCCAACGGGAAACCATTACCAATACCTTTCGCTACGGTAATGACATCCGAGCGGATACCCGTATACTGATGGGCAAAGAATTTCCCGCTTCGGCCATAACCACATTGAATTTCATCACAAATGAGTACGGTATCATACTTGTCACACAATTCACGCAATCCCTGCATGAATTCCGAAGTAACCAAACGGATACCACCTACCCCCTGGATACATTCAATCATTACGGCACACACGTCCCCCTTTGCCAATTCAGTTTCCCAAGCGGACAAATCATTCATCGGCAAATAAGTCACATGACCATTGGCATTGATGGGTGCAATGATCTTCGGATTGTGAGTCGCTTCCACCGCCAAAGACGTACGGCCATGGAACGCTTTCTCCTGCACCAATACGCGAGTACGTCCGTTATAGAACGAAGCCAATTTCAAGGCATTTTCATTAGCCTCTGCCCCACTATTGATGAGAAAGAACTGATAATCATCGTAACCCGAAAGTTCACCCAAGCGATCGGCTACTTCCTGTTGTAAAGTATTGATAACCGAATTGGAATAGAATCCCAACTGTGCCACCTGGTTACTTATCATTTCCACATAATGAGGATGGGCGTGACCAATGGAAATCACGGCATGTCCGCCATACAAGTCAAGGTATTCCTGACCTTTGTCATCCCACACGTGGCAACCTTTTCCTTTGACGATATTGATATCAAACAAAGGATATACATCGTATAATTTCATAATCGTACTAATTAAAAAGCACTTGGTTTCAAACGCAAGCCTACTGTTTCTTCCAAGTTGAACATAAGGTTCATGTTATGAACCGCCTGACCACTAGCGCCTTTCAAAAGATTATCCACACACGAGATAATCAAAAGCTTATCGCCATGCTTTTCCAAATGAATCAAACATTTGTTGGTATTTACGACCTGCTTCAAGTCAATATTCTTTTCAACAATGTGCACAAACGAATCCTTGGCGTAATACTCTTCGTACATCCGGATGATTTCTTCCAATTCCACCTTGCACTTCACTACGAGGGTAGCAAAGATGCCCCGAGGAAAATCCCCACGATAAGGAATGAAATCGATTTCAGAATCAAAACTGTTTTGCAACTGTTTGAGCGATTGCTTAATTTCAGGCACATGTTGGTGACTAAAAGGCTTGTAAATACTCATGTTATTGTTACGCCAACTGAAGTGACTGGTAGCACCCGGTTTTACACCTGCTCCCGTACTACCGGTTATGGCATTCACCATTACATCATCATTCAGCATCAAGTTCTTGGCCAATGGCAACAAGCCCAATTGGATACAAGTTGCAAAGCAACCCGGATTGGCCACATGTTTGCTATGACAGATGGTGCGACGGTTCAGTTCCGGCAATCCGTATACAAAGTCATGGTCATCGCTCTTGATTCGGTAATCCATGCTGAGGTCAATAATCTTCAAGTCTTCGGGCACGTTATGGCTTTCCATAAACTTCTTGGTGTCTCCATGTGCTGTACAGAAGAACAACACATCGATTTCGTCCAACGGAAGTTCGTCTGTAAAAACCAAATCGGTTTCACCATACAAGCCTTCGTGTACATCTGTTATTTTATTACCCGCATTACTGCTACTATTGACGAATCCAATCTCCACTTCGGGGTGATTGATGAGCAGACGAAGCAATTCGCCGGCGGTATAACCTGCCCCACCTATAATTCCTACTTTAATCATAATCAAATATTTTCTTTTTCGTCCTTATGATTAGCGTAGTAAGCACGAAGAGCGGTTGATGTTACCTTTATGAAGCCCTTGGCATCTTCGGCAGTCCAACCCTTCTGCATTTCACCATATTCACCGAATTTGTTCTTTACCAAGTCGTCCTTCGATTCTACCCCTACGGTAGAGAATGACAACGGACGGAGTTCGAGGATAGCTGTACCGTTCACATTGCGTTGGCTTTCCTGCAACATGGCTTCGATATCGCGCATCACCGGTTCCAGATATTGGCTTTCGTGAAGGAACATGCCATACCAGTTGGCCACTTGGTCCTTCCAGTATTGTTGCCACTTACTCAATGTATATTTTTCGAGGAAACGGTGTGCACCGATAATCAGCATCGGAGCAGCCGCTTCGAAACCTACACGACCTTTGATACCGATGATGGTATCGCCCACGTGCATATCACGGCCAATGCCGTATGCTGCACCAATTTCTTCCACCTTTTGGATAGCCTTGATAGGATCATCAATACGTTCATCGTTCACCGCCTTCAATTCACCCTTTTCGAAAGTAAGACGAAGCAATTCGCTGCCTTCCTTGGTGCAATGCTTCAAGTAAGCGGTTTCGGGCAGGCCTTGAGCCGAATCAAGGATTTCGCCACCACAAATGGATGTTCCCCAAATACCTACATTATATGAATACTTCAGTTTGGTAAAGTCGGCCGAGAAACCATTGGCATTCAGATAATCGATTTCTTCCTGACGGCTGAGTGCTTTATCGCGGGTCAAGGTAATGATCTCCACACCCGGAGCCAATACCAGGAATGTCATATCGAAACGGATTTGGTCGTTACCCGCACCGGTAGAACCATGAGCAATAGCATCGGCACCTATTTCGTTAGCATAACGGGCAATGGCCAATGCCTGGAAGATACGTTCCGAACTTACAGAAATAGGATAAGTACCGTTACGGAGTACATTACCATACACCATGTACTTCAAGCTTTTTTCGTAATATTCTTGAGTTACATCGAGGGTAACGTATTTTACAGCGCCCAATTTATAAGCGTTTTCTTCGTTAGTTTTCAATTGTTCGGGACTGAAACCGCCTGTATTAGCACAAGCAGCATACACTTCATATCCTTTTTCCTTAGCCAGATACATCACTGTATAAGACGTATCCAAGCCACCACTATAGGCAACTACTACCTTTTTCTTTTTTTCTTCCATTGTATATTTATTTATTGTTATCAGATTCTATCCTCCTCGTGCAAGGCAGGATCGTAAAGCATGGCGGTACAAATACAGAACTTGCGGTTCTTTGCCATCAGAATTTCGTGATTGGTACATCCCTCACATCCTTTCCAGAAAGCTGCGTCATCGGTCAGTTCGTTGAAGGTTACCGGCACATAGCCTAATTCGGTATTCATTTTCATCACCGCTGCACCGCTAGTCAGACTGAATATTTTTGCATTCGGCCAACGCAGACGCGCTAAGCGGAAAGAGGCTGTCTTGATACGTTTGGCCAATCCCAACCCACGATAATTGGGGTGAACAATCAACCCCGAAGTAGCCACATACTGCTTGTTTCCCCACGACTCGATGTAAGTAAATCCGGCAAATTCTTCTCCGCACAAGGCGATGATTGCCTTCCCTTCCTTCATCTTGGTCGCTACATATTCGTGTGTACGTTCGGCGATACCGGTACCGCGTACCTTTGCAGCTTCTTTGATAGTCTGCAATATCTTGTCTACATAAACTTCGTGTGAGGCATCGGCTACCATCACATCTATTTGTTTATTCTCCATTTTCTTTATTTATGTATTCTTTATTGTATATTCGATATAATATTCGACAATGCGATCTTCACTCCAGCACGCGATGCGCCTTCACGAATGACAAGCATGATGGTATCGTCGCCCGCAATGGTACCCAATATTTCATCAAAATTATGGGTATCAATGTCGTATGCCAAGCTACTGGCATAACCGGGACGTGTTTTGATAACAGCTATGTTGCCCGAAAAATCGATGGATACAAACCCATTAAAACGCATCATTTCAGTGGCCGATTGCTGGTCGGTCATCCGCTTGTACATCGTATTATTGGGCAGCACATAAACATAATTCCCATTCATACTGGCCGCCTTCGCTACTTTCAATTGCTTCAAATCACGAGAAAGAGTGGCCTGTGTCAATTGGAAACCTTCCTTCATCAGTTCTTGCAACAATTCATCCTGACTGCCAATCTCTTTGCTCGAAATGATTATCTTGATAGCATCGAGCCTGTTGTTCTTACTCTTCATACATGCATAATTATTCCTATTCGGCCGCAAATTTACACTTTCTTTTAGAATAATCATACAAATAAAGGGAATATTTTTGCATGGAAAGTTATTTTTTCATTGCCTTACACAAGAAACATGACACGACGAGCGATTTCCCAACAAGACGATTGATTCACATCAAAAACACAACGCTCAAACATGTTATGCAACACCTATGGACAAAAAATATAGTAAAAAGGCAAAAACAAGAATCTTTTTATTATTAAAAAGGTTTAATTTTGCTACAAACAAATTCCTTAAACTACATTATCACTATGGAATACACTCATTTTTTCGCCGTTGACTTAGGCGCAACCAGCGGGCGTACCATTTTGGGAAGCCTCGGAGAAGGCAAAATGGAATTGAGGGAACTTACCCGCTTTCCCAATCATATCATTGAAACAGGAGGTCATTTCTTCTGGGATATTTATGCACTTTACAACGAAATTATCAACGGATTGAAAGTGGTGGCCAAAGAAGGCATTACTATCCAATCCATTGGTATCGACACCTGGGGTGTAGACTTTGTATTCATCGGTAAGGATGGCGGTTTGCTCCGTAATCCGTATTGCTATCGTGATCCGCATACCGTGGGTGCCATGGAAGAATATTTCACCCACATCCCCAAGGATAAGGTATACGACATTACCGGTATCCAATTCATGAACTTCAACTCGCTCTTCCAGTTGGCTACCTTACGCCGCAACGGATGTTCTGCCCTAGAAGCAGCCGACAAGATTCTGTTTATCCCCGATGCACTCAGCTATATGCTCACCGGAAAGATGGTTACCGAATACACCATTGCCTCTACTTCACAAATATTGAATCCACGCACCAAGAAGTTCGAGAAGGAATTGCTCGACGTAGTGGGCGTAAAGGAAGAACAATGGGGCCGTTTTGTATTCCCCGGCGAACCCATCGGCACACTGACCGAAGAGATCCAGAAAATAACCGGTTTGGGAGCCGTACCTGTAATAGCTGTAGCCGGACACGATACCGCTTCTGCCGTAGCTGCCGTACCTGCCCAAGACGAAAAGTTCGCTTATTTAAGTTCGGGCACCTGGAGCTTGATGGGTATCGAAGTAAAGGATGCCATCATCAACCAGAAGAGTTACAGCATGAATTTTACCAACGAAGGCGGTGTAGAAGGCACTACCCGTTTCCTGAAGAACATCTGCGGCATGTGGTTGCTTGAGCGCTGTCGCAAGGAATGGGACGCTACCCAAAACTACTCATATCCCGAACTGATCGAAGCCGCATTGGCTGTACCCGCTTTCCGTAGTCTCATCAATCCGGATGCGCCTTGCTTTGCCAACCCGTCGTCCATGATCGAAGCCATCCGTCATTATTGTCTGGAAACCAACCAGCCGGTACCCGAAACTTACGGAGAAATCACCCGATGCATCTTCGACAGTTTGGCACTCCGCTACAAACAAGTGTTCGGTTACTTGCAAGACATGGCACCTTTTGAAATCGAAAAGCTGCACATCATCGGCGGTGGTTCCAAGAACAACCAGCTCAACCAATTCACTTGCAATGCTGTAGGTGTACCCGTTGTAGCAGGACCGAGCGAAGGGACTGCCATCGGTAACATCATGTTGCAAGCCAAAGCCAACGGTTTGGTGAAGGACATTGCCGAAATGCGCCAACTCATCAGCACTTCCATCGAAACCGTACAGTTCACACCCGAACAACCGGAAGCCTGGGAAGAAGCTTACCAAAAATACTTAAGCGTTTACCGCGAAGACATTTAATGAAAAGAAACAATAACCAAAAAAATAAGAAAATATCATGAAAGAAGAATTGATTAAGAAATCGTACGAAATTGCGAAAGAACGTTATGCCGAAATCGGTATGGATACAGACAAGGTATTGGAACAGTTGCAAGACTTCCATTTGAGCATGCACTGCTGGCAAGCAGACGACGTGAAAGGTTTTGAAGTACAAGCAGGTGCCATGTCGGGTGGTATCCAGTCGACCGGTGATTTTCCCGGTGCAGCTCGCAACATCGACGAACTCCGTGCCGACGTACTCAAGGCTAAATCTCTTATCCCTGGCGACCACCGTTTGAACCTTCATGAAATTTACGGTGACTTCAAGGGTAAGGTAGTTGACCGCGACGAAGTAACTGTTGAACATTTCCAATCTTGGATTGATTGGGCAAAGGACAATAACACCCTGCTCGACTTCAACTCTTCCTCTTTCTCACATCCGAAATCAGGAAGCCTCACTTTATCGAATCCAGACGAAGGCATCCGTAACTTCTGGATTGAACACACCAAGCGTTGCCGTGACATTGCCAATGCCATGGGTGAAGCCCAAGGCGATCCTTGTATCATGAACCTTTGGGTGCACGACGGTTGCAAGGACGTTAGTGTAAACCACGCTCTTTATCGTAACTTGTTGAAGCAATCACTCGACGAAATCTTCGCCAAGGAACAACCTATGATGAAGGATTGTATCGAAGGTAAAGTATTCGGTATCGGTTTGGAAAGTTTCACTGTAGGCTCACACGATTTCTATACTGCGTATGCCGCCAAGAACGACAAGCTTCTGACCATCGATACCGGTCACTATCATCCAACCGAATCGCCGGCCGACAAGGTAAGTGCCGTTCTTCCATTCGTTAAAGAACTGATGCTGCACGTATCCCGTCCGGTTCGTTGGGACTCCGACCACGTAACCATCATGGACGATCCTACTCAGGAATTGTTCTTCGAAATCGTTCGTGCCGGTGCTCTTGACCGCGTTCACTACGGTCTCGACTTCTTCGACGGTTCCATCAACCGTATCGGTGCTTACGTTATCGGTTCCCGTTCGGCCCAGAAGTGCATGCTCCGTGCATTGCTCGAACCGAAGGAACTCATCTCTAAGTATGAATTGGCAGGTGAAGGTTACAAGGTTCTTGCCCTCATCGAAGAACAGAAAGCTATGCCATGGCAAGCCGTTTACGACATGTTCTGCTTGAAGAACAACGTACCTGTAGGCGATGCGTTCATTGCTGAAATCGAGAAATATGTAGCGGAAGTTACTTCCAAAAGATAAGAACTTGAATAAATATAGAAATCATGTCAAGTAAAGATAGTAGTTTGAAGAGTACCATTGCGGTATCTCTCACCAATTATTTGGATGCCGGTGCCATAGTAGCAGGAGCTTCAGGGTTGACGTTATGGCAACAATACCTCGGACTCACCGAGATTCATCTGGGCTGGCTTAACTTTATCAGCGCCAACTGTCTGGGTGCAGCCATCGGCTCTATCATCGGTGGTTTTCTTGCCGACAAGTACGGCCGTAAGTTCATCTTCACCTATAATCTATTGGTCTATATGACAGGTGTACTATTGGTGATGTTCTCTGTTAATTTCCCCATGTTATTGGCTGGGTTCCTCATCACAGGTATCTCCGTGGGTGCAGGTGTGCCCGCTTCATGGACGTATATCTCTGAATCATCAGAGGTCAACAACCGTGGTCGAAACATTTGTATCTCGCAAATGTCATGGGGCTTCGGTCCGATGTGTATCCTTTTGTTTGGTATGCTCTTTGCCCCCGGTGGCTATCTGTTTGGATGGGTAGAGTCCATTGCCCACATGTTTGGCGGCGCCGACATGTCGCAGGAAGCCGTCAATGCTTTCTCCTCGCGCATTGTCTTCCTCACGCTGTTCATCGTAGCATTCATAGCCTGGTGTCTGCAACGTGGATTACAAGAAAGTGCCGAGTTTACAGCCCAAAAGGCTTCCAACCAAAAACAACCGGGTTTGCTCGACAATATCAAACTGTTGTTTACCAATAAGGTTGCCGTACGTACCGTTATCTTCCTCGCCTGTATTTATCTTACATGGAATCTTGTAGCTTCGGTTATGGGCTTTTTCCAACCGCATATCTACGAAACGGCTGGTGGTGTTACTAACGAGGAAGCCAACTGGATGAACTGTATCCAATGGGCCATCATCGTTGGCGTAACCTTTATTCTATCGTACTTCATCGACAAGGTGAGTCACAGATTTGTGTACGTCTTGGGACTTTTGGTAGCTATTTCCGCTTGGATGGTTATCGTTACCATTGGTGTCAATGGTAAGGTAGGTCTTTGGCTGTTTGCTATCCTCTGGGGTATTCAAAGTGGACTTGCAGTACAAATATTCTACGCACTTTGGGGTAGCGAACTATTCCCCGCCAAGTTCCGCGCCGGTGCTCAAGGACTTATGTTCTTCATTGTTCGTGGTTTGTCGGCTGCATGGGGATTGGTGTTCACTTATATCTATGGAGAAAACGGCGAAGGATTTACAGTAGCAGCTTATTGTATGATAGCCCTTTTGGTCATTTCATTGATTGTAGGTGCAATCGGTTGTCCGAATACACGAGGCAAATCACTCGAACAGATTACTCGTGAACGCTACGGAGACAATTATTAAGAATCAATAACAATTATAGAATAATAAAGAAATATGAAATCGATATTAGAAAACCGTCCCGAACTTTCCAAGGAAGTATACAAAGTGGCCGAAGTGGCTGGATACTTGTGGCAAAAAGGCTGGGCCGAACGTAACGGTGGTAACATTACCGTAAACGTAACCGAATATGTAGACGATGAAATCAAGGCTATGCCAGCCATCAGCGACGTAATGCCTATCGGTGTAACTCTTCCCAATCTGAAAGGATGTTACTTCTATTGCAAAGGCACTAACATGCGCATGCGTGATTTAGCCCGTTGGCCGATGGACAATGGTTCCATTATCCGTATCCTCGACGATTGCGCCAGCTATGTCATCATCGCCGACAATCCGGTAAAGCCCACTTCCGAACTTCCTTCACACTTGAGCGTACACAATTACCTTATCGGTAAGGGTTCTACATATAAAGCATCCGTACATACCCACCCGATTGAGTTGGTAGCCCTTTCACACAACAAGAAATACATGGAAAAGGATGTAGCGACCAACTTGTTGTGGAGTATGATTCCCGAAACCAAAGCATTCTGTCCGCGTGGTTTGGGCATGATTCCTTATCAGCTTCCAAGTTCCGTTGAACTGGCCGATGCTACCATCAAGGAATTGGCCGACTACGATGTAGTATTCTGGGAAAAGCACGGTGTATTTGCCGTTGAAAACGATGTAATGGCTGCGTTCGATCAAATTGATGTATTGAATAAATCAGCTCAAATTTACATTGCCGCCAAGAATATGGGCTTTGAGCCCGACGGTATGAGTCAGGAACAAATGAAGGAAATGACCATTGCCTTCAATTTGCCGAAATAATTAAGGCTATTTACACTTACCACAGAGTTCACAACCTTCACCGGTCTTCATTTACCGTTGAGTTGTAGAGCTCTGTGTTTTTTATGTTAGTGTAAAGACCACATCAATTTAAAATAACACGATGTTTTAATACTTTCTTACAGTGTCAACATAAAATAAAAATTAAGTTTAACTAAGTCAACCTACTATATAAATAAAGCTAAATACAGTCAACATAAAGCGTTAACAGACAGCGCTTTTCCTGCTTTGCAACCTTCGTCGCTCCGTTCAAAGCACATCGCCTCTACCTTCATAGTATTTCGTCGCTTCGTTCAAAGTACTTTGTACGAATTTATCTCTATGATTATCATTTATTTACATACTAATCGCACAGATTATTCTTCGTCATGTAGGGAAAAACCGTTCCCTACATGCTCCCTACATACCTCCCTACATGGGTAACATCCTGATTATAAAAACAATAAGCCAAATCATGTAAGGATGTAGGTAAAATTGCAAAAATAAATATTTGTTGCCATTTATAGGAGCAATACCGTTTATTTCCTATTTTTGCAATAAAATCGAAATACCATGAAGAAAAACATTCTTACCATTACATTATTTATTAGTGCAATACTGTGCACGGGATGTAACTCTACATCCGAACCTGCTTCCTCCGAAGAAAAGACAGCCCTCGAAGCAAAACTCGAAGCAAAAGAAGTAGCACTCTTGATAGCCGACCGTATTCTGGCTACCACCACCTACGATTTCAAGAATACCCGCACTGACGAGACATTCCCCTCGGTAAAGGATATGCCACTCGACATGGATGTAAAGGTGAACTGCAAGTACAACAACTGGCACTATACCAACGGAGTAACTCACCTCGCCTTGATGGAACTGGCCGACAAGACCGGCGATAAAAAATACGATGAATATGTACGCAAGAACATGGACTTTGTGTTCAACGAAGGAAACTTGGATTTCTTCCGCCAGCAATACGACCAGGCCATGAAGGAAGAAGGATGGAACGGAGTGCGCAAGCATTCCTGGCACATGATATTCCGCGGCAAGCGATTGGACGATAATGGTCCGATGGGTGCCAGCCTCATCGCCCTGCAACAGAAGTATCCACATGAAGCTTTCCAGCAATACATCGACCAAACCGCCGAACATATTCTATACGCCGAGCCTCGTTTGGAAGACGGAACCATTGCCCGCTACTGGCCGCACATCCAGACCATCTGGGCCGATGATGCCTTTATGGCTATCTCTTTCCTTTGCCGCATGGGACAAGCTACCGGTGACATGAAGTACATTGACGATGCCGCCCACCAGGTCATCAAGTATCACGACTATCTGTGGTGCCCCGAAAAGCGTCTGTTCTATCATTACTACCATACCGATACTAACGAACATGGAGTGGCTCACTGGAGCCGTGCCAACGGATGGGTGTTTATGGCTACGGCCGACTTGCTGAGTGTGATGCCCGAGAATCATCCCAAACGGGCCGAAGTGCTGAAGCTTTTCCGCAAACAAGCCAGTGGTGTGATACGCTACCAGGGCAAGAACGGCTTGTGGCACCAATTACTCGATCAGAAAGACTCCTACGAAGAAATAACCGGTACTGCCATGTTTACCTTCGGATTGGCCAGAGCCGTGAAGAACGGTTGGTTGGAACTGGATTTCATCTATGCAGCCGAACAAGGACTGAAAGGGATGCTGACCAAGATTTCAGAGAAAGGCGATGTTACCGCCATTTGTGTAGGTACCGGCATCAAGCCCTCGCCCACGTTCTATTATAACCGTCCTACTCAGGAAAACGATCCGATGGGCGAAGGTCCTGTACTCCGCGCCTTGATCGAGATGATGGATGCTCCCAAGCATGCAGAGATTAAAGCCGAGTCGCAGTATGACCGGATTGTGGTGAAAAAATAAAAGAATAAACCGACGGTTCCCCAAAACGAACCGTCGGTTTATGAAATGACTATATTTTAGCAAAATGATACGGAATACGCACCATTAGAAACGATAGCCTACGGACAATTGATAAGTGGAATTACGCAAGCCGTAATCGGGTGACACTTTCTTTATGCCCAAAGAATAGTCCACAGACAACACATAGTGTTGCTTCCATATTGCTTTTATACCAGCAGTAGCCCCCCAATCCCAACTACGGAAAGCCTTTAGTCCATTTTCAGCCATACCATCCAACGGTCTCCATTGGGTTTTCCCTTGATTCTTTATCTGCATATCGCATGAACCTGCGCCGAAACCGTATGCAGCATAAAGCCCCATAGAAGGAAGCAAATCAAAATTCCGGCTCAAGCGAAAATTATATCCCACTTTTAAAGGGATTTGTCCATAATTGATTTTGGACTGTACTTTAGGGAAACGCATATAAGCTTCATAACCGAGAGCCGATGAAGGATAATTTTCGCCCAATCCAAGTTCTCCATGACGCTGAACAAAAGAAAGTCCGGACATCAACATCCAGTGTGCACTCAATTCATAGTCAACCGTAATGCCTATCTGCATACTTGGCTTGGCTTTCTTTTCCGAGGGCAAGGAAGCAGAACCTACAAAGCGGGACAAATTAGCACCAGCCTCTATTCCCCATTTCATTTGAGCAAAAGAATAAGTTGCACAAAACAACACTGCTAAAAAAACGAATAACTTTTTCATATATCATCACATAAGTAAATTTATTGCAAATAAACGATATTATATTCATATCATCCTATCGCTTTTGTGCGCATTTTGTGCGCATTTCTTAATTTTAACCCATTCTTTGCATTTTTTATACGATATTTGCCGAGAAGATTAAAAATGAACCAAACTATGCTATTATTTACACTAATCCTGTTTCTTTCTTTTACCGTTTCTTGTTCTGGGAACAGGTCAGATAGAGATTTATTAATTCAAATAGACAGTTTAACGTATCATAATCCAGACAGTGCAATATTATGCTTGACGGAACTATCCCATACAATCAACAATTATTCGTTGGATTTACAGAAATACTATCAATTACTAACCATTAAAGCCAACGATAAAGCTTTCATAAGACATACATCAGATAGTCTCATTTTATCTATCATATTATATTATGAAAAGACGAATAATACATATCTATTACCAGAAGCTTATTACTATGCCGGACGAGTATATGCCGACTTATACGATGCACCTAAAGCACTATTTTTCTACCAAAAAGCTACAAATATGTTAGAGAAAAGCGGCAACTATAAATTACTAAAAGTTATCTATTCGCAAATAGGACTTCTTCTATTATATCAAGACATATATGATGAAGCCATGGCAGCATTCAAGCAAGCATATCATTTTAATTCTATATTAAAAGATAAAAAAGGACAAGCAAAAAATTTGTGCAGTATTGGCGAAACTTTTACTGGATATGGAAATGCAGATAGTGCATTACATTATTATAAAAAGGCTAATACTAAAGCCAAACAAATAAATGATATAAATTTAGTCAATGGCATACAATTGCATCTTGCCACTTTGTACAATCAGTTGGAAGAATACGATTCTGTTAAAATCATACTAGATGATTACAATTCACCACCAAATACTAACTATTATATAGCTATTGCAGATATGTATTACGGAACCCACCGATTAGATTCCGCGATTTATTATTACAACAAAGTAGTTGCAGAGAAAGAAATGTACACTTCTCAGCGAGCACATTTTCAACTTGCGGAAATAGCGATGGTAAGAAACGATGCCAACGCCGTATTGGAGCATACCCGCAAATACAAGGAATGGACAACGAAAATAACACAAGCTACCAATACAGAAACAATTCATAAAATGCACTCATATTATAATTATCAATTACGAGAAAAAGAGAATAACGATTTGCGCCTGAAGAATGTGCATCAGGAAAAATGGATTATAGTTTGCTGTTCCACCATTCTTCTTTTGGGATGTTTGATTGCTGCTTATTACCAATACAACAAACGAAAAAGAAATACACTCAACGTACAACTGGAAAAATTGAGACAACTAAAAGAAGAGCAATACCAATCGAGTACCCGTTTCATCGAAGAAAATGAACGAAAAATCGAAGCTTTGGAACTTCAATTAAAACAAAGTCACAAAGAAAGTGACGACATGCAGAAACTTTTGCTGACACAGAAAGAACAAATACGACAAATGAATGAACGGATAAAAACCAATAAGGAGGAACGGCAACTTTCCGAAAGTTTGTTCCGCGAATCGGATATATACAATAAATTCCACAACGCCGCTTGCAATGAAACGATACGAATCAGCTCGGACGATTGGGAAATGCTTCGTATAAAGATCGATAAATGCTACAAAGGATTCAGTTCCCGTCTTCGCAGCATCCACCCCATCAGCAATATGGAAATGAGAATTTGTTTGCTATTGAAGATAAACATTAGTGTCACTGGTATCAGTATGCTATGCGGGCGAAGCAAGTCTGCAATAGTATCGGCCCGCAAGCGGTTGTACGAAAAATATTTTGCAGAAAAAGGGAAGCCGGAACAATGGGACGAATTTATCCTTTCATTATAAATAAAATATCCAAGGCTATCTATTCTTTTGTCAATCAACAAATTTATGCTACATTTGCAGAAGACAATTGAATGGAAAGGCTATAACATGCATTACAACGAAGAAGGAGCTGATTTCAAATATCTCATCACGAACGAAAGGGACAGGCAGTTCGGTCTGTGTGTCAACACCGTAGGATTCCAAGCCATCAAGGCTGGAAATACTTATCCGCCCCGCAATCATCCGGATGAATATTACTTTACCGCCCAGAAAGGGCGAGTGCTGCATGAATACCAACTGGTATACATCACCAAAGGGAAAGGTTCTTTCTGTAGTGGTAGTAATCCTTTGCAAGAAATTTCCAAAGGGCAGTTACTGGTTTTGTTCCCAGGCGAATGGCACACCTATACCCCTTCCACCAAAACCGGATGGAATGAATATTACATCGGGTTCGAAGGAGAAATTGTCAATTCACTCGTCGAGAAAGGATTCCTGTCCAAAGAAAGACAAGTATTGGACATTGGTATCAAGGAAGATTTGGTCAGACTATTCAGACGGGCACTCGAAATAGCCGAAGCCGATCGGAGTGGAGCGCAGCAATACCTTTCCGGCATTACCCTCCACTTAATAGGAGCCATCCTTTCCATCTCGCAAAATAAGTTTTATGAGGGGATGGACAATGCCGCACAGAAGATTGAAAGTGCCAAAATCATCATGCGCGAAAATGTGAACAAGGAAATTGATGCGGAAGAGTTGGCCAACAAACTTGGCATCAGTTATTCATGGTTCCGGAAAGTATTCAAGGAATATACAGGCTACTCGCCCGCCAAATATTTCCTGGAGTTGAAATTACAAAAGGCCAAGCAACTGCTGGTTGAGACTTCCATGTCCATCAAAGAAATATGTTTTGAATTGAATTATACCTCTGCCGAACATTTCTTCACTACTTTCAAGAAACGGACGGGATACACTCCCACCGAATACCGGAACTTCGGAAAAGGACTGAAGACGGAAGAGACATACGAATAAGCTATGAATAGAATACTATCGATTATCTTTTTACTGTATATAAGCATTACAACCCTATCCGCCCAACCCAGCGTTCCAGAGAAAGTCGTATTCTGCGGGAAGTCCATCGACCTCACCCGATTCGACCGCTATGAGCGTATGGACCGGGAACTGCTGGCATTCACCTATATGCACAGCACTTCCATACAAATGATCAAGAAGGCCAACCGGTATTTCCCGATAGTGGAACCCATCTTAAAGGAAGAAGGCGTTCCCGACGATTTCAAGTACCTGATGGTGATTGAGAGCAACCTGAATCCCAATGCCCGCTCGGTAGCAGGCGCCGCTGGTTTATGGCAATTCATGAAAACCACCGGCAGAGAATATGGATTGGAAGTAAACGACAACATAGACGAGCGGTACCATATAGAAAAAGCAACCCGGGCTGCATGTAAGTATCTGAAAGATGCTTATGCCAAATACAAGGACTGGGTGGCTGTAGCGGCTTCGTATAATGCAGGCCAGGCTCGCATCACCGAGCAGTTCGACAAGCAACATGTAACCGATGCGCTCGATTTGTTCTTAGTGGAAGAAACAGCCCGATACGTATATCGCATCATCGCTGCCAAAATCATGTTTTCGGATCCTTCGAAGTTCGGTTTTGTCCTAAAGGCATCCGATCTGTATGTCCCCATTCCCTACAAGGAAATAACCATTACCACCGGCATCAGTGACTTGGCACGTTGGGCCATCGGTCGGGGGACTACTTACGCCCTACTCAAGAATATGAATCCATGGTTGCGACAAGACTTCTTGCAAAACAGGAGCCAACGTACCTATGTATTAAAGGTCCCTTTGAAAGAAGGATTAGTACACGTTCCTCAAAAAGTCAAGCCGCACAACAGCCGTTGGGTTAAGCCTTGATTATTTGTCTTGTTGGATTTCCAGTTCCGCGCCACAGAACTGACAATAGTCCGCTTGGTCCCCATGTCCGGAACGACCACAGTTAGGACAATGACGAAGTGTCTTCTTACGGTTTTCCTCTACCATCGTAGCCGAAACAATACCTGTAGGAACGGCAATGATAGTGTACCCCAACAACATAACAATGGCAGCCAAGAAACGTCCCAACGTTGTCAGCGGAGCAATGTCACCATATCCTACTGTCGTCATGGTCACCACCGCCCAATAGATACTGGTAGGAATATCCGTAAAGGGAGTATGGGGTTCCTGTCCCTCGACCATATACATCAAAGTGCCCAAGGCTATGACCATGATAAGTACAAAAAGAAAAAACACAATGAGTTTGCGGCTACTGGCCGCCAGCGAACGGAGCAACAGGTTGCCTTCGCTTAAGAAATTGAACAGTTTGAATATACGAAACACCCGAATGAGGCGGAAAGTACGGACAATGAGCAGATAACGCGCCGGGCCAAACACCCAACTGACATAAAGGGGTAAGGTAGCCAACAAATCAACTATACCGAAGAAACTCAAGGCATACTTCCGAGGATTCGGAGAGCAATAAAGGCGAAGCAAGTATTCCAACGTAAAGAAAAATGTGAAAACATACTCCATCACACGCAAACAAGGTGTCACCGATTCCGGCATACCCCGTATACTTTCCACTATAACCAATAGAATACTCAAAACGATAAAAACCATCAAAGCAACATCGAAAGCCTTACCAGAAGGTGTATCACTTTCAAAAATTATATCGTATATTCTACGCTTCAATGCTTTATTATCCATCAAATTCTTCCAAAAACTGTCCTTTCTATCCATTTCATTTTCTTTATCGAATTTTGATGCAATTATACAAAGATTTGATTAAAATATCCCCAATATACAATGTTTTTAGCTATTTTTGCAAAAATCTTTAAATAAAATCGCATGAAAAAACAACTCTTGACCGGTCTTTTCGGATTGCTGGCACTAACAGCTTCAGCACAAACTTTCCAGGAATGGCAAAATCCTGAAATCAATGCCGTAAACCGTGCACCGATGCACACCAATTATTTCGCATACGAAAGCATAGATGCTTCCCAAAGAAGCAAAACAGAATCGGCCAATTACATGACTCTGAACGGTACATGGAAATTTAACTGGGTAGAGAATGCCGATCAACGCCCCACTGACTTCTGGAAAGTGCAGTTCAACGACAAGGCTTGGGATAACATGCAAGTACCTGCCGTATGGGAACTGAACGGATACGGCGACCCTATCTATGTGAACATCGGTTATGCTTGGCGTAATTTTCACCCACAAAATCCACCTATCGTACCTACCGAAGGCAACCATGTAGGCTCCTACCGAAAGGAAGTGGAAATTCCCGCTTCATGGAAAGGTAAAGACATCATTGCCCATTTCGGATCGGTCACTTCGAACATGTATTTATGGGTAAATGGCAAATATGTGGGATATAGTGAAGACAGTAAGTTGGAAGCTGAATTCGATCTTACTCCCTTCTTAAAACCCGGCCAAAAGAACCTCATCGCTTTTCAAGTGTTCCGTTGGTGTGACGGAAGCTATCTGGAAGATCAGGACTTCTTCCGATTCAGCGGAGTAGGACGCGATTGTTATCTGTATGCACGTAGCAAGAAACGCATTCAAGATATCCGTATTACCCCTGATTTGGATTCAGCATACAAGAACGGTTCCTTGAAGATAGACCTGCGATTGAAAGGTAACGGTATTGTCGATTTGGAATTACTCGATGCACAAGGCAAGCAAATAGCTACTGCATCTGCCAAAGGTAGCGGTATCACAACCATCAACGTAGAGAATCCGAACAAATGGACGGCCGAAACACCTTACTTATATACATTGCGTGCCAGTTTGAAAGGAAGCGGAGAAACAATACCTGTCAAGGTAGGATTCCGCAAGATTGAATTGGTTAAGGATCAAATCCTGGTCAACGGTAAAGCTATCCTATTCAAAGGAGCCAACCGCCATGAAATGGATCCAGATGCAGGATATGTCATTTCACGTGAACGGATGATACAAGACTTGCAAATCATGAAGAAATTCAATCTGAATGCTGTACGTACCTGCCATTATCCAGACAACAACTTGTGGTATGAATTATGCGACCAATATGGCATCTACGTCGTAGCGGAAGCCAACGTCGAATCACACGGTATGGGCTATGGCGAAAGAAGCTTAGCAAGAAACAAGTCGTACAAAAAGGCACACATGGAACGAAACCAACGCAACATACAACGCAGTTTCAACCATCCAAGCATCATCTTCTGGTCGCTCGGTAATGAAGGTGGCGACGGCGAGAACTTTGTTGAATGCTACCAATGGATCAAGAAAGAAGACCCAAGCCGTGCCTGCCAATACGAACAAGCCGGACAACGCGACCATACCGATGTATTCTGTCCGATGTACTACGGATACGAAGGCATGGAAGCCTACGGTAAACGTACCGATGCAACCAAGCCTCTCATCCAATGTGAATATGCCCATGCCATGGGCAACTCTATCGGAGGATTCAAAGAATATTGGGATTTGATTCGGAAATATCCGAACCTGCAAGGAGGATTCATTTGGGACTTCGTTGACCAATCCATCCGTTGGAAAGGAAAAGACGGTGTAGAGATTTATGCATATGGAGGCGACTTCAACCGTTTCGATGGTTCCGACAACAATTTCTGCGACAACGGACTGATTAGCCCCGATCGTGTACCCAACCCACACATGTATGAAGTAGGTTATTTCTATCAGAACATCTGGACGACTCCCGGTGATTTGAGCAAAGGAGAAATCAACGTATCCAACGAATATTTCTTCCGCGATTTATCGGCTTACTACTTGGAATGGGAAGTCCTGAAAAATGGGCAAGTAATGCGTAGCGGACGGGTAGAGAACCTGCATGTCGCTCCTCAACAGAAAGCCCAATTGACACTGGATTGGGGCAAGATCTGCTCTTGTTCAGAATGGTTGCTCAACGTTTCATACAAACTGAAGAATCGGGAAGGGTTGTTGCCTGCAGGCCACGAAGTAGCCAAAGGCCAACTCGTTCTGAATGAATACAAAGCACCGGATATGGAACTGAAGAATGTGGCAACCAATAACACTCCTATGATTGTTCCGCTAATTTCAAATCATCAGCACAATTTCTTGATTGTAAGCGGTGACCAATTCCAAATAGAATTCAACAAATACAATGGCTATCTGAGCAAATATGTCATCAATGGAGTGGAAATGATCCAACAAGGAGGAGCCCTTACACCCAATTTCTGGCGTGCTCCGACTGACAATGACTTTGGAGCTAATTTGCAACGGAGATTCGGAGTCTGGAAGAATCCAGGATTAAGATTGACTTCCCTTCAATCAAAGATGGAAAACGGACAAGCAATTGTTTCTGCTGAATATGAAATGAAGAACGTATCGGCTAAACTGGCTCTTACTTACACCATCAATAACAAGGGAGCTATAAAAGTCACTCAAAAAATGACAGCCGACAAGAGTGCCCAGGTATCTCCAATGTTCCGTTTTGGCATGCAAGTACAAATGCCCAAGGATTTCGATACTTCAGAGTTTTACGGACGCGGACCGATAGAGAACTATAGCGACCGTAACCATAGCACCTTATTGGGTATCTACCGCCAGTCCGTAGAAGAGCAATTCTATTCCTATATCCGTCCGCAAGAAACGGGCAACAAGACAGACATCCGTTGGTGGAAACAATTGAACCATGCTCACAAAGGATGGCAAATCGTAGGTGAAGTTCCGTTCTCGGCATCAGCCCTGCACTATAGCATCGAGTCACTCGACGATGGAATTCAAAAGGACCAACGGCACTCACCCGAAGTGAAAGTTGCTGATTTCACCAATCTATGTATCGACAAGGCGCAAATGGGATTGGGTTGTGTCAACAGTTGGGGAGCATTGCCACTTCCATCATACATGCTTCCTTACGGAGATTATGAGTTTACTTTCATCCTCACTCCCGTAAGCAACAGCATCACGCACTAAAAAAATAGTTACCGTCCGATAAGAAGTGAGACTATTCCAAGACAGTGAATAGCCTCACTTTTTTACATACAAGAATGTAGTATTTCATTTGCCTGTTACACAGAAAAGATGTAATTTCGCCGCAAAGATACAACCATGGAAAAAGGGAAAGACATATTTATGCGAACCGAGTTATTGTTGGGGACTGACACTACCCGACATATCGCTTGTACCCGAGTCATCATCTTCGGGGTAGGCGGAGTAGGAAGTTGGTGCGCCGAAAGTCTTATCCGTTCCGGTATCGGACACCTGACCATGGTAGATTTCGACCGCGTATGTACCACTAATATCAACCGACAGCTTATGGCCACTACCGAAACGGTCGGCCAGTTGAAAGCAGAAGTCCTCAAAGAGCGGTTACTCACAATTAATCCTTCGGCAGATATTGTAGCCATTCCTCAAATGTACACTGCAGAGACAGCAGACTCATTTCAATTGGACCATTACGATTATATCATCGATGCGATAGACAGTTTGGACAATAAAGTCTTGCTTATCCGCCGTGCATGCGATTCATCCGCCACTTTTTTCTCTTCCATGGGAGCAGCCCTCAAAATGGACCCACTCAAAATAGATGTAGCAGAGTTCTGGAAAGTGAAAGGCTGTCCGCTTGCAGCAGCACTCCGTCGGAGGTTCAAGAAGAGTCAAATCTTTCCCTCCAAAAAGTTCAAATGCGTATACAGTGAAGAGTTACTGGAGAACAAAGGGGAACTCCCTTTAGATGAAAAGGGTATCCCAATGCGCGCCAATGGAACAATAGCCCACACCACCGCCATTTTCGGCTTCACATTGGCAGGATTGGTGATTCAAGACATTTTAAAGAAACAATAAAGAAACAAAAAGTTACACTCCTACGAAACATGTATCACATGCAAAGATACATGTAACACATATATTTTGTAAGGCCCCCCATTTCCTATACCTTTGCAATATCCAAATAAACGCGGAATTAGATTCATAATACATATTAGGTTTATTAAGGTTTAACAAAGGTGAAAAAGAATGAGGTGTAGTGTTAATCAATAGGTATTATCACCAAAAATTAGGTAATTTTGAAAGGCCGTTTACATGTTTGTTGTGAAACAAGTATGTGAACGGTCTTCATCTTTTGGTACTTTCAGCTTTAAAAGGCCACAGAGCGCCATGTAGGTAAAGATATCATAATTCATTGTAACATCAACCAAGCTTTTTGTAACACAAGCAAAACCTATATTACATCATTATAACGAAAAGGTTATACAGCTTTATACGAATCCTAAATTTATTATTTATCTTTGTAAAACACTAATATCTAAAAACATTCATTATGAAAACATTCTGGAAAATTTTCCTCTTGTCATTTACCATGCTTTTCTGCATACACTTATCCTTATCCGCAGCCAAGACATTCGTCGGTTTTCATTCCGATGGATTCGTTTGGATTCAAAACGGAAAGGCTTGTCCTATATTAACGGACGAAAAGGAGGATAAAGGAGTGCTCAGGGCTATAAACAATCTGAAAAAAGATGCAACGGAAGTTACGGGAGCAACCCCAACCATCATACAGAATCCCAAAGGGAAAAAGATGTTGGTTATAGGCACCATCGAACAAAGCCGATGGATTCAATCACTTGTTGCATCGGGCAAGATTGAAGCCAAGGAATTGGAAGACCAACGGGAAAAATATATTATCCAAACCATAGCACAACCTTTCGAAGGAGTAGACGAAGCCATTGTCATAGCCGGCAGCGACAAAAGAGGCGCCATTTATGGTGTCTATGAACTTTCCAGACAAATGGGAGTATCTCCTTGGTATTATTGGGCAGATGTACCCATACAAAAGCATACCACCATCAGTATCAAGAAAGGGAAGTATACCGACGGAGAACCAGCTGTAAAATACCGTGGTATTTTCCTTAACGATGAATGGCCTTGTTTAGGCAATTGGGCCTCGGATACTTTCGGAGGGTTCAACAGTAAATTCTACGAAAAAGTATTCGAACTGGTACTCCGTCTGAAAGGTAATTTCATGTGGCCAGCTATGTGGAACAGCGCATTTTATGACGATGACCCGATGAACGGACCTTTGGCCGATGAAATGGGCATTGTAATGAGTACCTCACACCATGAACCGATGGGATTGGCGCAACAAGACTGGAAACGTAGAGGCACCGGTGCATGGAACTACCAAACCAATGGACAAGTATTGCGGGATTTCTGGCAGTCGGGTATGGAAAGATGTAAAGATTGGGAATCCATTATTACCATCGGTATGCGCGGTGACGGTGACGAAGCCATGAGTGCCGAAACCAATACCGCCTTACTCGAAAAGATTGTCAAGGACCAACGGAAGATAATTGAAAAGGTCACCAAGAAAAAAGCGAAAGAAACGCCACAAGTATGGGCACTCTACAAAGAAGTACAGGACTATTATGACCAAGGCATGCGTGTCCCCGATGACGTAGCCCTGCTTTTGTGTGATGATAATTGGGGCAACGTACGTCGCCTGCCTGCTCTCAATGCCAAGCCGCGAAAAGGAGGATACGGCATGTATTATCATGTGGACTATGTAGGCGCACCTCGAAATTCCAAATGGATGAACATCAGTCAGGTACAACGCATGTGGGAACAACTGTCTCTTACATACGAACATGGAGTAAAGGAATTGTGGGTATTAAACGTAGGCGACTTGAAACCAATGGAATACCCCATTCAATTCTTCTTGGACATGGCCTGGAATCCCAAACAATATCACGAAGACAATCTGTTTCTACATACCGAAGATTTTTGTGCCCAGCAATTTGGCACAAAGTATGCAGCAGAAGCCGCACGCCTCATCGACATGTATACCAAATTCAACCGCCGTATCACTCCTGAACTGTTGAATGCAAGAACATACAGCCTGGAAAACTACAACGAATGGGAACGTGTAAAAGATGAATACAAAGCCTTGGCATTGGATGCATTAAGACTTTACTACTTAATGTCCGACAATTACCGCGACGCATTCGATCAGTTAGTTTTGTTCCCCATTCAGGCATGTGCCAACTTATATGAGATGTACTATGCCCAGGCCATGAATCTGTCGCTGGCCAATCAAAAAGACATCCGCGCCAATCAATGGGCCGATAAGGTAGAAGCCTGCTTTGAACGTGACTCCATACTTACCCACCATTATCATCATGTCATGAGCAATGGCAAGTGGAATCACATCATGGAACAGACACACATTGGATACCGTTTCTGGCAACAACCGGACAAAAATCACATACCACGGGTTATCCGTCTTCCAGAAGCACGCATTGCACCTACTCCACCCGTATATGTGGAAGCTGACGGAGTTGTATCTGTAGAAGCACCTAATTTTACCCGCAAGATGAATGGAAGCAATACACATTGGATTATTATTCCTAATTTGGGACGTACCGAATCATCCATGACCACCGCTCCCAATACCGTTACTCCTGATGAGGAAATGTATTTGGAATATGATTTCATAACCGATAAAGAAGGGGAAGCTACCATCCATGCACGCTTCTCATCTACATTAAACTTCAACGACTATAAAGGCATGCGTTACGCCATCAGTATAGATGGCGGTGAAGAACAAGTTGTAAACATCAACGGGCACTACAAAGGCGAATTGGGCAAGTGGCAAGCCGATCATGTCATTACAACTACAACCCAACATCCAATTGCGAAGAAAGAAAAACATACTCTCCGTATCCGCCCATTGGATGCCGCCTTGGTTCTACAGAAAATCATGATTGATTTTGGCGGTTTAAAACCATCGTATTTGGGTGCCCCGCAAAGCGAAACCGTACAATAACAAAGAAGCAGCCAATCGGCTGCTTCTTTGTTTATTTCTTTTTCAGTTCCGGTAAGAACCACGCTACCAGTCCTAACAACGGTGTATAGGCACAAACCTTATAAACCATCTCAATACCGTACGTATCGGCATAATTCCCCAATACAGCCGAAGCAATACCTGCTATACCGAATGCAAAGCCGAAAAATAGTCCCGAAACTAAGCCCAAGCGATAAGGAAGCAATTCTTGTGCATATAGTAGAATAGCAGGGAAAGCCGACGAAAGCATGAATCCTACACAGAAACTCAATGCTACCGTAGCCCACAACCCGACATGCGGCATCAATAGACTGAAAGGAGCCGTTCCTAAAATGGAAATCCAGATAACGGACTTACGACCGATACGGTCGCCTACCGGTCCACCGACCAACGTACCTACCGCTGTTGCTACCAGAAAAACGAACAAGCATATTTGAGAAAGTTGTACACTCACTCCAAATCTTTCTATCAGATAGAACGTATAATAACTGGTAAGACTCGCCATGTAGATATATTTAGAAAATATCAAAATCATCAGAATAAAGATAGCGAACAAAGTCAGCCCGGTGGAAAGAGGACGTTCATTCTGTACCTTCATTTCTACATGTTGTACCTTCATCTGTTCCAAATAGCCCTTGAACCATTTGCCGATGGGATGTGCTACGATGTAAGCAAATAAGGCAAACAAGACGAACACGACGATACGATTACGTCCATATGGAGCCACCAACAAGGCTAATAGCAAAGGCCCCAACGAACCTCCTAAATTCCCTCCCACTTGAAACAAGGACTGAGCCAATCCACGTTTTCCGCCCGAAGCCAAAGAAGTAATTCGCGAGGCTTCCGGATGCAACACAGAAGAGCCTAAACCGATAATAAAGACAGAAATCAAAATCAAAGGCATACTTGGAGCATAGGCCAAGCCGACAATTCCCAACATAGTAAAAGTAGTAGCCAAAGTCAGGCTCCACGATACAGGATATTTGTCAAAAAACAACCCGACTACCGGTTGGAACACAGAAGCAGCCAACTGATAGACCAACGTAATGGTTCCGATTTGTGCAAAGTTCAATGCCAAATCTTCCTTCAGCAACGGATAACTGGCTGTCAGGACTGATTGTAACAAGTCATTCAAAAGATGAGACATGCTCAGAGCCAACAAGACAGAGAAAGCAACTTTATTCTTCGTTTCCATTATTTATCACTATATATCAACAGATGTGCCATCGACTTCTGTTCCACCAATATCTGTACTAATCAACACATGGGGTTTCCATGTTTACTTTTCATTTGCACAAGCACAGAAAACCAATTCACAGGCACACAAGTTCAACAATATTTTTACCTATCTTTATTTTTGAGTGAAGGTGCAAATGTAACTATTTATATCGCAAAATAACAGAAAACAGAAAATAAATCGTGAGAGGTCGTAATGGTTCAATAAAAACGCACAAAAAGTTTGCACCATTCAAAAAAACTCCCTACATTTGCACCCGCAATTCAGCAAGGTGCCATAGCTCAGTTGGTAGAGCAAAGGACTGAAAATCCTTGTGTCCCCGGTTCGATTCCTGGTGGCACCACTTGCGAAAGCAATCGGGATGTAGCGCAGTTGGTAGCGCACTACGTTCGGGACGTAGGGGTCGGGCGTTCGAGTCGCCTCATCCCGACTAAAGGCGATAATTGATGAAAAATCAGTTGTCGCTTTTGTTTTTTCATCCTCATTATCCGTTCAATAAATGTCTATTCCCTTGTTTGATACCATAATTTCTAACATAGCACTCACAATTTATCTTTTTAAATACTATCTTTGTAAAATCTGTAGAAATAACTTTAAACTCATACCTATATGAATCACATTGAACGATTTTACGCAACGATAGAGCGTCGTCCTGTAGATCATCCCGCTTCATGGCTCGGAATACCCGATGCTGGAGCACTGCCCAAATTGTACGAATACTTTGGAGTGGACAATATGAAGGACCTCAAAGCATGTCTCGGCGATGACATTTACCCTGTAGAAATGCCCTACCATTCGCCCACAAGCAATGCCATCTATGCCGCTTTCGATTTTGCCAAAAAGAAGACAGACGGTTCCAACGAGCATCGCACCCTGACAGCCCCCGGTTTTTTCGAAGATTATACCGACCCTTCAGCAGTGGATCTATTCGATTGGCCCGACCCCGAGAAATACATCGATCCAGAGGAATGTCGACGAGTAGTGGAAGATGTACCTTCGGGATATGCCGTATTGGGTGTGGTATGGTCGGCACATTTCCAGGATGCTTGCGCTGCCTTCGGTATGGAAGATGCATTAGTCAAGATGTTCATCGCCCCCGAACTATTCAAGGCAGTGATAGACAAGATTACCGATTTTTATCTGCGTGCCAACGAGATATTCTATAAGGCTACACGAGGTAAGCTACATGCCGTTCTTATCGGTAACGACTTTGGCAGCCAGCAAGGACTGATGGTAGGTCCCGAACAACTTCGGGAATTTGTATTCGACGGCACACGCAAATTGGTACAACAAGCCAAACGATATGGCTTGAAAGTGATACACCATTCCTGTGGAAGTATTCACGACATCATCCCCGACCTCATCGGATTGGGTGTTGATGCCATACACCCCATCCAGGCATTGGCCACCAAAATGGAACCCGACCGTCTGCAACAAGATTTCGGTGGGTGCGTTTCTTTCTGTGGTGGAGTGGACGCCCAACACCTGATGGTAAACGGAACCCCAGATGAAGTGAAAGCCAAAGTGAACGAACTGAAAGCTCTCTTTCCTACCGGACTGATCATATCTCCCAGCCATGAAGCCATATTGGTGGATACCAAGCCCGAGAATGTAAAGGCATTGTTCGATACCGTAAACGGTGACCGCAACCGGAAGTGCCGCTACGGAAGTGTTATCGGTGTAGCCCCCGAAAAGTTAGAAGAATACAAGCGCTTGCATGCAGCCGTATGGCCTTCCGTACTGAAAACCATCTACGAATGCAATCTTCGCAATTACAGCATTTATTACAAAGACGGTTATCTGTTCAGTTATTATGAATACATAGGAACCGACTATGAAGCCGATATGGCCAAAATGGCCGCCGATCCAGAAACCCAACGTTGGTGGGATGTATGCATGCCTTGTCAACGCCCTTTACCAACTCGCGCCGAAGGTGAATGGTGGGCAGATATGGAAGAGGTCTTCCATGTGGACTAATAAAAAAAAAAATGAGGATGCTAGCATCCTCATTTTTTTCTGTATCATTTCATCAACCTACCGTTGATATACAAATTCTTCATGGTTATATCCTTCACATTCTCTATGCGATTGCCATTTTCCTTTACGTTGTTCCATCGGCAATCTTCTACAGAAATATTGGATACATACTTATCATCTTCCAAACCGATAGCTACAATACCGTAACGGCTCTTTTCACAAGTCACATTCTTCAAGTGTACGTTACGCACCGTCGGAGTAAATCCGCGATGACAGTTTTCACGGCTTTCGTATTGCAGATTGATACGAAGTACAGCTTCGTTGCACTGGCCTACCTTGATATTGCGTACAAAAATATTCTCAATCAAACCACCACGGCAAGTATTAGTCTTAATACGAATCACACGATCGAGTTCGGGACTATCCATCACACAGTCTTCCACAAACAAATTACGATAGCCACCGGATATTTCACTGCCGATAACTACGCCTCCGTGTCCATTCTTCATTTCGCAACCGCGCACTATAATATTTTCACTGGGTGTAGACCATTTGCGTCCGTCTTCATTACGTCCGCTCTTGATAGCTATACAATCGTCACCCGTATCGAAATGACAATTTTCAATCAGTACGTTTTTACACGATTCCGGGTCGCAACCGTCACCATTAGGGCCACGGTTGAAAATATGTACACCACGAACAATCAGACTTTCGCAGAACATGGGATGAATCACCCAGAACGGCGAGTTCAACAAAGTGACATCCTCAATCAACACCGTATTGCAATGATAGAAATTAATCAACTGCGGACGAAGAGCATCATCGGGAGTCATCACACGCTCGTGAATAGGACGTTTCAGTTCTGTCAAGCCCAACAGACGTTCACGACCACCCAACTTCTGTGCCTTCATGCCTTCCTTCCAACCATAATGAGGAGCTCCGCACATGTACCACCAATGCTCATTGGAACCCTGACCGTCGATAGTACCCTTACCGGTCAGAGCAATATTAGTTTCACCGTATGCATAAATCAACGGATGAGCATTATAGCAGTCTACACCTTCCCAACGGGTAATTACACCCGGGAAGTAAAGTTTCTGATCGGTCAAGAACTTCAACGTAGCCTTATCCGACAGATGAAGATTCACGTTACTCTTCAGCGTAATAGGACCGGTATAGAACGTACCGTCAGGAATCAATACCGTACCGCCACCCTCCTGATTACAAGTAATGATAGCCAAGTTGATGGCTTCATGACAAGCGAATGTCGGATCGTCGGCCTTTGCTCCAAAGTCCACGATATTATACACCCTACCAGGAAAACTGGTGCGCTTGATTTGTTGCTCAATTTTCCTGCTTTCTTCGAACGCCTTGTCAAAATCTTGTGCAAACAACATTTGTGTAGTCCACACCAAGGCAAACATCAATACATACTTCATCGTTTTTTTCATGGTCTTATCCTTTTATTAATATATATCTACTACCACTTTCTCTGTATCTTCTTCCGGAGTTTCGGGAATTGCTTCGCCATTTACAGAAGAGTTCTTGAAACAAATATCTTCCGTATACAGCAAATGATAGGCATGTTTGGCATTTGCCACATGGAAATTGTCTATCCAGATGTTCCGCATTCTCTTGTCTTCGTTTCCTTCCATAAACACAGCATAGTTGTCGGCATCCTTCGCCTGCACATTGGATATCTGGAAATCTTCATAGATAGTCTGATGATTACCACCCCGATAACCGAAGTAATTGGTTTCAAAACGCAAGATGGCTCCTTTCGCTCTCTCCACGGTAATGTTATTCACTACCACATTGCGGATATAACCTCCACGGTCCTTGTTCGACTTGAAATAGATGGCATTCTTCACCGTACCGATTTCTACATTTTCCATATAGACATTCGATGCTCCCCCCGACATTTCACTTCCGATACACAATCCATTACATTCCGAGAAGAAAGAACAGTTGCGCACCACGATGTTTTCCGAAGGGCGACCCGTATCACGTCCGTCGGTATCGCGCCCCGCCTTAATGGCTACGGCATCATCACCCGTACGGAAGGTACAGTTTTCAATCAAGACATTCGAAGTCGATTCGGGATCGCATCCATCATTGTTAGGGAAATGACTGTCGATAGTCACACCACGCACAATTACATTGTCACAGAACACCGGGTGAATAGTCCAGAAAGGCGAATCCTTCAAAGTTACATCTTCCACCAAGATACGTGAACAGCCATAGAATTGCACAAACGACGGACGAAGTATCGTCCCTTCGCCAAAGATACGTTCCTGTACCGGAGTAAGTTTATCACCCATTTCACGCAAGCGGTCACGGTCGTTGGCTTCTTTCGGTCCCCAGGTAGCAAACTCCAATCCGGCTTGTGCGTCGATGGTTCCCTTACCTGTAATGGCTATATTGGCTGCATGATAAGCATAAATCATGGGCGAATGTCCGTACATTTCCGTACCTTCCCAACGGGTGAGCACTACCGGCAGAAAGTCCTTCGAGCGTCCGCTGAATTTCAGGTAAGCCCCTTCCTCCAAATGAAGATTCACATTGCTTTTCAATTTCAACGGGCCGTTCAGTGGATACACCCCCGAAGCCACCTTCACCATACCTCCACCGTAGTACGAACAGGAGTCAATAGCCGTTTGCAACACTTGCAACATATTGACCGATTCATCAAGTTGTACCGGCCATACCTTGTCCGGGAAAGAGGTACGTGCTATGTTCGCTATAATTTGTTCCTGTGGAGTGAGTTGTTTTTCTTCCACTTGTTTCTGTGGGGCGCAACTTGCCATCAGCAAGGCTGCTACGGTCATTAATACTATTTTTTTCATCACTATATTATTTACTAAAAGGTCCATCATGTACATACACAAAATCATCAAAGGAAACTCGTCCGGCTTCCTTATCTATGTTATAGCAATACAAACCGATGCGTACTCCTTTCCAATTACCGAACTGCATAGGGAACTTTTCACCCAATGCTGTAAATTCCTTGTTGTTGGAACTATAGAGCAACTGGTATTCATTATTCGTTGCATCCGCTTTCATACGCAAATAAGCAGTATTTCCTTTGGCAGGAATCTTCTGTACAATTTCATTGTCTTTTTCCAGATACACATACCGGCGACCCATTTCTTGCATCACCCCTAATGTCCAGTTCTGTTTGCCCATACATGCCAATCCGCATCGCTGACCGTCCACCATGTCCTTGCTACTCCATGTCATCTTTACGGTTGCCATACCGGTATAGCCCATCGTCTTTTGTGTCAACGTATTGCGAGCCACCTTGAAATTATCGGCTTTCAGTGCATGGAAAGTAATCATTCCCTTACGCTCCGTCAGACTCCAAGCCTCATCCACCGGATTGTGATTAAACTGCCATTGCAAACCCAGCTCCTTTCCTTCGAACGTATCATCAGTAGCAGGTAGGCCAATCGCTACCTCTTTCTTTATAGCAGGTTTCCGCCAAGCCTCTACAGGTTCGCCAATACCGTTCATATCCATATCCACACCGATAACGGGCCAACCGTCTTTCCAATGCATGGGTTGCAAATGCACGACTCTACCCAACGGATTGTATTGCTGGAAATGATAGAACCACCATTCTCCTTCGGGAGTATCCACCATCGCTCCTTGGTGCGGTCCGTTGATACGGGTCATCCCTTGTTCAAGCACCACCTTCTTCTCGTATGGCCCGTAGATATTCTTTGAACGAAGGATGGTTTGCCAGCCAATCTCCACTCCTCCTTCAGGGATGCTCATGTAATAATAACCATCACGTTTGTGAATTTTGGTACCTTCGGCCACCGGACCGGTATAAACGGTTCGTCCCTCATCGAGCAACTTAGTGCCATCCGGACTCATCCGATGAATAATGATGGGACCAGCCCCGTGAATGCTTCGACCTAAATAAGCTTTTCCGTCTTCATCCCAAAACGGACACGGGTCTTCCCACTTGGGAACCTTTGCCACATGAGTCAACGGTGCCCAAGGTCCTTCGGGATTCTCGGCATTTGTCATGAACAAACCTTCATGCGGAGTACAGAAGAACACCCAGAACTTACCGTCGTGATAACGGATGGCCGGAGCCCACGAACCACCGGCATAGCGGGTATTGTTTTCCCACTCGGGGAAATCGAACTTATCGTACAATTGTGCCACCAATTGCCAGTTTACCATATCTTCCGATTTCAGTATTTGCATACCGAGGAAATGAAAATCGGATGCCACCATGTAATAGCAGTCGCCCACACGGATAACATCGGGATCGGAATAATCGGCATTTAAAATAGGATTCACATACGTACCATTCCCTTGGTCACCCCAAGTTTTCAAAGGTTCTTGTGTATATCCCGGCAAAAAGAGTGCTGCCGAGACAAGGCTAAACAACAATCGTTTCATGCAGTAATGTTTTTCTTAGTATAGATGAATTTGTACAAAGATAGCAAAAAGTGGATATACCTGTGCTTTTTTCTTCATTCTTTTCCCATTTATCAAAATATTTCTTACATTTGCTTTCATTAAACCTTTAACATAATAAAGACATGAAAGCAAATCCTGTATTCAGTTTGAATATCCCGACCAAATTATTTTTCGGTTGTGGAGAAATTGAGAGATTATCTACAGAGAAATTACCCGGTAAGAAAGCATTGATTGTCATTTCTGCCGGCTCTTCTATGAAGAAATATGGTTACCTTAGTAAAGTACAAGCCCAGTTGAAGTTGAACAACGTAGACAACGTGGTATTCGACAAGGTGCTTCAGAACCCGATCAAGTCGCATGTCATGGAAGCGGCCGCCCTTTGTCGCGAAGAAGGATGCGATTTCGTCATCGGTTTGGGCGGTGGCAGTTCCATCGACTCGGCCAAGGCTATCGCCATCATGGCCTGCAACGACGGTGACCTTTGGGACTATGTATCGGGCGGCAGCGGTAAAGGACGTCCATACGACAAGGTACTTCCTATTGTTGCCATTCCTACAACAGCCGGAACCGGTACAGAAATGGACCCATGGAGTGTAATTACCAACGAGGAATTACAAGAAAAGATCGGTACGGGCTTGGCTCCTTATACTTTCCCGACCTTGTCTATCGTAGACCCGGAACTAATGCTCAGCATTCCTCCTATCTACACAGCCTACCAAGGTTTTGATGCTTTCTTCCATGCAGCCGAAGGTTTCATAGCTAACATTGCCAACCCTATCAGCGACCTTTATGCTCTGGAAGCCATCCGCTTGCTTTACAAATATTTGCCTGTAGCCGTGAAAGATGGAAAGAACCTGAAGGCACGCGCCAAGGTAGCATGGGCAAGCACCCTTGCCGGTATGGTAGAAGCCACTTCCAGCTGTACATCGGAACATTCCATCGAACATGCTATGAGTGCCTACTATCCCAATTTGCAACACGGTGCAGGCCTCATCGCCATTTCGGAAGCTTACTTTGAAACGTTCCGTAACGATTGCATGAAGCGTTACATGAAGATGGCCGAAGCGATGCTCGAAAAGAAGAGCAACCGCCCGTCGGACTTCATCGATGCACTGATTATCATGCAGAAGGAATGTGGTGTACGCGACATCAAATTAAGCGAATACGGCATGAAGGAAGAAGATCTTCCGAAGATTGCAGACCATGCACGCTATACCATGGGTGGCTTGTTCACCCTCGATCCACGCCCGATGACGGACGATGAATTGTTGACTATCCTAGAAAAGTCATATAAATAACCATAAAAGTAAAGGCGGTGAAATCACCGCCTTTACTTTTTATTTCTTCGCCAACTCTTCCAAACTCTTCTCTTCAAAGTCGCAGATGGCATGCTTGTATTCATCAGGAATCTGCATCGGCTCCTTTAGAATCAAATCATAAAGGACCATTACCGTACGGCATTCACACTTCACTTCGCGTGTTTCGGCCGAAACGGCACGTTGCAACAAGGTAAAGCTCTTGTTACCCAATTGTACCACCGAAGTTTCTATCTCCACCTTGTCCGAAAAGAAAACGGGCGTAAAGAAGTTGGCACTGATATTGGCTACCACAATAGCCATTTCTCCCCAATTGGCATTTCCCAACACATCGTTCACATAAGTGGTCTTTGCCAAATCATACAAGGAAAAATAGACTGAATTATTCACATGACCGAACTGATCCACATCGCTAAAGCGAATCTGAGCGGGCATTACATGTTTGAATTTTGATACTGCTTCCATCTCGTTTTTGTAATTTTCGTGCAAAAGTAACACTTTCTCTAATAAAAAGAGTAAAAATGACAGACTTTTCTTACATTTGCAGAATAATTTGAATAGATTAAAAGATACAATATATGGAAAAGAAAAACTTCAGTCCGGCTACCCTCTGCGTACAGGGAGGATGGCAACCAAAGAAAGGAGAACCACGCGTACTGCCTATTTATCAAAGTACTACCTTCAAATACGATACCAGCGAACAAATGGCCCGTTTGTTCGACCTGGAAGACAGCGGTTATTTCTATACCCGCTTACAAAATCCCACCAACGATGCCGTTGCGGCCAAGATTGCCGCCCTCGAAGGTGGTGTAGGTGCCATGCTTACCTCATCGGGACAAGCTGCCAACTTCTACGCTATCTTTAACATTTGTCAGGCAGGCGACCATTTTGTATGTTCATCAGCCATCTATGGCGGTACATTCAACTTGTTTGCCGTAACCATGAAGAAGTTGGGTATCGAATGTACCTTCATCAATGTGGATGCATCGGAAGAAGAAATTGACAAGGCGTTCCAACCGAACACCAAAGCTTTATTCGGTGAAACCATTTCGAACCCCAGCATCGATGTACTCGACATCGAAAAGTTTGCCCGCATCGCTCACAAGCATGGAGTGCCTTTGATTATTGATAATACATTCGCTACACCCATCAATTGCCGTCCGTTCGAATGGGGAGCCGACATTGTAACTCACTCTACAACCAAATACATGGATGGACATGCTACAGCAGTAGGTGGTGTCATTGTAGATAGCGGTAACTTCGATTGGGATGCTCATGCCGAAAAGTTCCCGGGATTGACTACACCCGACGAATCGTATCATGGCCTGACTTACACCAAGGCATTCGGTAAGATGGCTTACATGACCAAGGCTACCGCCCAATTGATGCGTGACCTCGGTTCCATCCAATCTCCACAAAATGCATTCCTGTTGAACCTCGGTTTGGAAACCTTGCATTTGCGTATGCCACGTCATTGCGAAAATGCCCAGAAGGTAGCCGAATGGTTAGAAACCAATCCACAAGTGGCATGGGTAAACTATTGCGGTTTGAAGAGTAGCAAGTATTACGAATTGGCACAGAAATACATGCCCAACGGTTCTTGTGGTGTCATAGCCTTCGGTTTGAAGGGCAGTCGCGAAGAAGCCATCAAGTTCATGGACAGTTTGAAACTGGCTTGCATCGTAACCCACGTAGCCGATGCCCGTACTTGCGTACTTCACCCGGCCAGTCACACCCATCGTCAGCTTACCGACGAACAATTGCGCGAAGCAGGCGTAGCACCCGACTTGATCCGCTTGTCGGTAGGTATTGAAGATGCAAACGACATCATCGCCGATTTGGATCAAGCCATGGCTTGTGTTAAATAAAGTATGAGCAAAAAAGTAATCATCATAGGAGCCACATCGGGCATCGGGCGTGAAGTTGCCAAGCTATACATCGCCCGAGGCTTTCGTGTGGGCATTGCCGGACGACGTGCCGAAGAACTGGAAGCCATCCGGAAGGAAGCTCCCCAACAGGTCTTTACGGAAGTAATTGACGTAACCAAGGAAGATGCAGATACCCATTTGCTTTCCTTAATCAACAAAGTGGGAGGCATGGACATCTATCTGCACAGTTCCGGTATCGGCAAACAGAATCCGACACTGACTCCCGACATCGAACTGAAGACCGGTGCCACCAATGTAGAAGGATTCATCCGTATGGTAACAGCCGCCTATCACTACTTTGCCCAACAAGGGCATGGACAAATAGCGGCCATCAGTTCCATTGCCGGTACTAAAGGATTGGGCATTGCTCCTGCCTATTCGGCTACCAAGTGTTTTCAGAATACCTATCTCGATGCACTCGACCAATTGGCACACATGAACCGACTGAATATCCACTTCACAGATATCCGTCCGGGATTTGTTGCCACCCCTTTGCTGAAAGACGACAGTTATCCGCTCCTGATGAAAGCTACCGACGTGGCATCCAGTATCGTAAAGGCCATCGATAAAAGGAAACGTACCGTTATCATCGACTGGAGATACCGCATACTGGTCTTCTTTTGGCGACTGATTCCCCGTTGCATTTGGTTACGATTGAAAAATGTAAAAAACTAAATAAAAGATACCATGAAAAAACTTACAAGCCTGTTCATCACAGCCCTCCTTCTGTTAAGCGGTTGCGGAAGCGTACCCCTCACGGGTAGAAAACAAATTCTGTTAGTATCCGACCAGGAAGTGCTCACTTCCAGTTTGACACAGTATTCCGAATACATCAAATCGGCCCCCTTATCGACCAACGCCACTGGGAAAGCCATGGTAGTACGGGTAGGCAAAAAGATAGCGGCAGCTACTGAACAGTACCTGAAAGCCAATGGACTAAGTTCAGAACTCAGCAACTTCGCTTGGGAATTCAATTTGGTAAAGGACAATCAGGTAAATGCATTCTGCATGCCAGGCGGTAAGATTGTGGTATACGAAGGCCTGCTCAAACTTGTTTCATCGGACGATGAACTGGCCGTAGTGGTAGGTCACGAAGTGGCACATGCCGTAGCCAAGCACAGCAACGAACGCATGAGCCAACAACTGATGACCCAATACGGTGCACAAATCCTAACGCAAGCACTTAGCAACAAATCGGCTGCTATCCAAAAGGCCGGTAGCACCATCTACGGACTCGGTGCCCAATACGGATTGACCCTTCCCTTCTCGCGCAAGCATGAATCGGAAGCCGACTATATGGGCCTCATCTTCATGACCATGGCCGGTTACGATCCCAATGTAGCCATCACCTTCTGGCAGAAGATGTCGGCAGGAAGCGGTGCTGCCATTCCCGAATTCATGAGTACCCATCCCAGCGATGCCACCCGTATTCGTGACATTCAGAAAATTCTTCCGGAACTGAACAAGTATAGAAAGTAATAGATACAACTAAAAACAATCCCTCAATAAGGAACGATTAAAACCGATTTCGTTGCTTATTGAGGGATTGTTGTATTTTGTTAAAATATCATGTACTTATCAAGAATTCTTTAACAGTTTATTAATATGTTGCCGTTCCACTTTTGCCAAATACTTTTCGGGTTCTTTGATACCAAAATAATACATGGCAATCATAATATTGAGCATCTGCATATATTCGCCCTGTATTGCCAGCCGTTCTTTCCACACTTTTTGGATGTACTTTCGGGGAAATAGTTCAAACATCAAATCAATATCCTCCATATCAAGTATGGTAAAACACTTCTCAATCAGTTCCTCGTCTGAAATTACATCAAACGACTTTACATTATACGACCAAAAAGCGTTTTTCTCTACCAATTGTTCACAAAGATAATTTCGTATTGTTTGTTTACGTTGCTGTACGGCTTGTAGTGCCTGCATTTTCATCAATTCTCCATCAGGTAACGAGAAATAGGCTTCCAGTTTCATGGCAAGTTGCAACGACATTTCACGCTTGCCACAGATAACATAATTGAGCGACTGGCGTGAAACATGAATCTCCCGTGCAACATCAGCCTGTGATAATCCCGAACGAGCTACTATATCATTTATATATTGACCTACATTACAATTCATAGTTTCAATCGTTTGTCAACAAATCCGTTCACAAAGATAGTACTTTTTCTCTACACTAAACAGTTTGGAAACAATTATTTCACATTCATTTAATTAATAATAGAAAATCCCTCAATAAGAAACAATTTCGTTGCTTATTGAGGAATTATTAAATAGCTACTTATTATTTTGCATCTTTCCACGAGTGAGGGACGACTACCGGAGGATGCAAGGGAACAAATTCCTTCACACTATCTGTAGGACTCGGTTCGGGAGTCTTTTTCTCCACGCTACTTTTGCTGGTAGAGCAAGCGGTAAACAATACCGACGACAGCATAAAAGCTGTCGCCGATATTAAGCGAATATACAATTTCTTATTTTGCATCTTTCCAAGATTTACGTATTACAACAGGAGCATGAAGCGGTTTATAGTTAGTTTGTCTGTAAGGATTGTAAGATGAAGCTGCCGCCTTGCGGTTGATGGCATCATACTTCACAAACTCTTCGTAATCGTATTGCCAACTGTCACCGTATGCCAATTTATGGATGCGGTAATAGATAGCTTCACGTGATGGAGCATTAAACCCACCCGTATTGTATCGCATGGTACTGTTTTCGGTAGGACGCCATACGCCCGTCCAATAAGTAAGGCCACCTTCGTAAGCACCCAAACCATCATTAGCATAACGGGTATCGTTAATGAAATGACTCCAACGGGTTGCAGACGGGTCACTTGTGAAATCTACATTCTTCCACCAACCCCATGTATTCTGTTGTTCCTTGTGGCTATTTGCTACGTCGGCCGGAATCGCTCCCATATCCTCGTATGCATATTCATCGGCCAGCTTGGCAAAGCCGTGTCCGCATGCTTCGTGGTGGAGAAGCTGTGCAAAGGTCTCTGCATTGCCTCCCTTGGGGAAGTAGGATACTGACGGACCACTACCATAGTCGCCTATTGATGTAGGCTGATACATATAGCATGTACCGGCATAATTGTCGGAGTTCATCGCTACGATAATCAGTGCTTCGTTCATTTGGATTCCTGAAATAGCATTAAGCGCATAAACAAATACAGTGTTGTCGTTACCACCTACTAAAGTGCCTTCACCAAAAAAACCTCCCAGGGCTGTATTACTATAATCAAGGAATACCTCATTCTCTGAAACTACATTCACGTAATATACGTTAAAATGGTCTTTGAACGACTTGTAAGGTTCTTCGGTAAAGAGGTTATTGTAAATATACTCCATGTCGGCTTTGTATGTTCCGTCCGCAATCTTCCGGTCGGAGTATCCATCGCCCATCAATACCACATCGATGCCGTTTCCTTTCGTCGCTTTTTGTAGTGTGACTACCGTCGCGTCAAGAGAGTAATCGGTTGATTCATATAACTCCTTTTCTTTTATTATAAAATCATTTTCAACAAGAGACATCAAATAACCGTCTTTTTGATATACTTTATTTCTATCACCAAATATATCCGAAAAAACGATTTTACCATTAGTATCTACAACGGTTATAGAAGTACAATAATTTGCAGGATACCATGGTAATGTACCAAAGGTGTTTTCCAAATGTTCGTAATTATGAGATTCATTGAAATCAGAACAATTATAATAAAAATTATCCCATGGCATCCCTGATTCATTTATATATGTGATGGCAGAGTCTTTCGTGTCGATATTTGAATTAGCCCATCCTATAATTTTTATCCCTTTATCTGCATATAGGGCATGAATAGATTTCATTTGCGGAAGAATCTCATTTGTTTCCCATCCTACTAATGACCATTGGAACAGTATAGTATATTTGTTGTTTTTATACTCTTCTTTTAGGTCTATTGTCTTACCGTCAAAACATGTAATTGTCGCTATAGGGCCGGGCAAATTTATATCTTCAAATTTATATTTAGTATCTATGAGACTCATTCCCCACCAATTTTTCCAAAAATCCCATTCGTAGAACGACTCTGGTAAATTACCGAATAGTGGATTTTCACACAATCTTAAATCTTCTAATTTAGTAAGTTTCATCAAACTCTCGGGAATTGCTCCAGTAAAACCGTTTTGATGCAACCAAAGTTCTGTAAGATTAGTCAGATTCCCTATTTCTTCAGGAATTTTTCCTGTAATCCAATTGGTCATTAGACATAGTATTCTCAATTTTTTGAGATTAAAAAGTTCTTTTGGTAATTCTCCCGTTATATTATTACTATTAAGCTGCAAAACTTCAAGTTCTGTAAGATTCCCTATTTCGGAAGGTATAGTTCCTGTAAGATAACATCCAGGCAAGCGAAGTTCCGTAACACGTCCTTGGCTATTGGTAGTCACCCCAGCCCAAGTAGACAAAGGTTCCTTTGAGCACCAATTCTTATTCTTAACATCTTCATGCCCCCATATGCTATGCCAACTATCACCATTCATTGCATTGTAAAATGCAATCAGTGCATTTCGTTCCGCTTCCAATATTTCTTTTAATCCATCTTGCTTAATCAAAATCTTCTGTACCGCATTACCTCCTGAAAGCGTAATGGTACCGCTACGGCTTTCGCTCAAATCACAAGGTGAGATATCAAAATGAAGTATCTGGCTGACCAAGGCACGACTCTTCACTTGCTTCACCCAATTGCTGATGCTGTCGGGTATGCTAACCGTTACATCTACATTGGTCAGTATTTCAAAATCCAGTTCCCCTCCTTCGGCCTTGAACTCATATTCATTCTTGGCCACCACAATAGCATCCTTCTGTACCTGCACCACCTTTACCGTTTCCGAAAGGTTGTTGGCCTTGTTTGTAAACTTGATTTCGGCGGTACGTTGGTCGTATTCCTGACTCTCGGCAATGGTGAAATGATAGGTGTTGGTCGACATGGCACGCGATTGGTTTTCGCTTATCCAATCTACATCAGTAGGCAGCTCTACGGTTACGTCTACATTGCTCTTCACTTCCACGGCAATCGATTCGCCTGCCGAAGCTACCACGAATTCATTCTTGGTAAGGGTGATGGAAGGAGTGGTACCGGCTTGATATACCTTTACCTCTTCCTTGAAACTTCCGCTCTTGATAGTTACGGTTGCTTCGCGCTTTTCCACTTCTTCGTTGGCTGCTACTTTGAATGTCAAAGTCGACGTTTTCAGCGCACGCGCTCCTCCGGAAATAATCCAGTCCTTGGCTGCACCTTCGTATGCGATACTGTATTCATAGTCGATGTTGGCTTTTACTTCTATCTTTATTTCGCCCCCTTCGGCAGAGACTTCAAACTTATCGGAAGTCACGGTCAATGCATCTTTCTGCTTCTGCGAAACCGTAATTGTCTTTTGGGTAGTTCCCGCTTTCAGAATGACGGAAGCCGAACGATTGTCGGGCGTATCATTGGCAGTAGTGGTTATCGTTATTTGGGCATTACCGGCCTTACCGCTTGTAGGTGAAACCGAACACCAGGCATCGGCACGCGAGTTGATAACCTCGGCCGTCCAATCCGCCAAAGCGGTGAACGAAACCGTATTACTTCCTCCATTGGTTGTAAAATCAGACGAGGAAGTGTCTAACGTTATTGTAGGTTGTTCCGGTGTAGGAGGGGTATCAGGTTTGTCTATTTCTTCTCCACCGTCCGAACATGCTGCAACGAATACCATGACCCATAAAAGCAGCCACCAATTAAAAGCAGATTTCATTTTCATAATAATAAGATTTATTTAATTTATATTTCATACATAAGTTGGTAACAAAGAAAAACGTAGGTCATACCTTTGTTACCTTAGTCTGTTGAGGTCTTAGGATACCCGATTGTATAAAGAAACAAGATACACCTACGTTATACGTAGGCATCTGCCATCTTATTCCTATCATACAATCATGAAATTTCCTAAGTTTCAACAAACGATATAGAATAATAGCAAACGCTAATATTTTCCCATAAAACGATTTTCGTCAACGCTTTGGCTTAATCACCACAAATGTAGATAAAAGTTTAAAGAAAACAAATTTATTAATTTTTAATTTTGTAGGAAATAGCATATATTCATTATTAGCTTGACGGGAACAAGCCTCCCTATTGGTAAAACCAAGGCTAAAGACATAGAATATTAAGCCTAAAGAACTACATTATTACTACATTCTACAATGTAGTCTGTATGTTTTACATTGTAACTTATACGTTTTACATTGTAGCTTGTATGTTTCACATCGTAGAACGTAAAATACAAAAGGTTATTTGACCTTATAAAGGCCTATAAGAAGGTTTATAAACCACCTTTTACATCATTAGCGACGTATGTTTAAATACAACATCTTCCTTTGCATAACAAAAAAAAGAAAGATTTTTCTTTGACTATTTAAACAAAACACATACTTTTGCCGTTGAAATAAGAAAAAAGACAATGAAAAGAACAATGGTAAATACATGTTGGTGGCGCTCTTACAACTCCAAAAGTCGTAAGGGAAACAAGCCGTATGTATTTATCCACTCATAAATATACTTTTATATAAATAGAAGGAAGCACAAGAAGGCCTGTCGTACTTACGACGGGCCTTCTTTGTTTTATCCAGTTATTAACTCTTTAATTATCATCAATTATGAAAAAGTATCAAGTAAACCAGGAAGGTTATTACGGAGAATTTGGCGGCGCCTACATCCCCGAAGTTTTGAAACCACGTATCGACGAACTACGGAACACCTATCTTCAGGTACTGGAGGACGAAAGTTTCCAACGTGAGTTCCATCAGTTGCTCCGCGACTATGTAGGTCGCCCCTCGCCTCTCTATCTGGCACACCGGTTGAGTGAAAAGTATGGTTGCAAGATTTATCTGAAACGGGAAGACCTGAACCATACCGGAGCACACAAAATCAACAATGCCATCGGTCAGGCCTTGTTGGCCAAGCGAATGGGAAAGAAACACATCATCGCCGAGACTGGAGCCGGACAGCATGGAGTGGCTACGGCTACCGTCTGCGCCTTGATGGACATGAAATGTACTATCTTCATGGGAAAGACGGACATGGAGCGTCAACGGGTGAATGTGGAAAAGATGAAGATGTTGGGTGCAGACGTTGTTCCCGCTACTTCGGGTACCATGACCTTGAACGATGCCGTAAACGAAGCCTTGCAATACTGGTGTTCTCATGCCGAAGAGGCTTACTATCTGATAGGTTCGGCTGTGGGGCCTCATCCTTATCCTGATATGGTAGCTCGGCTACAGTCCGTCATCAGCGAAGAAATCCGCAAACAACTCATAGAACAAGAAGGACGAGACTATCCCGATTATCTGATAGCTTGTGTGGGCGGAGGTAGCAATGCGGCCGGTACCATCTATCATTACTTGGATGACGAACGGGTAAAGATTGTTCTGGCCGAAGGTGGTGGTAAAGGACTCGAAACCAATCAAACAGCAGCTACCATGCTTTTGGGTAAGACCGGTATTCTGCATGGTGCGAAAACCTTGATAATACAGAACGAAAAGGGAGAACCCGAAGAAGCCTATTCCATCTCACCGGGATTGGACTATCCAGGAGTAGGTCCTCTGTATGCTCATCTCACCCAACAAAAACGTGCCTGCGTCTTTGCTATCCATGATGATGAAGCCATCCGAGCTGCCCGCTTGTTGACTCGCCTGGAAGGAATCATTCCTGCACTGGAAAGTTCGCACGCTTTGGGAGCTTTGGAAAAGATAGACTTCAGTCCAACTGACATAGTAGTATTAACCGTATCGGGCAGAGGGGACAAGGATATCGAAACTTATCTCAATTACGAAAGGTGAAGAGAAAAAAATATCCTTATCTTTGTAACAAATCCTAGCAAACTCCCGTCTATGTCATTGAAAGCGCTTCGGAGAAAAGAAATGAATAATAATGAAAACAAGAAAATCATGAAGAAAATTATACTTGTACTTACAGTGATTATGGCTTGCCAGACGGGAGTTGCCCAAAACGTGGATGCGTTATACAATTACTTTAAAGACGAAAAGGGAGTGGAAAGCGTCAGTGTTTCACCTCTGTTGATGAAGTTTGCCCGCTTGTTTATGGACGAGGACGACAAGAGCAACCCACTTATCAAAGGAGTCAATTCGGTTAAAGTACTCGACTTGGAAGAATGCTCGGAAAAAGTGAAGGAACGTTTTACCAAGGAAGTAGCCAAACTGAACCTGAACGGATACGAAACTTGGTTGCAAGCAAAGGAAGACGGTGAGAACGTGAAGATCATCGCCAAGATGAAGGATGACACCGTTCGCGAACTACTGGTAATGACCACTGGGAAAGGCGATTGCGCCCTCGTCATGATAAAAGGGAAAATCAAGAAGGACGATATACAAGCCATTATCAATGATGACAAAATAATGATTGATGGACGCAAATGATTTTAAACGGAGGTTTCTGCCTTATCATCCAAAGCTCTATCGGGTGGCCTTCCGACTGATGGGGAATGCCCAAGATGCCGAGGATATGGTACAGGAAACTTACCTGAAGCTCTGGAAGAAACGGGAGGAACTGCCGCCAAACATCGAAAACATGGAGGCGTACTGCGTGACACTGACCAAGAACCTCTGCCTGGATGCATTAAGGGCTTCGCACATAGAAGAAGACAGCCGTCCACCCGAGGAACTGAACATAGCGGGAGAGAATAGTCTGATGCGGGAAGTGGAACTGAAAGATGAGGTGAATCAGGTAAAACGAATCATCAGCACACTCCCCCACCAACAACGGCAAGTCATCGTGATGCGGGATGTAAACGGCTGCTCCATGGAAGAGATAGAACAAGCTACCGGCCTATCGCCCATCAACATCCGGGTGCTACTGAGCCGGACGAGAAAAAAGATACGTGAACAATTCAATGCAATGAGGAACTATGAATGTAGATAGAATAAACCAACTGTTGGAGCGTTACTACAACGCCGAGACTACAGAAGCCGAAGAAAAGGAACTGAAACGTTTCTTTGCCGAGGAAGAAGTGCCTGCCCATCTGCTGGCCGAGAAGGAGATGTTCCTACAATTGCAGGCATCCATGAATGAAGAAGCAATCTCCGAAGGATTGGAAGAACGGCTTTCGGAAGCCATCGACACTTGGGAAGCGCAAGAGCAACGTACCTTGAAGATACAGCGGAACACCCGTATCCGCCATCTGCAATGGATAGGAAGTATTGCCGCCAGCATGTTGATTGTAGTATCATTCGGATGGTACCTTTATGAACCTAATCATACGAGGAAAGATACTTGCGCCACTCCCGAGGAGGCTTACATGGAAGCACAAAAGGCACTTACCCAGTTCTCCATGGCACTGAACAAGGGAATGGAACAGATGGAGGTACTGCAAACAACCACCAAGAGAGTAGAAATAAACATTCAAAAACAACTGAATAAAATCAATGAATAAGATGAAAAAACGTACATATATACTAACTTTGATGCTGGTTATTTGCACTGCATTTTGCCATGCCCAGCAATCGTTCTTCGACAAATATGCCGAAATGGATGGCGTGAGCTCCGTGTACATTACTAAAAGCATGCTCAGCCTGTTTCCTGGCATGAGTGGAAAAGTCAACGGAATAAATGTAGGAAACATTGCCAACCGACTGGAGAACATTCAGATTCTGTCGTGCGACGAAATGCCCATCATCGAGCAATTACGCAAAGAGACCAAGGGCATCAACACCAAGAACGGATACGAGGAACTGGTACGCATCCGCGAAGATGGTGAAAAGACTACCATCTACTTCAAGGAACGCAAGAAAGGAAACAGTGAATTCGTCCTGATAACGGACGAAAAGGATGAGTTTACCATCATTTCGATTGTAGGAAATCTGACATTGAAAGAGATACAGGAAATGATGGAAAAGAAATAAAGAATCAGTGGGTGTGTTTTTCTACACACCCACTGATTCTTTATTTGCTCTTTTTAGCAGTAGGAATGGCGAACTCGTGGGTATCGCTGAGTGCCCCGTTACTTTCAGAAGTATAGACACGAAAAACAGCCTCACCCGTTTTCAATCGTTTGCCTCCTTGGACCACAGCCGTATAACGGATACGGTTACCCACCGGCATATAGGATATCTGCGCCGAAGGAGATACCTCTACATGTTTCATACCCGACACTTCTTCCACTATCGGAGTAACATTGTAGGCAGCCACTTCACCATTATTGACAATATCAAAAATCAGTTTGCACTGCTCATCTGCATCGATAGTCTGATTACGGTTCTCGTCGATAAAGCGGATATTCGTAATCTGCAAGCCCGACGGAGCGTAATAAGACTCAGAAGAACGATTGTCCTGACGGGGTTGTTCTGTTTCATAAACCTTTTCCTTACGGGGAGTGGTTATGGCATTTCCTACAGCAGCACCAGCTACCGTACCGATCAACGCACCAAACTGAGAGCCGAAATACCCTCCGGTTCTATCGCCTACAATTGAACCCAATACCCCACCGATGGAAGCACCGGCCGACACGGCAGCCGGACTTCCTTGCATCCGACTGGTATAACAGGAGGACAACAAGGGGAAACAACACAAGACTAGCAAATACTTTTTCATAAACCTATGTTTTCTTAAGGACAAAACTACACTTTACGGAGCATAAAACCATCGTTTGGATAGTTAAAAAAACTAGCTTTCAGAAAAACAGGACAATCGGATTACTGGAATCAGAAAGATTTCCTTTCCAAACAACCCATCAATTGCGACGCCTGCTCACCAGTAAAATGATAGATAGGGGTCATCGGTTCATAGATATAAGGAACAAAACGATACAACTGAACAGCTATAAAACTACGGTCCTTGGCCATCATACAATCCATGCGAAGGTTACCACTCATCTTCAGTTCAATTCCATTCTGATGACTGAAATCACCTTTCTCAAGGATAGCGGCCAATTGTTCGATGTCACTTATATCAAAATAGTAATTACTATCATAAACAACACTTCCCGTTGGGATATAGATACGTTCTTTGCTTCTCCAGAAAAAACGATAAATGGCTACCAACAGGAAAATGGTACCCAATGTTAGCAGAACTATACTTAGCGTAGAGGAAGAAGCATCCAAACTTAAAGACCCTACTATTGCAACGCCTCCCAGCAAAGCGATTAAACTGGATACAATTAATTGAAAGACACTGATATGTTTACTTATATACGGAAAAGATGCAGACAAAAGTTGTTTGTCTGCCATATTTTTTTGATTCATAATTTTTCAAATATGGGGTTAATAAAATAGTATATCGGCCATAGAACATTCTACAGCAAACTCGCATAAATGAAAAAACCACTAAATCAAAAGATGCCTCAATGCGAAGACATAATGTTCAGATGCATACGTCCAGCATAGGCTACGAGAAGAGGATATTAAAAGAGAATGACGTTGGTGTTTATATAAAGAGAAATGTGGACGGACCAACTTTTCATTCCGAAGGTTCAATTGACGAGTAGACGATTTGGATTTGTAGAGAATTACTTCATTCAAGTCCTGACTGGGAGCCATAAAAGGGAATTGGTCTCCACCTTGCCGGGATTCATCCACACCAAGGATAATGCAGGTATCCATTGAATCAATCGATTCAGAGGACGAGTCTACTATCGCCCCTTTGCACCAAAGGAACAATACCATCCATGTTATGAAAAAAATAATCCTGCCCATCTTACCTTTATTGTTTATTATCACAAATATAAGCAAAAAAGAAGTCGGATGGGACAGCTATCCTACATTTAACATAGATTAATAAGGCCTTAATAAATAAAAAAGGCTGTGACCTGAATCACAGCCTTTTCCATATATGATGATCTATACAGATTATTCAGCCTTAGCTTCTTCTGTAGCAGGTGCTTCAGCAGCAGGAGCTTCAACAGCAGCACTCTTCTTAGAACGACGAGTACGAGTTGTCTTCTTAACTGGAGCAGTCTTAGCCATGTTTTCATCATAGTCTACCAATTCGATGAAACACATTTCTGCGTTATCACCCAAACGATGACCAGTCTTGATGATACGAGTGTATCCACCTGGACGATCTGCTACCTTTACAGAAATTTCCTTGAACAATTCTGTAACAGCGAACTTGTCTTGCAAATTGCTAAATACAACACGACGAGAGTTGGTTGTGTCATCTTTAGACTTAGTGATCAAAGGCTCAACAAACTTCTTCAAAGCTTTAGCCTTTGCAACGGTCGTAGTGATTCTTTTGTGCTTGATCAAAGAGCAAGCCATGTTAGCCAACATAGCGCTTCTATGAGAAGCAGTACGACCCAAATGATTGAATTTCTTATTATGTCTCATTGTTTAATCTTTATCTAATTTATACTTAGAAATATCCGTTCCAAACGACAGATTCAGACTCTCGAGCAAATCATCAAGCTCCGTGAGCGATTTCTTACCGAAGTTTCTGAACTTCAACAGGTCAGTCTTGTTGAACTGAACAAGGTCGCCCAATGTTTCAACATCGGCAGCCTTCAAGCAGTTCAATGCACGAACTGAGAGGTCCATATCAACTAGCTTAGTCTTCAGCAACTGACGCATGTGCAATACTTCTTCATCGAATTCTTCATTGCCATCGATATCTGATGTTTCAAGAGTAATCTTTTCATCAGAGAACAACATGAAGTGATAAATCAGGATTTTAGCTGCTTCTTTCAAAGCGTCCTTCGGGTGAATGGAACCATCGGTAGTAATTTCCAATACCAGCTTTTCGTAGTCAGTCTTCTGTTCTACACGGAAGTTTTCTACCTGATACTTGACATTACGTATCGGTGTGTAAATAGAGTCGATAGGAATAACATTAACATCGGTACAATACTCACGATTTTCGTCAGCCGGAACATATCCTCTACCTTTGTTAATGGTAATGTCCATCTTCAACGTAGTCTTTGAATCTAAATGGCAAATAACCAATTCAGGATTTAACACTTCAAATCCAGTCAAATGCTTGCTTATATCACCTGCTTTAAATTCATTTGAATTCTCGATAACAATACTTACTTTTTCGTTCTCGAATTCTTCTACAACTTGCTTGAATCTAACTTGTTTCAGATTCAAGATAATGTTGGTTACATCTTCTTTGACACCCGGTATAGAAGCGAACTCATGTTCCACTCCTTCTATCTTTATTGTATTGATAGCAAAACCTTCGAGTGAAGAAAGAAGAATACGGCGCAAAGCATTACCTACGGTAATACCGAAACCGGGCTCAAGGGGACGAAATTCGAATTTACCGAATTTTGGATCCGCCTCCAACATTAATACTTTATCAGGTTTTTGAAATGCTAATATCGCCATGAAATTAATTATTATTTAGAGTACAATTCTACGATCAAGTGTTCTTTAATGTTTTCAGGAATGTCAGCTCTTTCTGGAGTATGTAAGAACTTACCAGCCTTTGCATTTTCATCCCATTCCAACCAAGGATATTTGCTATGATTAAATCCAGCAAGTGAATCAGCGATTACTTCCAAAGATTTAGATCTTTCACGAACACCCACGATTTGTCCAGCCTTTACAGAGTAAGAAGGAATATTAACTACCTTACCGTCTACTGTAATATGCTTGTGACCTACCAACTGACGAGCAGCAGCACGTGTAGGAGCAATACCCAAACGGAACACTACGTTGTCAAGGCGGGATTCAAGACTTTGAAGCAATACTTCACCGGTAATACCAGAAGCACTTGCTGCCTTTTCAAACATGTTGCGGAATTGTTTTTCCAATACTCCGTATGTATATTTAGCTTTTTGCTTTTCAGCCAACATGATACCATATTCAGAAGTTTTTCTTCTTCTGTTATTACCATGTTGTCCAGGAGGATAATTCTTCTTTGACAATACTTTATCTGCTCCAAAGATAGCTTCACCGAATTTACGGGCTATTCTTGATTTTGGTCCAGTATATCTAGCCATTTCTTTTCTAATTTAATTGTTATAAATGAACTTAATTTGTTGCAGCCGCGATTACAGAAAGGAAGTGCAATCCATTTTAACAAAATCAAGTTTCATAAAAATTGGGTTATCTATTATACTCTTCTTCTCTTTGGAGGACGACAACCATTGTGTGGAAGTGGAGTTACATCGATGATTTCAGTAACTTCAATACCGGCTCCATGTATAGTTCTGATTGCAGACTCACGTCCATTACCAGGACCCTTTACATAAGCTTTTACCTTTCTCAGGCCAAGATCGAATGCTACCTTAGCACAATCTTGTGCAGCCATCTGTGCTGCATAAGGAGTGTTCTTCTTTGAACCTCTAAATCCCATCTTACCTGCAGAAGACCATGAAATAATCTGACCTTCACTGTTTGCCAAAGAAACAATGATGTTGTTGAATGAAGAATGAACATGCAACTGTCCATTAGCATCAACCTTCACATTTCTTTTCTTAGCTGCGACTGTTTTTTTTGCCATATCAACAATTATTATTTAGTAGCTTTTTTCTTATTTGCAACTGTTTTCTTTCTACCCTTACGTGTACGGGCATTATTCTTAGTGCTTTGACCACGAACTGGCAAACCAATACGATGGCGAACACCACGATAGCAACCAATGTCCATCAATCGCTTGATGTTCAATTGAACTTCTGAACGAAGATCACCTTCAACTTTGTATTCAGCACCAATAATTTCACGAATCTTAGCTGCCTGATCGTCTGTCCAGTCCTTAACCTTCAAGTCTCTGTCAACTCCAGCCTTATCCAAAATCTTTGCTGAACTGCTGCGTCCGATACCATATACATAGGTCAACGCAATCTCGCCTCTCTTATTCTGAGGCAAATCTACACCAACTATTCTTATAGCCATATACTAATTATTTTTTTTGCAAAAATAATAAATTTATCCTTGACGTTGTTTATACTTAGGATTTTTCTTGTTAATAACATACAAACGGCCATTGCGTCTTACGATCTTACAATCCGGTGTACGCTTCTTTAATGATGCTCTTACTTTCATATCTTATTTCTTTTTTACTTGTATCTAAAAACGATTCTTCCTTTAGATAAGTCATAAGGAGACATCTCTACTCTTACCTTATCCCCAGGTAATATTTTAATGTAATGCATTCTCATTTTTCCAGAAATATGAGCGGTAATTTCATGCCCATTTTCCAGTTCAACGCGAAACATTGCGTTCGACAATGCTTCAACGATAACTCCATCTTGTTCTATTGCGGACTGCTTTGCCATATTAAATTGATTTATCTCCTAATACTTGTTCAATATATTCAAACGATGATAAAATATCTGCTTTACCAATGCCCACTGCAACTGTATGCTCAAAATGGGCTGCAAACTTACGGTCTTTTGTCCGGACGGTCCAACCATCTCTTTCCATGACTATTTGGCGACTGCCTTGAGTAATCATAGGCTCAATGGCGATACACATTCCCTTTTTCAGCATCGTACCCGATCCTCTCTTACCATAATTTGGCACTTGCGGATCCTCATGCATTTCATGACCGATGCCATGACCGACAAATTCTCTTACCACTCCATAAGATTTTGCTTCGCAATGTGATTGGATAGCAAAACCAATATCACCTAAACGTTTTCCATGAACGGCATTTTCGATTCCAAGATAAAGTGCCTCTTTAGTAACTTGAAGCAATTGTCTTATTTCGGGATCAACGTCACCTACACAAAACGTATAAGCCGAATCTCCGCAAAAACCATTCATTAATGTACCACAATCAACCGAAACAATATCACCGTCTTTCAAAGGTACATCGTTAGGTATTCCATGCACAACCTGATCATTTACCGAAGTACATAAAGTACCAGGGAAAGGTCCGCCATACGGACTTGGATAACCCTTAAAAGTAGGAATCGCACCATGATCTCTGATGAACTCTTCAGCTACTCTATCGAGTTCCTTGGTTGTAACACCAGGTTTTATCAATTTAGCTACTTCAGCCAGAGTCTTACCTACGAGTAGGTTACTCTGACGAAGAAGCTCTATTTCATCATCTGTCTTAAGAAATATCATCTCAGACTAATTAATACGCAGCAACATTACGTCCCTTAATTCTACCAGAACTCAAGAGTCCATCGTAGTGACGCATCAACAAATGACTTTCAACTTGCTGGAGAGTATCCAATACTACACCAACCAAAATCAAAAGTGATGTACCACCAAAGAATTGAGCGAACTCAGCCTGAACGCCGAACAAACCGGCAAATGCAGGCATGATAGCAACAATAGCCAAGAAAATAGAACCCGGCAAAGTAATACGAGACATAATCGCATCTATATACTCAGCTGTATTCTTACCCGGCTTAATTCCAGGAATGAAACCGTTGTTTCTCTTCATGTCTTCTGCCATCTGAGTCGGATTGATTGTGATTGCTGTATAGAAATAAGTAAACACAATAATCAAAACTGCAAAGATGAAGTTATACCAGAAGCTAGTATGATCTACCAATGCACGTACAAAACCACTTGCATTAGCAGCATCAGAGAAACCAACCAACGTAATAGGAATAAACATGATTGCCTGTGCAAAGATGATAGGCATTACGTTAGCAGCATTCACCTTCAATGGGATGTATTGTCTTGCACCACCGAATTGCTTGTTACCTACAATACGCTTAGCATATTGTACAGGCACCTTGCGTACGCCGCGAACCAACAGGATAGCACCTGCGATAACGAACAACAAGAACACGATTTCCAACAAGAACATTACGATACCACCAGCGCCCGGAGAAGAAAGTCGAGAAACTACTTCTTGGAACAAAGACTGTGGCAAACGAGCAATGATACCAATCAAGATAATGAATGAGATACCATTACCGATACCCTTGTCTGTAATTCTTTCACCCAACCACAAGATAAACATACTACCTGCGGCCAAGATGATTGTTGAAGTAATAATAAAGAATGTCCAATCTAATGAAGCATTAAGTGACGGGCCAGCCTGCATTTTCAAGTTCATCAAATAAGAAGGAGCTTGAACAATTAGAATAGCAATTGTCAATATACGGGTATATTGATTAATTTTACGTCTGCCACTTTCACCTTCACGTTGGATTTTCTGAAAGTACGGAACAGCAATCGCTAAAAGTTGAATAACAATTGATGCCGAGATATACGGCATAATCCCCAATGCAAAAATAGATGCATTAGAGAAAGCTCCACCTGAGAACATGTTCAACAGTGCCAACAAACCTTCACTTGTCTGTTGATGCAACTGAGTCAACATTGCTGGATTAATACCTGGTAGAACCACATAAGATCCAAACCGATAAATTGCGACGAATAATATAGTAATGAGGATCCTTTGTCTCAGATCCTCAATTTTCCATATATTCTTCAATGTTTCAATAGATTTTCTCATTGAATCAGAGTTTTACTGCATTACCACCTACAGCTTCGATTGCAGCTACCGCGCTCTTAGAGAAAGCGTTTGCTTCAACATCAAGCTTAGTAGTCAAGCTACCGTTACCAAGAACTTTCACCAATTGGTTTGAAGAAACATAACCAGCTTCTACGAAGTCAGCCAAACCAACCTTTGTCAAGTTCTTTGCTTCAGCAAGAGCTTGAATAGTATCCAAGTTAATAGCCTTGTATTCTACACGGTTGATATTCTTAAAACCAAATTTCGGGACACGACGTTGAAGAGGCATCTGACCACCTTCAAAACCGATCTTTTTCTTATAACCAGATCTAGACTTAGCACCCTTGTGACCTCTTGTAGAAGTACCACCTAAACCAGAACCCGGACCACGGCCGATTCTTTTTCTAGTCTGTGTAGAGCCTTCAGCAGGTTTCAAATTACTTAAATTCATATCGTAATCAATTTTTTATTAACAATGAATTACTTAACGATGGCTACAAGGTGACTAACCTTCTTTACCATACCAAGGATTGAAGGAGTTTCTTCGTGTTCAACCACACGATTCATCTTGCGAAGTCCCAGCGCATCAAGTACTCTCTTCTGATCAGCAGGAGCACCAATTCTACTCTTAACTTGTTTAATCTTAATAGTTGCCATAATTCCTCCTTATCCTCTAAATACTTTTTCCATACTTACACCTCTGTTCTGAGCAACCATGCGAGCATCTCTCATTTCGCCCAAAGCAAGGATAGTAGCCTTTACCAAGTTGTGTGGGTTTGAAGAACCTTTTGACTTAGCCAAAACGTCTGTAATACCAACACTTTCAAGAACGGCACGCATAGCACCACCAGCAACCACACCAGTACCGTGTGAAGCAGGCTTGATAAATACTTCAGCACCGCCGAATTTAGCTAATTGTTCGTGAGGAACTGTGCCTTTCAATACCGGAACACGAATCAAGTTCTTCTTTGCGGCTTCTACACCCTTAGCGATAGCAGCTGTAACTTCACCTGCCTTACCAAGACCCCAACCGATGATACCATCTTCGTTTCCAACAACAACAATTGCAGAGAAGCTGAATGTTCTACCACCCTTAGTTACCTTTGTAACACGGTTGATAGCAACCAATCTGTCCTTTAACTCAACGTCGTTAGTTATCTTAACTTTATTAACTGCCATAATTAATTAGAATTTAAGTCCACCGTTACGAGCAGCGTCAGCTACTTCTTTGATTCTCCCATGATACAAGTAACCGTTACGGTCGAATACTACAGCTGTAATACCTGCTTCCTGAGCCTTCTTAGCGATCAATTCGCCAACCTTTGCAGCCTGTTCCTTCTTAGGCATTGCTTCCATACCCAAAGAAGATGCTGAAGCCAAAGTCTTACCTGACAAGTCATCGATAACCTGAACGTAAATCTGCTTGTTACTTCTAAACACACTCATACGCGGACGTTCAGCAGTACCTGAAACTTTATTGCGTACTCTATATTTAATCTTAATTCGTCTTTCTATTTTTGTTGTCATGATAATACGATTTTATGATGATTACTTAGCACCGGCTGACTTACCAGACTTTCTACGAATTTCTTCGCCAACAAACTTAATACCTTTACCCTTATAAGGTTCCGGCTTACGGAAAGAGCGAATTTTTGCACAAACCAAACCAAGCAATTGTTTGTCGCAAGATTCCAAAATAATAAGAGGGTTCTTATTTCTTTCTGACTTAGTTTCTACCTTGATTTCTGCTGGCAACTGCATAACGATGCTGTGTGTATAACCCAAAGAGAAATCAATGATATTACCATTGTTTGAAGCACGATAACCTACACCGACAAGTTCAAGTTCCTTCTTGTAACCCTGAGAAACACCAACTACCATATTGTTGATAAGTGCACGATACAAACCGTGGAATGCATGTCTCTGCTTTTGGTTGTCAAGCATTGCATTTTCATTCTCCTTCAACACCACTTGGCCATCCTCAATTTCTACATTGATAGCAGGGTTTACTTCTTGTGTAAGTTCACCCTTAGGACCCTTTACTGTAACTACATTATCCTTCAGAGTAACAGTTACTCCAGCAGGAATACTAATTGGCAATTTACCTATTCTTGACATTGTGGATCCTCCTATTAATATACATAACAAAGCACTTCACCACCGATCTTAAGTTCAGCAGCCTGCTTGTTAGTCATTACACCTTTGGAAGTAGATATTATAGCAATACCTAAACCGTTAATTACTCTCGGCATGTCTTTGTAACCAGTATACTGACGCAAACCCGGAGTTGATACACGAATCAACTTCTTGATAGCGTTTACCTTGTTTACTGAGTCATACTTCAAAGCCACCTTAATAGTACCCTGAGGACCATCTTCAACAAACTTGTAGTTCAGAATGTAGCCTTGATCGAAAAGGATCTTAGTGATTTCCTTCTTCAAATTTGAGGCAGGCACTTCAACTACTCTGTGCTTTGCACTAATTGCATTTCTCAATCTGGTGAGATAATCTGCGATTGGATCTGTCATATAAATAATAAATTAAATTAATCAGGACTGCCCTGACAATATTTAAAAATAAAAAGAATTTACCAGCTTGCTTTCTTTACACCTGGAATCAAACCGTTAGAGGCCATTTCGCGGAACTGGATACGAGAGATACCGAATTGACGAATATAACCTTTTGGACGACCAGTCAACTTACAACGGTTGTGCAAACGAATTGGATTGGCATTCTTAGGAATAGCCTGCAACTTCTGAGCAGCTTCGAATGCTTCAACAGGATCACCTGTATTAACAATCTTCTTCAATGCAGCACGTTTTTCAGCATATTTGGCTACAAGTTTGGCTCTTTTTACTTCACGAGCCTTCATTGATTCTTTTGCCATAATATATTAGTCTTTTTTAGAGTTTTTAAATGGTAAACCAAATTCCTTCAACAAAGCATAACCTTCTTCGTCTGTTTGAGCAGATGTCACGAAAGTGATATTCATACCCAAGATACGTGTGATGCTATCGATATTGATTTCCGGGAAAATGATTTGTTCTTCAATACCCAAGGTATAGTTACCTCTACCATCGAATTTGCTGTTGATACCCTTGAAGTCACGGATACGAGGCAAAGCAACGCGAACCAATTTTTCAAGGAATTCATACATTCTTTCACGACGCAAAGTTACCATTACACCGATAGGCATTTTCTTACGCAACTTGAAGTTAGCGATGTCCTTCTTTGAAATGGTAGCTACAGCTTTCTGACCAGTAATTGCTGTCAATTCATTAATAGCAACTTCAATAATCTTCTTATCAGCAACAGCCATACCCAAACCTTGATTGATAACAATCTTCTTGAGTACAGGAATCTGCATAGAAGAAGAATAGTTGAACTGATTCTTCAATGCAGGAGCAATGCGCTCTGCATATTCTTTCTTAAGGCTTGCAGTATTACTCATTATTTAATCTCCTCTCCTGATTTTTTAGCATAACGAACAAATGTTCTTCCATCAGAACTTTCTTTTCTTCCCACACGTGTCGGCTTACCTGTCTTCGGGTCAACCACATTCAAGTTAGAGATATGGATAGCAGCTTCCTGCTTAACGATACCTCCCTGAGGATTCTTTGCATTAGGCTTAGTGCTCTTAGATACCATATTGATACCTTCAACAAATGCGCGTCCTTCCTTAACGAGAACTTTCAACACGCGGCCAGTTTTACCCTTGTCTTCACCAGAGTTTACGTAAACTGTATCGCCTTTCTTAATATGTAATTTACTCATTACTTATATTCTTTTGAAAATTAAAGTACTTCAGGTGCAAGTGAAACTACCTTCATGTTTGTAGCACGCAATTCTCTTGCAACCGGGCCAAAGATACGACTTCCTCTAATTTCACCTGCGTTGTTCAACAACACGCAAGCATTATCATCAAAACGAATGTAAGAACCGTCAGCACGACGGATTTCTTTCTTAGTACGTACAATCAAAGCCTTAGAAACTGCACCTTTTTTAACATCACTTGAAGGGATAACGCTCTTTACAGAGACAACGATTACATCCCCAACAGAAGCGTAGCGTCTCTTTGTACCGCCCAAAACGCGGATACAAAGAGCTTCCTTAGCGCCACTGTTATCACATACTGTAAGTCTGGATTCTGCTTGTATCATAATTACTTAGCTCTTTCTACAATTTCAACCAATCTCCATCTCTTAGTTTTGCTCAAAGGACGAGTTTCCATAATGCGTACTGTATCACCTACATTACAATCATTCTTTTCGTCGTGAGCATGGTACTTCTTTGTCTTAGACACGAACTTACCATAAATAGGGTGTTTTTCCTTGAACTTAGCAGCAACAACAATGGTCTTTTCCATCTTATTGCTTACTACAACACCTGTTCTTTCTTTTCTTAAATTTCTAGCTTCCATGAGGACCATTATTATTTGTTAAGTTCTCTCTGACGCAATTCTGTCTTCATACGCGCAATCGTTCTACGTAATTGCTTAATCTGAGCAGGATTATCCAACGGAGAGATAGAATGATTCAACACCATTTGATTGTAATTGGCTTCTTCTGCTTGGATTCTTTCAGCCAATTCATTGGTAGCTATTTCTCTAATTTCTGCAATCTTCATAACCATTAAGCATTTTGTGATTGAGCATCGTAATCACGTCTAACAATAAATTTAGTAGTAACAGGAAGCTTCTGTGCAGCCAAGCGCAACGCTTCTTTAGCCACTTCGAAAGGTACACCTTCCGCTTCAATGATGATACGTCCCGGAGTTACCGGTGCAACGAATCCTTCTGGACTACCTTTACCTTTACCCATACGTACGTCAGCAGGCTTGCGAGTGATTGGCTTATCCGGGAAAATACGGATCCAAATCTGTCCTTGACGTTGCATATATCTAGTCACTGCAATACGGGCAGCTTCAATTTGACGACCAGTAATCCATTTAGTTTCCAAAGACTTGATACCAAATGAGCCAAAAGCCAACTGATTACCTCTTTGAGCATTTCCCTTCTGAGAGCCCTTTTGCTGTCTTCTGAATTTTGTCTTTTTCGGTTGTAACATATCTCCTAAAATTCAAATTCGTTAGCGATTGTTGTTTTTCTTTCTTCTGAAGTTCTTACCACCGTTGTTGTTACCGCGACCGCTTTCCTTTGTTTGAGTAAAGTTTGGAGCTAATTCTCTCTTACCATAAACTTCACCACGGCAAATCCAAACCTTGATACCCAACAAACCTACCTTTGTCAAAGCTTCAGCATGACAGTAGTCGATATCTGCACGGAATGTGTGCAACGGAGTTCTACCTTCCTTATACATTTCAGAACGAGCCATTTCTGCGCCATTCAAACGTCCTGAAATCAACACCTTGATACCTTCAGCACCCATACGCATTGTATTTGCGATAGCCATCTTGATGGCGCGGCGATAGGCAATCTTACCTTCAACCTGACGAGCGATGTTATTTGCTACAATAACTGCATCCAATTCAGGTCTTTTCACTTCGAAGATATTGATTTGGATATCCTTGTCGGTAATCTTCTTCAATTCTTCCTTCAACTTATCAACTTCTGAACCGCCTTTACCAATGATAATACCTGGACGAGCTGTACATACAGTGATAGTCACCAATTTCAATGTACGTTCGATTACAATTCTTGATACGCTAGCTTTAGCAAGACGAGCATTCAGATACTTACGAATCTTGCTATCTTCCAACAAAGCATCACCATAATCATTGCCACCGTACCAATTGGAATCCCAACCTCTAATAATACCTAAACGGTTGCTTATCGGATTAACTTTCTGTCCCATTAATTTTAGTTTTAATCATTAGTACTCTTAGTGTCAACGAACAAAGTCACATGGTTAGAGCGCTTACGGATTCTATAACCTCTACCCTGTGGAGCTGGACGCATTCTTTTCAATGTAGCACCACCATCAACAAAAATCTTGGTTATAAACAACTCACCATTTTCTGCTTTACGTTCGTTTTTCTGTTCCCAGTTAGCAATAGCAGAGCGCAAAAGCTTTTCCACTCTTGCAGAAGCTTCTTTTGAAGAAAACTTCAAGACACCCAGTGCACGGTTCACTTCCATACCACGTACCATGTCAGCCACGAGACGCATCTTACGAGGAGAGGTAGGAACATTTTGCAACTTTGCAAAATACATGGTCTTAAGGGCTTCTTTTCTTTTTTCAGCCGATATTTTTTTTCTTGCTCCCATTATTTATTACTTTTTTATTTCTTTCAAAGTTCCTGCTTATTTTTTCTTGTTACCTGCATGACCGCGGAATGTACGAGTTGGAGCAAATTCACCCAACTTATGTCCCACCATGTTTTCAGTAACGTACACAGGAATAAATTTATTTCCGTTATGAACTGCAATTGTATGCCCTACGAAATCAGGGGAAATCATTGAAGCTCTGGCCCATGTCTTTACAACAACCTTCTTGCCACTTTCATTCATAGCAAGCACTTTGTTTTCAAGTTTCACATTGATATATGGACCTTTTTTTAATGAACGACTCATAATTTACTCAATTAACTGTTATTACTTTCTTCTCTCAATAATATACTTAGAAGACTGCTTCTTAGGAGCTCTTGTCTTCAAGCCCTTAGCATACAAACCTGTACGTGAACGTGGGTGACCACCAGACTGACGACCTTCACCACCACCCATCGGGTGATCAACAGGGTTCATAACAACACCACGGTTGTGTGGGCGACGACCCAACCAACGTGAGCGACCTGCCTTACCAGAAGATTCCAATCCATGATCGGAATTACCTACGCTACCGATAGTAGCTTTACAAGCGCTAAGGATTTGTCTTACTTCACCTGAAGGCAACTTGATTACACAATACTTACCTTCTCTAGAAGTCAATTGAGCAAAATTTCCAGCTGATCTCACTAAAGTAGCACCTTGACCCGGGCGTAATTCAATGTTGTGAATTACAGTACCAACAGGAATGTTTTCAAGCGGAAGTGCATTACCAATCTCAGGCGCTGCATCCGGACCGGACATCAAAGTTGAACCTACTTGCAATCCATTAGGAGCAATAATGTATCTCTTTTCTCCATCAGCATAAAACAACAAAGCGATACGAGCCGAACGGTTTGGATCGTATTCAATTGTTTTAACCACTGCTGGAACACCGTCTTTATTTCTCTTGAAGTCAATAAAACGGAACTTTCTCTTGTGACCACCGCCAATATAGCGTACTGTCATCTTACCGACATTGTTACGGCCACCTGTAACGTTCTTACCGCATACAAGAGATTTTTCTGGTACTGACGCAGTAATTTCTTCAAAAGTACCAATAATCTTGTGTCTCTGCCCCGGTGTTGTGGGCTTAAATTTACGTACTGCCATCTTATATATTAAATATTGCTATAAAAATCAATAGTATCCCCTTCTTTCAATGTAACGATTGCTTTCTTATAAGCATTTGTGCGTCCATTGATAATTCCAGATCTTGTATAACGACTCTTATTCTTTCCAGAATATCTCATCGTGTTTACATCAACTACTGTAACATTATACAAAGCTTCAACTTCTTTCTTAATTTCCAACTTGTTAGCACTAGGACGAACAATAAAGCCGAAACGATTATACTTTTCGGTGATTGCAGTCATTTTTTCAGTTACCAACGGTTTTACAATAATTCCCATTATTATGCCTCCTTTAATTAAGATAAGATGTTATCAATAGCCTTAAGCGAGTTTTCTGTAACCACAAGTGTATCTGCATTCAATACTGAATAAGTATTCAACGCAGAAGCAATAGCCACATTAGCACGCTTAATATTACGAGCCGACAAATATACATTTTTATTAGCTTCTGGCAAAACTACCAAAACCTTCTTGTCAGCAATTTTAAGATTATTAACCATACTTACGAAATCTTTAGTTTTTGGAGCTTCGAATGAGAAGTCTTCAACAACTACGATTGCGTTAGCTTGAGCCTTATATGACAAAGCTGAACGGCGAGCCAAAGCTTTCACTTTCTTGTTCAACTTAAACCAATAGTCACGAGGTTTCGGACCGAATACACGACCACCGCCTACCAATACTGGAGAGTTGATGTCACCACGACGAGCACCGCCACCACCTTTTTGACGACCCAATTTACGAGTAGAACCACTTACTTCACTTCTTTCCTTAGACTTGTGAGTACCCTGACGTTGGTTAGCCAAGTATTGCTTAACATCCAAGTAGATTACATGGTCATTGGGTTCAATTCCGAAGATAGATTCGTTTAACGTAACCTTTCTTCCGGTGTCTTCACCTTTAATATTTAATACGTTAACTTCCATTATTTTTCAATTATTACGATTGAACCTTTGCAACCCGGTACTGAACCCTTAATCAAAAGAAGATTGTGTTCCGGAATCACCTTTAATACTTGCAAGTTGTGAGTAGTAACGCGATCGCCACCCATTTGGCCACCCATGCGCATACCCTTGAATACCTTTGCAGGATAAGAACATGCACCGATAGAACCCGGCTTGCGTGCACGGTTGTGCTGACCGTGAGTAGTTTGGCCTACACCACCAAAACCATGTCTTTTAACTACACCTTGGAAACCTTTACCCTTAGAAGTACCGATTACATCTACATAATTAGAATCATTGAACAATTCTACAGTGATAGTGTCTCCCAGATTCAATTCTGTTTCAAAATTCTTGAACTCGGCCAAGTGTCTCTTTGGAGTTACACCAGCTTTCTTGAAGTGTCCCATCAAAGGCTTGGTTGTATGCTTTTCCTTCTTGTCCTGGAAACCTACCTGAACGGCTGCATAACCATCTTTTTCAACACTCTTAATCTGAGTAACTACACAAGGACCAGCTTCGATAACAGTGCATGGTACATTCTTACCATCAGCACTGAAAACGGATGTCATTCCGATTTTCTTTCCTAATAATCCTGGCATTTCAGTTAATTTTTAATGATTAAACTTTAATTTCTACTTCTACACCACTCGGCAATTCCAACTTCATCAAAGCATCTACAGTCTTAGCAGTTGAGCTATAGATATCAATCAAACGCTTGTAAGAAGAAAGTTCGAACTGTTCACGAGACTTCTTGTTAACGAAAGTTGAACGGTTTACTGTGAAGATACGCTTGTGAGTTGGCAATGGAATTGGACCACTTACGATAGCGCCTGTAGCCTTCACTGTTCTAACGATCTTTTCAGCAGACTTGTCTACCAAGTTGTGATCGTAGGATTTCAGTTTAATTCTGATTTTTTGACTCATTGTTCTATTAAATTTTAAATTTGAATAATTATATAAAGACGGGGGCGGATTAAGAGTCATTCGCTAACCCGTCGCCCCGTTCTTTTCCAGTTTTATACCAAGTCTACACGACCCTTCACTTCTTCAAGTACAGCCTTAGCGATAGAGCTGGATACTTGAGCATGGTGATCGTATGTCATGGATGAAGTAGCACGACCTGAAGTGATGGTACGCAAAGCTGTTACATAACCGAACATTTCTGCCAATGGTACTGTAGCCTTCACGATACGGGCACCTGAACGTGCAGATTCCATACCTTCTACCTGACCACGACGACGGTTCAAGTCACCGATCACATCACCCATACTTTCTTCTGGAGTAACTACTTCGAGTTTCATCATCGGTTCAGTCAAAGCAGGACCGGCCTTAGCACATGCATTCTTGTAAGCCTGGATAGCACAGATTTCGAAAGACAACTGGTCAGAGTCAACCGGGTGGAATGAACCATCCTTCAACACAACCTTCATTGAATCCATCGGATAACCTGCCAACACACCATTCTTCATAGCTGTTACAAAGCCCTTCTGAACGGAAGGAATGAATTCCTTAGGAATGTTACCACCCTTCACTTCATCGATGAACTGCAAACCGCCTTGCTTGAAGTCTTCATCAACCGGACCGATTGCCACGATAATATCAGCGAACTTACCGCGACCACCTGATTGCTTCTTGTAAACTTCGCGCAATTCAACAGTTTTAGTGATACATTCTTTATAGTTAACCTGTGGCTTACCTTGGTTACATTCAACCTTGAATTCACGCTTCAAACGGTCGATGATAATATCCAAGTGCAATTCACCCATACCAGAGATAACAGTCTGACCACTTTGTTCGTCAGTCTTCACTGTAAATGTCGGGTCTTCTTCAGCCAACTTAGCCAAACCGTTAGACAGCTTGTCCAAGTCCTTCTGAGTCTTAGGCTCAACAGCAATACCGATTACCGGTTCTGGGAAGTCCATAGATTCCAATACGATTGGTGCTTCTTCGTCACACAAAGAGTCACCAGTGCGGATATCCTTGAAACCAACACCTGCACCGATATCACCAGCAGCGATAACTTCTACAGGGTTCTGCTTGTTGGAGTGCATCTGGAACAAACGAGATACACGTTCCTTCTTACCAGAACGAGTGTTATAAATATAAGAACCGGCTTCTACCTTACCAGAGTAAACACGGAAGAAAGTCAAACGGCCTACATACGGATCGGTTGCAATCTTAAACGCCAAAGCAGAAGTCTTTTCATCTTCAGCCGGCTTACGAGCTTCTTCTTCACCAGTTGAAGGATTAGTACCGATAATAGCCGGAGTATCCAATGGTGAAGGCAAGAATGCACATACATAGTCGAGCAATGTCTGAACACCTTTATTCTTGAATGAAGAACCACACAACATCGGAACAATATCCATCTTCAAAGTAGCGGCACGCAAAGCACGCATCACTTCTTCTTCAGTGATAGTAGAAGGATCATCGAAGAACTTTTCCATCAAAGCATCGTCATACTCAGCTACCTTTTCAAGCATCTTTTCTCTCCATTCAGTAGCTTCGTCAACCAAGTTGGCCGGGATTTCTTCTACATCATAGTCGGCACCCATGGTTTCATCGTGCCACAAGATAGCCTTCATCTTGATCAAGTCGACTACACCCTTGAAGTTTTCTTCAGAACCGATAGGAATAACGATAGGGCATGGATTTGCGCCCAAAACATCCTTCATCTGACGAACCACTTCATAGAAGTCAGCGCCCGAACGGTCCATCTTGTTTACATAACCGATACGAGGTACATTGTACTTGTCAGCCTGACGCCATACAGTTTCCGACTGAGGTTCCACACCACCTACTGCACAGTAAGTAGCAACGGCACCGTCCAATACACGAAGTGAACGTTCTACTTCAGCAGTAAAGTCAACGTGTCCCGGAGTGTCAATCAAGTTAATTTTATACTTCTTGCCATCATAGTTCCAGAAAGTGGTAGTAGCAGCAGAAGTAATCGTAATACCACGTTCCTGTTCCTGAGCCATCCAGTCCATGGTAGCTGTACCATCGTGAGTTTCACCAATCTTGTGAGTCAAACCGGTGTAGAACAGAATACGTTCAGAAGTTGTTGTCTTACCGGCATCGATGTGAGCCATGATACCGATATTACGTGTTAAAAGCAAATCTTGTTTTGCCATTTTCTTCCTTATACTTTTTAGTTAATACTTGATTAGAATCTGAAGTGAGCGAATGCACGGTTAGCTTCAGCCATACGGTGCATATCTTCCTTACGCTTGAAAGCACCACCCTGTTCGTTGAAAGCATCAATGATTTCAGCAGCCAACTTGTCGGCCATTGACTTACCACCACGCTTGCGAGCGAAAAGAATCAAGTTCTTCATTGAGATAGATTCCTTACGTTCCGGACGAATTTCTGTAGGAACTTGGAAAGTTGCACCACCGATACGGCGTGACTTTACTTCCAACTGAGGAGTTACATTATCCAAAGCCTTCTTCCAGATTTCCAAAGCTGACTTTTCTTCGTTAGGGAGCTTAGTCTTCACTACATCCAATGCAGTATAGAAGATTTCATAAGAAGTATTCTTCTTACCATCGTACATCAAGTGATTTACGAACTTAGTAACCTTTTGGTCACCGAATACTGGATCCGGGAGGATCACACGTTTTTTTGGTTTTGCTTTTCTCATTTTTTCTCAAAAATAATGTTTTGTTTGGGGCTGTTGCTTTCGTTTGCTTCAACGCTTCCTCCGAAGCATTTACTCAACCTTTATAGCTTTTTCCAACAAACCAAAACGAATTAAATACTTTTCTTTTAAAAGGGAGCCGAGGTATTACTTCTTCTTACCCTTTGCTGCTGGAGCCTGTCCTGGTTTTGGACGCTTAGCGCCATACTTAGAACGTCTTTGAGTACGACCGGCTACACCAGCTGTATCCAATGTACCGCGAACGATGTGGTAACGTACACCCGGAAGGTCCTTTACACGACCACCGCGTACCAAAACGATTGAGTGTTCCTGCAAGTTGTGGCCTTCTCCTGGAATGTAGGAGTTCACTTCCTTTGAGTTTGTCAAGCGCACACGAGCAACTTTACGCATTGCAGAGTTCGGTTTCTTAGGAGTAGTAGTATACACACGTACACAAACACCACGTCTTTGAGGACATGAATCGAGTGCCGGCGACTTACTCTTTTCAACCAATACCTGTCTTCCTTTTCTTACTAATTGTTGAATAGTAGGCATTTTGTTTGATTTTTAATTATTATATATTGTTTATTATATTTCTACTTCAAGTCGAAAATACACTTTTCGGGCTGCAAAGTTACGAATAACATTTTAATTAGCAATATATTTACCTCAATAAAAAATAGTCCACCTCCCTCAAAACCTCTCAGAAGATGAACTATTATATTTTTTTAACTTTTCAAAGCCTATGCTTCGCCCTTAAAACCGCCCATTGGGGGAATAAAAGTCTTTCCATCGGGACCACCCGCCATACCGTTTCCTTCTTCGGGCATGCGGATAGGACCAAAACTGCGCTCGTATTTCATTACATTTTCCTGCAAGGCAAACATCAACCGCTTGGCATGTTCGGGAGTGAGCACAATGCGCGATTGTACGCCAGCCTTGGGCAAGCCTGGCATCACGCGAACAAAATCGACAATGAATTCCGAACTCGAATGAGTTATGATGGCAAGATTGGCATACGTACCTTGTGCCACTTCTTCCTTCAGTTCAATCTGAAGCTGACCGTTGTTTTTCTGATTTTCCATTTCTATACCTTATTATATATAATACATACACTCCTGTTTTTTCATGCCACTCTTGCAACCGACGTCTACCTCGTTGAATGCCAGTCCAATAATGTGGCAAGAACCTCCATTACTCTTGCAACACTTGTCACACCCTATCATTTGCCGTAATACCCCTCGCAAGGGACATATATGGGATTGCGAAAGGGACCGATGTTTTTCAGCTTACCCTCTTCGACCAATTTCTTGATTCGACGAGAAGCCGTAGCCTTCAACAATCCGGTGAGATATTGAAACTCCCGCCTGGTAAGTATCTGATGACTTTCAAAATATTTGACCAATAATTTGTCGATACCCGCATCCGTATGGGGATAAGAATGAGGCTTGATGCGTGAACGCTTGATCTTTTCCTGCTTCAGACTTTTTTTCAAGCCATTATCCGCACGGAAAGACACCGATTTGAATTCTATGTTCTCGGAACGGACAGCATGAGTAGTACGGACCTCCTCCTTACAACGGAGATTCACCTGAAAATGACCGAGGCCTTCCAGATGTACCTTCCTCCCGTTGCCCAAGTGTTCGGCCAACTTATCCGCCAAAGTCATCAATACAGCCTTGACATCCACATGAGTCAACGAACATTCCTTTTGGATTTCTTTCGCCAACTGCTCCGTATCTACTTTGCCAAAACTGACTACCCGGGCATGATAACGCTTTTTGTTCGTACCTTCAGAATCAGGATTCCGGTAAAATTCATAAGTAATCATACATTCATACACTATATTCGTGTACAAATATAGAAAGAATCGATGAAAAAAGCAAATCTTTACGATATATCACACAAGTGATGCAGTTGTATCACAAGAGTGATTCGAGCGTTTCACTTAAGTGATTCATTCGTATTACTTAAGTGATGCTACACATAATTCGGTATCTTTTACCGAAACAAAAGGGACGTTACAATTAGTTCTACGGGTAGTTGAGACTAGTTTAGTTTCTACATAACATATTTGGAATCAACATTTTATCACATTATCTTTGCCTCATAAAACAATTAAAAAACAATGTAAAATGATTAAAAGAATGATTCGAATTTTAGAGAAATGGTTGGGTACAAAGTGTACCCCAAACGGCAAGGCAATGAAGAAGGAACGGACGGGAACTACTATGCAGGCACGTCTTACCCTTCAACGCTTGGAAACTTATCTCATGAGCAAGTACGATTTCCGTTTCAACGTACTGACGGAACAGGCCGAATATCGGGAAAAGGATGGGAATGACTTCCAGCAAGTGAACCAACGGGTGATGAACACGCTCTGTCTGGAGGCGCAAAGCAGTGGAATTGCGTGTTGGGACCGCGATGTAAGTCGGCTACTTTGTTCGAAGAGAATTGCAGACTACCATCCGTTCCGCTCATATGTAGACCATCTCCCGGCATGGGACGGAACCGACAGGGTTTCCGAACTGGCACAAAGGATTTCGGATGCTCCTTGGTGGACAGACGGATTCCATCGCTGGATGCTGGGTATGACGGCCCAATGGATGGAAATGCCCCTGCGATGTGCCAATGCAATGGCTCCCTTACTAATAAGTACCAAGCAGGGACAATGTAAATCCACTTTCTGTTCCATCTTGCTACCGGAAGAATTACAGCGCTTCTATACCGACAAGTTCGACATCACCAGTGAAAGCGGATGCGAACAAAAAATATCGTATTTCGGTCTGGTGAACATGGATGAGTTCGACCGCTATAGCCCCCGCGCCATGGCTACCCTAAAGAACCTGATGCAGATCAAGAAACCCAACTTCCGCAAGTCGCACCGCAACTACTATAGTCAGCTACCTCGCATTGCTTCCTTCATTGGTACGAGCAACCAGAAGGGACTGCTGACCGATACCACAGGCAGCCGCCGTTTCCTGTGTGTGGAAGTGACGGAGAAAATAGACTGTACTCCACCCGACCATGTGCAACTCTATGCACAACTGAAAGCGGAGCTGCTAGCAGGAGAGCGATATTGGTTTACTAGCGAAGAAGAAGCGTTGATTCAGGAGAACAACCGAGCATACTACAAACTACAACCCGAAGAAGAAGTGTTTTTCCGTTGTTTCCGTCTGCCCGAAGAGAGCGAAGACGGCTTGCAGCTCAGTGCAACAGAAATATTCTGCCAACTACAGAAAAAGTACCCGGCCGCTTTCCGCAGCTGCAACGTAAAGAGCATGGGGAAAATCCTCCTCTCATTGGGAGTCCATCGGGTACGCACCCGATGGGGAAGCATGTACCGGGTGATTCCCCTATAAACACCCCGTGTGACAAGAGTGGCAAGAGATTTTCGTCTCTTGCCACATCATTTTATTAATAATCAGTTATTTAGAAGAGTGTTGCAAGAGTGGCAAGGATCAGAGCATGCATCTGACAGGGATAACGAAATCGGTGCGAAGCAACTTTATCTTGTCCGATTTTTCCAATTTGATAGTCTCATCCACTCCATCCATTTTTTCATTCAGTTTGGAAGTCTGGCCTCCCATCAAGGATATACCCGCTCCCAAGTGAATGTGTTTGAACAAATGACGGGTAATGGTCAAGTCAAAGTTAGAGCCCAAAAGTCCACGGCTACATTCGCGCTCCACATCATCTACCTTACTTTGACTGCCATAATGCATATATCCGAAACCAGCCATCGTTTCGAAAGTCCATTTCTCATTTATTTTATGGCACAATCCCAATTGGGGGGCAATGTAATAAAGGTCCACATCTTCAGGAATAGTGCCCAACTCGGAAGACAGGTTTTCACTCGCTTGAAAAATATTAAATTTCAATCCAACCTGAATCCCCTTATTCAAAAGATATGCGTAGTACATCATACATTATTGCTGCTGAATTATATAACAAAATGGGTATAAAAGATACTGCATGTTATTATTATGAGCAACTAATGGAATGCGGAACACTTTATGCTCGCGCAGATGCCGCTTGGAATTTAGCCCAATATGCCATACAAGAGCAGAATAGTGAAAAAGCCTATAATTTTCTCAATCAATATATAAAAGATATTGAAATAGTTTGGGAACGCAACGATACAGAAACAGTCCGCAAGCTACGAGCCTTGTATAATTACAACATCAAAGAAAAAGAAAACCAACAACTAAAAATAGAGAACAAACAAAAGCAACTTCACCTGTTCTTTGCATTAGGAGGTATTTTTGTAGTATTATTAGGATTCTACAATTATTACCTATACAGCCAAAAGGAACAAGCCAAACTGAATCTCCAACTGATGAAGCTAAAACAGCTGAAGGATGATTCGGAAAAGAGAAAAGCCGATAATAGCGGGAAAAACGAGGACAAGGAATTACTCAATACAAAAATCCTGCAATACATAGAGAAATGTATTCAACAAGAAGCCCCCATCCCTACCGCTGAATGGGAAAAATTGGGAACAATGATAAACAACCTTCATAGCGGATTTGTCGACAAGCTATCCGAGATCTGCAAGCTCAATTCATTCGAAAAGCACGTCTGCCTGCTATTGAAAATGAACATTATGCCTACCCATATAGCTAAACTTACCAACCATTCCAAAGAAGCAGTATCGGCCACTCGCCGCAGATTATACAAAAAGTTCTTCGGCCAAGAAGGTACGCCCCAACAATGGGATGAATTCATCAACTCACTCTAATAAAGTTGAGACAACAATATATATTGATCGTAAAAAATACTTTATAACATAATCAAAGAGAGGGACACTCCTTTACAGGAATGTCCCTCTCTTTTACATATCAAATATCGAGATTACTCTACTTCGCTATAGTCGAGCACATTGCGGCGATTGGCCACCATGCGGTCGTACTCCTCACGAGAACCTACGACAATCTTATCGAATTCACGTTGTCCGGTACCAGCAGGAATCAAATGACCACAGATCACATTTTCCTTCATACCTTCGAGACGGTCTACCTTGCCGTTGATAGCAGCTTCGTTCAATACCTTGGTTGTTTCCTGGAAGGACGCAGCCGACATGAAGCTGGATGTACCCAAAGCGGCACGAGTAATACCTTGCAGAATCTGAGTGGAAGTTGCAGGAACCGCATCGCGTACTTCAACCGGTTTCAAGTCACGGCGTTTCAACATACTGTTTTCATCACGGAGCTTGCGGGCAGTTACAATCTGACCCGGTTGCAAGTTTTGAGAATCACCAGCATCCACAACCACTTTCTTACCCCAGATACGGTCGTTTTCTTCCATGAATTCCTGCTTGTCTACTACTTGAAGTTCCAAGAAACGGGTATCACCCGGTTCTACAACTTCAACCTTACGCATCATCTGACGTACAATAATTTCAAAGTGCTTATCGTTAATCTTCACACCCTGCAAACGATATACGTCCTGAACTTCGTTTACAATGTATTCCTGTACGGCAGTAGGACCCTTAATAGCCAAGATATCGGCTGGAGTAACCGCACCGTCGGACAACGGAGTACCTGCACGTACATAGTCGTTTTCCTGTACCAGAATCTGCTTGGACAAGTTCACCAAGTATTTCTTTACTTCACCACTCTTCGAAGTTACCACGATTTCGCGGTTACCACGTTTAATCTTACCCATGGTAATTTCACCGTCGATTTCGGATACAACTGCCGGATTAGACGGATTACGTGCTTCGAACAACTCGGTCACACGTGGAAGACCACCGGTAATATCGCCTGCCTTACCAACGGCACGAGGTATCTTAACCAAAATATCACCAGTCTTAACTGTCTGACCATTTTCAATGACAACGTGTCCACCTACAGGGAAGTTGTATGTACGAATCAAGCTACCTTCTTCTGAAACAATATGTGCCGAAGGAACCTTGGTCTTATCCTTAGATTCAATGATAATGATTTCACGCAAGCCAGTAGCATCGTCCGATTCTACCTTGTAAGTTACGTTCTCTATCATAGATTCAAATTCAATCTTACCGGCAGTTTCTGTAATGATAACAGCGTTGAATGGGTCCCATTTGGCAATCAGTTTGCCCTTTTCAACGATTTCACCATCGGAAGCATACAATTTGGCACCATAAGGAACGTTGTGAGTAGAAAGAACAATACCTGTATTGACATCGACGAAACGAGCTTCGGCCAAACGACCAACTACTACTTTCACAGCTTCACCGGTTTCATCTACCGTATCCACCGTACGCAATTCTTCGAATTCCAAACGTGAATTGTTCTTGGCAACGATACTTGCATTGGCTGCCATATTACCGGCAATACCCCCTGCGTGGAATGTACGAAGTGTCAACTGAGTACCCGGTTCACCGATAGACTGAGCAGCGATAACGCCCACAGCTTCACCCTTATGAACCATACGGCTGGTAGCCAAGTTACGTCCGTAACACTTAGCACAAACACCCTTCTTCGATTCACAAGTCAATACCGAACGGATTTCTACACTTTCAATCGGAGAATCTTCGATTTCCTGTGCAATGGCTTCTGTAATTTCTTCTCCACCAGCAACAATCAACTTACCTGTTGTTGGATGAATGATGTCGTGAACAGAAACACGGCCAAGGATACGTTCGTACAAGGTAGCAATTACTTCGTCGTTGTTCTTCAACGCTGTACAAACAAGACCACGCAATGTACCACAGTCTTCTTCGTTGATAATCACATCATGCGATACGTCTACCAGACGACGAGTCAAATAACCGGCATCGGCTGTCTTCAAAGCGGTATCCGCCAAACCCTTACGGGCACCGTGAGTAGAGATAAAGTACTCGAGCACGGACAAACCTTCCTTAAAGTTAGAAAGAATCGGGTTTTCAATAATCTGCGCACCTTCGGCACCCGCTTTTTGCGGCTTCGCCATCAAACCACGCATACCCGACAACTGACGAATCTGTTCTTTAGAACCACGGGCACCAGAATCAAGCATCATGAATACAGAGTTGAATCCTTGGTCGTCGTTCTTAATGGTCTTATAAAGAATATCAGACAAATCGCTATTTACGTGAGTCCATGTATCGATAACCTGGTTGTAACGTTCGTTATCAGTGATGAAACCCATATTATAGTTCATCATGATCTGTTCGATTTCTTCGTTACCACGCTTCACCAGTTCTTCCTTTTCCTTCGGGATGATGATATCGCCCAAGTTGAACGACAAACCACCCTTAAATGCCATTTGGTAACCTAAATTCTTGATACCATCCAAGAATTCACAAGCACGGGCTACACCCACAGCCTTGATTACATCGCTGATGATATCGCGCAAAGACTTCTTCGAAATGATTGTATTCAAATATCCGACTTCAGCCGGAACGATTTCGTTAACGATGACACGACCTACCGAAGTTTCCTTGATCATCTTGTCTACTATGTTACCGTTTTCGTCCAAGTCTTTTGCCACAACATTAATAATGGCATGAATATCTACCTTACCTTCATTATAAGCAATCATAGCTTCTTCCGGTCCGTAGAATGTCAAACCTTCACCCTTGGCACCTTTTCTCAATTTGGTAATATAATACAAACCGAGTACCATATCCTGTGCTGGCACTGTAATAGGAGCGCCATTGGCCGGATTCAATATATTATGAGCCTGGAGCATCAACATCTGAGCTTCCAGAATTGCTTCATTACTCAAAGGCAAGTGAACCGCCATCTGGTCACCATCGAAGTCGGCATTGAACGCAGTACAGGCCAACGGATGCAACTGAATAGCCTTACCTTCAATCATATGAGGTTGGAATGCCTGAATACCCAAACGGTGCAATGTCGGCGCACGGTTCAACAGAACTGGATGACCCTTCATTACATGTTCCAGAATATCCCAGATCACAGCTTCCTTGCGGTCAACAATCTTCTTGGCCGACTTAACAGTCTTTACGATACCACGTTCTATCAACTTACGGATAATGAACGGCTTGTAAAGTTCGGCAGCCATCAATTTCGGAATACCGCATTCGCCCATCTTCAATTCAGGACCTACAACGATTACCGAACGCGCAGAGTAGTCAACACGCTTACCCAACAAGTTCTGACGGAAACGACCTTGCTTACCTTTCAAGCTATCCGACAAAGACTTCAAAGGACGATTAGCATCTGTCTTTACTGCACTCGACTTACGTGAATTGTCGAACAAAGAATCGACTGCTTCCTGCAACATACGCTTTTCATTACGCAGAATCACTTCAGGAGCCTTGATTTCAATCAGTCTCTTCAAACGGTTGTTACGGATAATCACACGACGATACAAATCATTCAAGTCGGAAGTAGCAAAACGGCCACCATCCAGAGGAACCAACGGACGCAATTCCGGAGGTGTAACAGGAATGATACGCATAATCATCCATTCAGGCTTGTTGCGTCCACGTGAAGCACGGAACGATTCTACCACCTGCAAACGCTTCAAAGCTTCATTCTTACGTTGTTGTGAAGAATCCTTGCTGGCCTTATCACGCAATTCGTATGACAATGCATCCAAATCCAATTTAGCCAAAAGGTCATAAATAGCTTCTGCACCCATCTTGGCTATGAACTTATTAGGATCTGTATCTTCCAAATATTGGTTATCCTTCGGGAGCTTGTCCATCAAGTCCAAATATTCTTCTTCAGACAACAAATCATATTCATTTATGCCTTCTTCAGCAGCAGCTCCCGCTTGAATAACTACATAACGTTCATAATAAATGATAGCATCCAACTTTTTGGTAGGCAATCCCAACAAATAACCGATCTTATTCGGCAATGAACGGAAATACCAGATATGAGCTACAGGAACAACCAATTGAATGTGACCTGTACGTTCACGACGCACCTTCTTTTCAGTTACTTCTACACCACAACGATCGCAGACAATACCTTTGTAACGGATACGTTTATATTTACCACAATGGCATTCATAATCCTTTACTGGTCCGAAGATACGCTCGCAAAACAAACCATCGCGTTCAGGTTTGTAGGTACGGTAGTTGATTGTTTCAGGCTTCAACACCTCACCATACGAGTTTTCCAGGATTTCTTCAGGAGAAGCCAATCCGATGGAAATCTTCGAGAAACTACTCTTTATCTTTGTTTCTTTTCTAAAAGCCATACTTTCTTAATTATATTGTAAAGAGTTAATTTTATTATTCTAAGTTCACACTCAATCCCAAACCTCTCAATTCATGGAGCAACACATTCAGAGATTCCGGAATTCCCGGTGTAGGCATAGCTTCACCTTTCACGATAGCTTCATAAGCCTTTGAACGTCCCACTACATCGTCCGACTTGATAGTAAGGATTTCCTGAAGAATATGCGCTGCACCAAATGCTTCCAGCGCCCAAACTTCCATTTCTCCGAAACGCTGTCCACCGAACTGTGCCTTACCACCTAAAGGCTGCTGAGTAATCAATGAATACGGACCAATAGAACGGGCATGCATCTTGTCTTCCACCATGTGACCTAATTTCAACATGTATGTAACACCTACAGTAGCCGGTTGGTCAAACTGTTCACCGGTACCACCATCATACAAATATGTCTTACAATAACGTGGTAATCCGGCTTTATCTGTCCATTCGTCCAAATCATCCAATGACGCACCGTCGAAAATTGGTGTCGCAAACTTAACGCCCAATTCTTTACCTGCACGTCCCAATACAGCTTCAAAAATCTGACCGATGTTCATACGAGAAGGCACACCCAACGGATTTAATACGATATCTACTGGCGTACCATCAGCCAAGAACGGCATATCTTCCTGACGAACTACGCGAGATACGATACCCTTGTTACCGTGACGACCTGCCATCTTATCACCAACACCAATCTTACGTTTCTTTGCAATATAAACTTTGGCCATTTGAATGATACCAGAAGGAAGTTCATCACCAATAGTAATGGCGAATTTCTTACGCTTCAGTTCTGCATCCAATTCCTTATATTTCTTCAAATAATTCATAACCAAGTCACGAATCATATCGTTCTTGTGTGCATCAGCAGTCCACTTGCTCAATTGGATAATGGTATAATCCAAACCTTCCAAATCGCGCTTAGTGAATTTAGCACCCTTGGCTATAACTTCTGTTCCCAAATAATCTTTTACACCCTGAGAAACCTTGCCATTTGTCAAAACCAACAATTTTTCCACCAAGATATCCTTCAATTTGGCAACTTTTTCTTCAAATTCTTCTGTCAACTTAGGCAGAAGAGCCTTATCAGCATTCTTCTCACTACGTGTTTTCATAACACGAGAGAACAACTTCTTGTCAATTACAACACCTCTAAGAGAAGGTGAAGCCTTCAATGAAGCATCCTTCACATCTCCAGCCTTATCACCAAAGATAGCACGAAGCAATTTTTCTTCAGGAGAAGGATCGGATTCTCCCTTTGGAGTAATCTTACCGATCAGAATATCACCCGGTTCGATGCAAGCACCGATACGAACAATACCGTTTTCATCCAAGTCCTTGGTAGCTTCTTCGCTGACATTCGGAATATCTGCTGTAAGTTCTTCCAAACCGCGCTTGGTTTCTCGAACTTCAAGAATATATTCATCTACGTGTACAGAAGTCAAGATATCTTCACGAACAACGCGTTCGTTCAACACGATAGCATCTTCGTAATTATATCCCTTCCATGGCATGTAGGCAACCAACAAGTTCTTACCTAAAGCCAATTCTCCATTCGCTGTAGAATAGCCTTCAGTCAAAATGTCGCCCTTCTTTACACGTTGTCCCTTTTCACAAATAGGGCGCAAGTCGATGGTCATGCTTTGATTGGTCTTACGGAATTTAGGCACTTCGTATTCCTTCAAAGCTGGTTCAAAGCTAACAAACTCTTCGTCCTCTGTTCTATCGTACAATACGCGAATAGTCGTTGCATCTACATATTCGATAGTACCATCTCCTTCGGCTGCAATTTGTGTACGTGAATCTTCCACCAACTGCTTTTCAATACCGGTACCTACAATAGGAGCTTCTGTACGAAGCAAAGGTACAGCCTGGCGCATCATGTTAGAACCCATCAATGCACGGTTGGCATCATCATGTTCCAAGAACGGAATCAAAGAAGCGGCAATGGAAGCAATCTGCTGAGGAGAAACGTCCATCAATTCCACTTGATCGGGAGTTACCAATGGATAATCAGCATCACGACGAGCCTTTACTTTCGAACGGATGAATGTACCGTCTTCATTCAAAGGAGCATTACCTTGAGCAATAATCTTGTCTTCTTCTTCCTCTGCAGTCAAATATTCAATACCTTCTGGAGATATATCCACTTTAGCATTGGCCACCTTACGGTAAGGAGTTGAGATAAAGCCAAGTTCGTTAATCTTTGCATAAACACACAAGGAAGAAATCAAACCGATATTCGGACCTTCCGGTGTTTCAATTGGACATAAACGACCATAGTGAGTATAGTGTACGTCACGTACTTCGAAACCTGCACGTTCACGAGACAAACCACCAGGGCCCAATGCAGACAAACGACGCTTGTGAGTAATTTCGGCCAACGGGTTGGTCTGGTCCATGAATTGAGACAAAGCATTGGTACCGAAGAATGAATTGATAACGGAAGAAATGGTCTTCGCATTAATCAAATCAATCGGAGTAAACACTTCGTTATCGCGTACATTCATACGTTCACGAATAGTACGGGACATACGAGCCAAACCAATAGCAAACTGATTGGACAACTGTTCACCAACTGTACGAACACGACGGTTACTCAAGTGGTCAATATCATCCACGTCAGCCTTTGAGTTGATCAATTCAATCAAATATTTGATAATTTCAATGATATCTTGTTTGGTCAGCACCTTGACATCCATATCGGTAGTCAGACCAAGTTTCTTATTAATTCGATAACGGCCTACTTCACCCAAATCGTATCTCTTTTCAGAGAAGAACAAGTTATTGATCACTTCACGTGCACTTGCATCATCGGCCGGGTCCGCATTGCGAAGTTGACGGTAAATATACAATACAGCTTCTTTTTCCGAGTTACTCGGGTCCTTTTGAAGTGTATTGAATATAATCGAATAATCGGAAGAAGTCGCTTCATCATTGTGAACCAAAATATTAGACACGCCCGATTCAACAATCAAATCAATATGTTCGGGAGCAATAATCGTTTCACGATCGATTATCACTTCATGACGTTCGATGGTTACTACTTCACCAGTGTCTTCATCAACGAAATCTTCAGTCCATGCTTTCAAAACACGAGCTGCCAATTTACGTCCTACAACCTTCTTAAGATTTGTTTTATTGACTTTTACGTCCTCTGCCAAGTTGAATATTTCGAGAATATCCTTATCATTCTCAAATCCTACAGCTCTCAAAAGAGTTGTTACAGGCAATTTCTTCTTACGGTCGATATACGCATACATCACATTATTGATGTCTGTTGCGAATTCAATCCATGAACCCTTGAAAGGGATAATACGTGCGGAATACAATTTGGTACCATTGGCATGGATGCTTTGGCCAAAGAAAACACCTGGTGAACGATGCAATTGAGAAACGATTACACGTTCTGCACCATTGATAACAAAAGTTCCTTTAGGTGTCATATAAGGGATAGGGCCCAAATATACATCTTGAATTACTGTATCAAAATCCTCATGATCCGGATCGGTACAATAAAGTTTCAACTTAGCCTTCAAAGGAACGCTATAAGTCAACCCGCGTTCCAAACAATCATCGATGGTATAATGAGGCGGGTCAATGTAATAGTCCAAAAATTCAAGAACGAAATTGTTACGAGTATCTGCAATAGGAAAATTTTCTGCAAACACTTTGTACAAGCCATCATTCTTACGTTTTTCGGGAGGAGTATCCAGTTGTAAAAAGTCCTGGAAAGACTTCAATTGCACTTCCAAGAAATCCGGATACTGCATCGGATTCTTGATGGAAGCAAAACTAATTCTTTGATTTTCAGTATTTGAAGACATCTGATATAGATTTTGTAGATCTTAATATTAATAAGACGCAAAAAGGTTAAGAATCCTCAAAGGAGGATTCCTAACCATATAACCTTCTAGAGGTTAATATTACTTAAGTTCAACTTCAGCGCCAGCTTCTTCGAGAACCTTCTTCAAAGATTCTGCTTCGTCCTTAGCCAAACCTTCTTTTACTGTACTAGGAGCACCGTCTACCAAGTCCTTAGCTTCTTTCAAACCAAGACCACATGCTTCCTTAACTGCCTTAACTACTTGCAATTTAGCTGCACCAGCACTCTTCAAAACTACATCGAAAGATGTCTTTTCTTCAGCAGCAGCTGCACCAGCAGCAGCAGGACCAGCAGCAACAGCTACAGCTGCAGCAGCAGGTTCAATACCATATTCTTCTTTAAGGATAGTTGCAAGTTCATTAACTTCTTTTACTGTCAAGTTAACTAATTGTTCTGCAAAAGCTTTCAAATCTGCCATTTTTTTATGATTTTAATTGTTTGATACTAAATTGAATTAATTGATTATTCGGGACGTTCGCCCAGAGTCTTAAGAACTCCATGGATGGTATTACCACCTGATTGAAGAGCAGAAATAACATTCTTGGCTGGAGATTGCAACAAAGCAACGATATCAGCAATAACTTCATTCTTACTCTTGATATTAGCCAATGCATCAAGTTGATCAGCACCTACATAAATACCTTCTTCAGCATAAGCAGCCTTCAATGAAGGAACGCCATCTTTGTATTCCTTAAGCAATTTAGCAGGAGCATTAGCTACTTCGCTGAACAAAACAGAAGTTGTTCCTTTCAAAGAACCATACAATCCAGAGAAATCTACATCTTCAATGCTCAACAAAGCCTTGTGAAGCAAAGTATTCTTCACAACAACCATCTTGATACCAGCCTTGAAACATTTTCTTCTCAGTTCACTTGTAGAAGCTGCATCCATAGCAGTAGTATCAACCAAGTAGAAATGTCCATACTGTTTAACGATTTCAGCCAACTGGCCGATAATTGCGATTTTATCTTCCTTTCTCATGATAACCTCCTATATTAGATTTCATCTACTGATTTAGGGTCAACTTTAACACCCTTACTCATTGTACTTGAAAGATAAATGCTCTTAATATATGTACCCTTAGCTGCGGTCGGTTTCAACTTAATGATAGTTGAGATAAATTCTTTCGCATTATCACGGATTTGTTCCGGTGTAAAAGATACTTTACCAATTGAAGTGTGTACAATACCAGTCTTGTCAACCTTAAAGTCAATCTTACCTTGCTTCACTTCCTTAACAGCCTTAGCTACATCCATTGTTACAGTACCACTCTTAGGGTTCGGCATCAATCCACGAGGACCGAGTACACGACCAAGGGCACCAATCTTACCCATGATAGACGGCATTGTGATAATCACATCAATGTCAGTCCATCCACCTTTGATCTTATCAATATATTCATCAAGACCAACATAGTCAGCACCAGCTTCTTTTGCAGCAGTTTCTACATCTGGTGTACAAAGCACCAACACACGTACTTGCTTACCTGTTCCATGAGGCAATGATACCACACCACGAACCATTTGGTTAGCCTTACGTGGGTCAACACCCAAACGTACATCAATATCCAATGAAGCATCAAACTTAGTAAAAGTAATATCCTTTACAAGTTGTGAAGCCTCTTTCAGTGAGTATGCTTTCCCTGCTTCAATTTTTTCTGCAGCCAACTTTTGATTTTTTGTCAGTTTACCCATTATAATTGAAGTTTATTAATTATTACCCGGGAATTCCCCTTTTACAGCGATACCCATACTTCTTGCTGTACCAGCTACCATCGTCATTGCTGATTCGATAGTAAAACAGTTCAAGTCAACCAATTTGTCTTCAGCAATCGCACGAACTTGTTCCCATGTAATTTCGGCAACTTTCTTACGATTAGGTTCAGCTGAACCACTCTTAACCTTTGTAGCTTCAAGCAATTGAATTGCTACAGGAGGAGTCTTAATAACAAAATCGAAAGATTTGTCTGCATAGTAGGTAATGATTACAGGCAATACTTTACCTGCCTTGTCCTGGGTTCTGGCGTTGAATTGCTTGCAAAATTCCATGATATTGATACCCTTAGAACCCAATGCAGGTCCTACTGGAGGAGATGGATTTGCAGCGCCACCTTTAATCTGTAATTTGATTAGTCCAGCAACTTCTTTAGCCATTTTCTTTCTAATTTATATATATTAATTATAGCGAAAGAAACACATGTAACAAAATGTGTTATTCTTTCTCGACATCCATAAAGCCAAGTTCCAACGGAGTTTTACGTCCGAAGATCTTAACCATCACTTTCAACTTACGTTTTTCACTATTAACTTCTTCAATAACACCATTGAATCCGCTAAAAGGTCCAACAATCACTTTCACAGTTTCTCCAACAGAATAAGGAATATTCAATTCCTCCCCGTTTTCCTGAAGTTCATCAACAGTACCAAGGATACGATTCACTTCCGATTGTCTCAATGGTACAGGATTTTCTACCCCTCCCAAAAAGCCTATTACATTGGGGGTGTTTCTCAAATGATGAGCAACTTCACCAACTAAAGCGGCTTCAACTAAAACATAGCCTGGAAGGTAACTTCTTTCCTTAACGATTTTTTTACCGTTACGTACCTGATACACCTTTTCGGTTGGAATCAATACCTGAGATACATAGTCGGCAAGGTTACTGTTCCTGATATCAGCTTCAAGATACTCCTTAACCTTACTTTCTTTTCCACTTACAGCACGTAATACGTACCATTTCTTTTCAATCTCAGACATCCTTCAGTAATTTTAATGCGGATAAACAATATCCTCCATAACAAACTGGAAGACTGAATCCATTAGAAAAACTACGAGCGCAATAAGCAGGGAAGCATATAAAACAACTACTGCGCTACTAGAAAGCTCTTTACGAGTTGGCCATGACACTTTATGGACTAATTCGTCATAAGATTCTTTACAATAATTTGCGATTCTCTTAAACATAATCTATTCTTTATTAGCACGGGAGGAGAGGCTCGAACTCCCGACACCCGGTTTTGGAGACCGGTGCTCTACCAACTGAGCTACTCCCGTAAAAATCAGTTCCCGACCTTACGACCGAGAACTGATCATTTGATTTAGTCAATATTATTCAAACAATTCAGTGATCTGACCAGAACCTACAGTACGTCCACCTTCACGGATAGCGAAACGCAAACCTACGTTCAAAGCAACCGGATAAATCAATTCAACTGTGATTTCTACGTTATCACCAGGCATTACCATTTCAACACCTTCAGACAAAGAGATTTCACCGGTACAGTCCATAGTACGCAAATAGAACTGAGGACGATACTTGTTATGGAATGGAGTATGACGGCCACCTTCTTCTTTCTTCAAAACATAAATAGAAGCTTTGAATTTAGAGTGAGGCTGAATCTGACCTGGCTTACAAAGTACCATACCACGCTTGATTTCATTCTTGTCGATACCACGAAGCAACAAACCTACGTTATCACCAGCTTGACCTTCATCCAACAATTTGCGGAACATTTCAACACCAGTTACAACAGACTTCTTATCTTCACCCAAACCAAGGATTTGAACTTCGTCACCTACGTGAATAACACCAGTTTCAATACGACCTGTAGCAACAGTACCACGACCTGTGATTGAGAACACGTCTTCAACCGGCATCAAGAATGGTTTATCAACTGCACGTGGAGGCAATGGAATCCAAGTATCGCAAGCTTCCATCAATTCCATGACTTTATCTTCCCATTCAGCAACACCATTCAACGCACCAAGCGCCGAACCGCGGATGATAGGAGTTTCATCACCATCGAATTCGTATGCAGAAAGCAATTCACGCATTTCCATTTCTACCAATTCCAACATTTCTTCATCGTCAACCATATCACACTTGTTCAAGAAAACAACCAAACGAGGTACGTTTACCTGACGAGCCAACAAGATATGTTCACGAGTTTGAGGCATCGGACCATCTGTTGCAGCACAAACGATGATAGCACCATCCATCTGAGCAGCACCAGTAACCATGTTCTTAACGTAGTCAGCGTGACCCGGACAGTCTACGTGAGCATAGTGACGGTTAGCAGTTTCATACTCAACGTGAGCAGTGTTGATAGTAATACCTCTTTCCTTTTCTTCTGGAGCGTTATCGATAGAATCGAAAGAACGCATTTCAGAAAGACCCTTCTTTGCCAATACTGTAGTAATAGCAGCAGTCAAAGTGGTTTTACCGTGGTCAACGTGACCAATAGTACCAATGTTAACGTGCGGTTTCGAACGTTCAAATTTTTCTTTAGCCATAGCTTTAATTTTTATTTATTTGATTAATAATCAGCATTTCAATTCAAGAGCTGTTAACGAGATTTGAACTCGTGACCTCTTCCTTACCAAGGAAGTGCTCTACCACTGAGCTATAACAGCATTATATTTAATCACGTGGGCAAAGATGGATTCGAACCACCGAAGGCGTAAGCCAGCAGATTTACAGTCTGCCCCATTTGGCCACTCTGGTATTTGCCCTTTTGAGCCTCTTGTCGGATTCGAACCAACGACCCCGAGATTACAAATCACGTGCTCTGGCCAACTGAGCTAAAGAGGCTTATCACATTTGCAGCCGCCACCTTAAAGAGGCTAAGCGGCTGCAAAGTTAGATATTTATTTTAAAACACAAAAACTTTTAACGACTTTTTTATTTGCCGCGCAGTTTTTCCTTAGCTTTAGTCAACTGTTTGGATAGCGCATCCATACACACATCCACAGATTCTTCAAATGTATCGCTCACCTTTTCTGCAAAGAATTCAGCATTCAACGCCAATACTTTGACACCAGCCTCCTTATTCATTGCACTTTCAGGCTTTACAACCTTTAATGACACCTCCACTTTCTTTATATCATCGCAATATTTCTCCAATTTCACAACTTTCTTCTGGATAAAATCCTGAAGCCTTTCTGATGCATCAAAATGAATCGCTTGAATTCTTACTTCCATAAAACCTCCTTTTTTTACGCTCGTGGATGAGCTTGTTCATAAACCTTTTTTAATTCTTCAAAAGTTGTATGCGTATAAATTTCCGTCGTCGCCAAACTTTCATGTCCCAACAAATCTTTTACAGCACCCAACTCCGCATCATTATTCAGCATCGTTGTGGCAAAAGTATGTCTCAACACATGGGGACTACGTTTTTTTAGTGATACAACCTTGGAGAGATTTCGTTTCACTATTTCATAAACCCGACCTGCGTACATCCGTTTCCCATTTTTCAGCAAGAAAAAAGCGCCTCTCACATTAGGGAAAATTTCATCCCTCACCTTCAAATAATGCAACAAGCTATCTTTCAGATTCTCACCAAAAGGAATCAAACGTTGCTTATTCCTCTTTCCTGTCACTTTAATTTGCATTGAAGAAAAGTCTACATCCGAATCATCCAGCCCTATCAGTTCAGACAAACGAATACCCGTCAAATAAAACAGTTCGACAATCATCTTATCCCGACAAGCCTCGAACCCATCGCCATAGGAAATCTCATCCAACAAGCAATCCATTTCGCTTTCTTTCAAGAACGAAGGCAACGGCTTTTTCCTTTTGGGTCCCACTATTTTTCGCAGAGGATCCGCCTCCACCATCTTCTTCTTTCTTAAAAAACGATAATACGCCCGAAGCGAACTCAATTTCCGGTTTACCGAAGTAGGAGCAAGTCCGTCATCCATCAAGTATACAACCCATGAACGAACGATGCCCGAGTCTACCGTAGTAAAATCCAACTCTTCATCAAGACCTTTAAAGAACTCCTCAAACTTACGCAAATCCGTCCCATATGAAACAATCGTCATATCGGAATAGTTCCGTTCAAGTCGCAGGTAATCCAGAAAAGATTCTATAGACATAGTACGTTGCGTTATGAAATTATGCAACGAATATATGAAAAGAATTCAATAATTCAAAGAAATACGCGTAAAAATTACTCTTCTACTTGTTGGAGCTTCTGTACATACACAGCACGTTCCTTCTTCAGTCTGTTAATTACAGACGGTTTGTCGAACTGTTGTCTTGCTCTCAATTCTTTTACAACACCTGTCTTTTCAAATTTTCTTTTGAACTTCTTCAGCGCTTTTTCAATGTTTTCGCCTTCTTTTACTGGTACAATAATCATTTTTCTTTTAATTAAATATGTTGTTACTAATTTTTTCGCAGTCAAATTGCGGCGCAAAATTACATATACTTTCGTTATTTACAAAACTTTCGCCCGTTTTTTATTGAAAATGAACAAGAAATAGTATCTTTGCCTCCTACTTAACGAACAGACAATGAAAAGAAAAGATGAAATAAAAAATAGGTTGGATGCACTTCGAGAGCAAATGAAACTCCACCATCTATCAGCCTTCATCATACCGAGTACTGATCCGCATTCCGGCGAATATATACCAGAGCATTGGGAAACACGGAAATGGATCAGTGGATTTACCGGTTCGGCCGGCACCGTTGTTGTCACTCTTGATCAAACTGGTTTGTGGACTGACTCCCGCTATTTTATCCAAGCCGAGGAACAATTGAAGAATACAGGAATCCTTTTGTTCAAGGAGCGCTTACCCGAAACACCATCCATCAGTCGATGGCTAGCAGATGTATTAGAAAAAGGAGAGAAAGTTGGCATCAATGGATGGGTGAATTCACATCAGGAAGTGGAATCACTCTTCCATTCATTAGCATACAATGGATTGAACCTCGTAACAATGACCGAAGATATTTTCGACAGCATTTGGGAGGGGCGTCCTGAATTACCTTCAAATCCTATTTATATTCTTGACGAAATACGCGCAGGAGTTTCCTGCTCCGAAAAAATCAGCCGCATACAAAAAGCAATTGCTGCAAACGGAGCTTCAGCCATCATTTTATCGGCTCTCGACGAAATAGCTTGGACACTCAATTTGCGTGGTGAAGATGTACATTGCAATCCGGTTTTCATCAGTTACCTACTAATAACAGAAAATGAACATACCTTATATATACAGAAAGAGAAAATCACAAAGGAAGTACGAAATTATTTAAAAAAGAATCAAGTACAAATCAAAGATTACGCCCAACTCGCCGAAGACTTGCGTACCTCCAATCTTTCAAACCGGCCCAACATATTGCAGGTCTCACCATTGACTAACGAAGCCCTTTGTAAATTATCCTCCCAATACACCCAAACTATTATCGCACCATCACCCGCGACTCTCATGAAAGCTGTAAAAAACGGAGCAGAACAAGCAGGCTTTCGTAAAGCCATGGAATATGATGGTGTAGCCATGGTAAAATTCCTCCAATGGCTAGAAGAGGCCGTTCCCAAAGGAAACGAAACTGAAATGAGTATCGAACGAAAACTGTTTCACTTCAGAGCCGAGCAGTTTGGATTCAAAGGACTTAGCTTTGATACAATCGCCGGTTACAAGGAACATGCAGCCATTGTACATTATGAAGCAAGTCCCGACACAGATATGCCTATAAAATCAGAAGGAATGCTCCTACTCGATAGCGGCGCACAATATATAGACGGAACTACCGACATTACCCGAACCATCCCCTTAGGTCCACTGACAGAAGAGGAAAAGACTGATTACACCTTGGTTCTAAAAGGACATCTCCAATTACAGAATGCCCACTTCCCCGCCGGCACTTGTGGTACGCAACTTGATATACTCGCACGCATAGCCATGTGGAAAAAGGGTATCAATTACTTGCATGGTACCGGACATGGAGTTGGACATTTCCTCTGCGTACACGAAGGCCCTCATCAGGTACGGATGAACCATATACCCACTTCACTAGAGCCAGGCATGATTTTGACTGATGAACCAGGAATCTATAAGGCCGGTCGCCACGGTATCCGAATCGAAAACACCCTGCTCATCGTACCCGCTCGAGAAACCGAATTCGGTTCCTTTTATCGATTTGAACCGCTCACCCTCTGCCCTATTAGCAAGGAAGCTGTCATTATTGACATGATGAATGATGAAGAATTGAAATGGTTCAACGAATATCATCAGATGGTATACAACCGTCTCTACCCATTGCTTGACCCAAACGGACAAGAATGGTTGAAGAAAGCTACAACCCCACTTAAACGATAACATTTATGGCACTTATAAAATCAGTTAGAGGATTCACTCCTCAAATCGGTGAAAATACATACTTATCCGAAAACGCAACGATTGTAGGCGATGTAACCATCGGACGAGATTGCAGTATTTGGTTCAATGCCGTACTCCGTGGCGATGTCAATTCCATTCGTATAGGCGACCGAGTAAACATTCAAGATGGGAGTGTACTACACACGCTTTACCAAAAATCGGTTGTCGAAATTGGCAACGATGTATCAGTGGGACACAATGTAACCATTCATGGCGCCATCATAAAAGACGGAGCTTTAATAGGAATGGGATCAACCATTCTTGATCATGCCATTATAGGCGAAGGAGCTATCGTTGCTGCCGGCGCTTTAGTATTGAGCAACACCATAATTGAGCCAGGGACCTTATGGGCAGGAGTTCCAGCCAAATTCATAAAAAAAATCCCAACAGAACAAAGCAAAGAACTCAACCAAAAAATTGCAAATGGATATTTGATGTATGCTTCGTGGTTTAAAGAAGAATAGTCTCAATCTATATAAATAGTAGTCTCGCGACTCACGAGACTACTATCGTAATTTCATTTTTAAAAAGGAATGCTTTGCATAATCTTATCCAATGCACCGGCATTATGTTTCACATAATCACCAGCTGCTTTTCCGGATTGTTCCAAATAAGTTTTATCCGCCAAGAGCTTATCCAACAAGCATTCAAAATCTTTGTAATCCTTAATTTCAAAACCACCTTTCTTTTCCAAGAGATGTTGGGCTTCACGGAATTTCTTATTGTTTGGGCCAAAGACTACCGGTATACCATACACCGCCGCTTCCAATACATTATGAATACCTACACCAAAGCCCCCACCCACATAGGATATTTCTCCATAACGATAAATGGATGACAACAAACCATAACAGTCTATAATCAGGCACCTTGCATCGGATACATTTTCTTCGGTCGCCTGTGTATAACGTATAGAAGTACATTGCAGTTTTGAAATAATTTCTTTCAGATGGCCATCGCTTACCACATGTGGAGCAATCACCAATTTCACTTCTGGATGATTATTGAAATACTGAATAAAAATTTCTTCATCCGGCCCCCAAGAACTACCAGCTACAAACGTCAAAGCATCTCCTTTGAATTTTTGGACCAAAGGTAATTGTTTTGCAGCAGCACAGATATCGAGCACACGGTCAAACCGAGTATCTCCTGCCACAGTCACTTTATCTACCCCTATACCTGCCAGCAATTGTTTGGACACTTCATTCTGCACAAAAAGATGAGTAAATTTCTTCAGAACTTTGCGATAATCCTTTCCATACCAACGAAAAAAGATTTGATTAGGTCGAAAAATGGACGAAACACTATAGACCGGAATCCCTTTCTCATACAAAGCATTCAAATAATTCTGCCAGAATTCGTACTTAATAAAAAAAGCCATGCAAGGATTAGCCAATTCCATAAACTTCCTGACATTGCCTGGCGTATCAAACGGCAAATAGCAAACAATATCTGCTCCTTCATAATTTTTTCTTACCTCATAACCCGATGGTGAAAAAAAAGTCTGGAGAATCTTATATTCCGGATACTCCTTGCGAATACGTTCTATTAACGGACGACCTTGCTCGAATTCACCTAACGAAGCAGCATGAAACCAAATGTACCGCGCATTTCTGTCAATCTTGTTACGGAGTATCTCAAAGACTTCCCGATGGCCTTTTACCATTTTAGACGGTTTTTCTTTGAACAAAGCGACTACCTTGACCGCAAACAGATAAACATATATGGCAATATTATACATCATATTCTCTTCTTATCACTTGAGGACTTCAACAGCACGATGTATACGAGCCAATGTTTCCTCTTTTCCCAACACTTTTGTTATATCAAAAATATGAGGACCTTTTCCTTCACCCACCAAAGTCAAACGGAATGCATTCATAATGTTGCCCATGTGATATCCCTTGTCAGCAATCCACTGCATTACTACCTTTTCTTGATTTTCGGCAGAGAAATCATCCAAAGCTTTCAATACATCAGCCAATTCCTTCATACGATCGGCCGAATCTTCTTTCCAACGTTTCTTACGGGTCTTTTCATCATATTCAGTCGGTGCAACAAAGAAAAACTTGCAAGTATCCCACAATTCCTTGACAAAACTTACACGATCTTTCATTAAACTCACTACGGTTGTCACCATTTCCTTTGAAACTTCCACACCATTTTCCTTTAGAATAGGCATAAACAAATCGGCCAATTCACCGTTATCCTTCATTTTGATGTACTCGTGATTGAACCACTTACCTTTTTCAAAATCGAATTTAGCTCCAGCCTTGCTACAATGCTTCAAATCAAACAATTGCACCAATTCGTCGAGCGACATGATTTCTTGATTGTTGCCTGGGTTCCATCCCAACAAAGCCAAGAAATTAATAACAGCTTCCGGCAAATAGCCTGATTCACGATAGCCCGAAGACACATCACCCGTTTTGGGGTCATGCCACTCCAATGGAAATACAGGGAATCCTAAACGGTCACCATCACGTTTACTCAATTTACCATTTCCATCAGGCTTCAGTAAGAGCGGAAGATGCGCAAATTGAGGCATGGTGTCTTCCCATCCAAATGCACGGTAAAGCAGCACATGAAGTGGAGCTGAAGGTAACCATTCCTCCCCACGGATTACATGGGTAACTTCCATCAAGTGATCATCTACAATATTGGCCAAATGATAAGTAGGCAACTCATCTGCCGATTTGTACAGCACTTTATCATCCAACACGGAAGAGTTCACAACCACTTCGCCCCGAATAATATCTTGAACATGCACCTCTTCATTTGGTTCAATCAAGAAACGCACTACATATTGTTTTCCTTCCGCTATCAAATCATCCACTTCGTCTTTCGATAGAGCCAATGAATTACGCATACTCATACGAGTAGACGCATCGTATTGGAAATTAGCAATTTCTTTACGTTTGGCATCCAATTCTTCTGGAGTATCAAAAGCAATATACGCTTTGCCAGCCTCCAACAATTGCTGTACATATTTCTTATAGATATCACGACGTTCCGATTGGTGGTAAGGTCCATGTTCTCCTCCAAAACTTACCCCCTCATCAAATTTAATCCCTAACCATTTGAACGACTCTATGATATATTCTTCCGCTCCTGGAACAAAGCGATTAGAATCTGTATCTTCAATACGGAAAATCAAATCGCCCCCATGTTGACGGGCAAACAGATAGTTATACAATGCAGTACGTACACCGCCAATATGTAACGCTCCTGTAGGACTCGGAGCAAAACGAACTCTAACTTTTCTTTCTGACATTTGTTCTTTAATCTATAAAATACTGTGCAAAATTAATTCAATTTCCCGATTTTTTCGTATTTTGCGAGCAAAATTATAGAATCATGGATAGTTTCAAGGTTAATAACGGATTTTCTTATAAAGATTTGCTATATAAAGCGATTATTTTTATTGTTACAGTAGCCATCATCGCCTATTTCCTTCCTAAAGAGGGTAAATTCAACTACCAGTTTGACATCAATACCCCATGGAAATACGGGTTATTACAAGCCTCTTTCGATTTCCCTATTTACAAAAACGAACAACAAGTACAAGCGGAAGAAGACAGCATTATGGCTTCTTACCAACCTTACTATGAATTGGACAAGCAAGTGGGAATTGCCGCGTTGACTAAATTTAAGGAGGACTACAACAAACATTTAAAACAACAGATTGGGCCTGAATATTTCAAGTACATCGAACGAAACCTTAAAAAAATATACGAAAAAGGAATCCTCAGCGGAAATGAACAGCACCAATTGTTGGAAGACAACATTAATCACATTTTACTGGTGGAACAAAATGTAGCAAAAGGAACGGAAGTGGAACAACTGTATACTACTAAAGAAGCATATGAATACATGTTGAATGCAGATACCACCCGTTTCAACAGACAAGCACTTCAACAATGCAATTTAAACAATTACATTGTACCCAACATCATTTACGATGAAGTAAAATCTGAATCAGCTCTAAAAGATCTCCTATCCAATATTTCATGGGCTAGCGGATACGTACTCAACGGCCAAAAGATTATTGATCGAGGAGAAATTATCGACGAAAATACTTTCAATATTCTAAATTCATTGGAGAAAGAATGGGAAAAACGAGGAGATACATTGGAAGAGAAACGACTTACCTTTCTCGGTCAGATTCTATTTGTCAGTCTGTTTATCTGCTGTTTCATGTTCTATTTGGAACTGTTCAGAAGGGATTTCTATGAAAGAAAAGGAAACTTATCTTTATTGTTTATCCTAATTATATTCTTTCCCGTCCTTTCCTCCATCATTGTAGAACAAAACTTGTCGAGCATATACATTATTCCGTTTGCCATGATTCCTATCATTATACGTATTTTTCTCGATTCACGTACAGCATTCATGGCTCATGTGACGATAATTCTACTCTGTTCCATAACCTTACGGTATCCTCATGAATTCATCTTATTACAAATATTGACAGGTATGGCCGCTATTTTCAGCCTACGCGAGCTTTCCCAACGTTCACAATTGTTCCGTACTGCATTTATCGTCTTTGCTTGTTACGCCCTACTTTATTTCGCTTTTGAATTGATTCATGAGGACGACCTGACAAAGTTGAATACGCGCATGTATATCTATTTCGGCATTAATGGAATCATGTTATTGTTCACCTATCCACTTCTATTTGCTTTGGAAAAGATATTCGGCTTTACATCTAATGTAACTTTAGTGGAACTTTCCAATATCAACCATCCTTTACTACGTAAAATGTCAGAGATTGCACCGGGAACATTCCAGCACTCCCTTCAAATGTCCAATTTAGCAGCAGAAGCAGCCAATCGAATCGGAGCAAACAGCCAATTGGTCAGAACTGGAGCATTGTACCACGATATCGGCAAATTGGAAAATCCTGCTTTTTTCACCGAAAACCAATCAGGAGTAAATCCACATAAAAGCCTTAATTACGAGCAAAGCGCACAAGTCATCATCGGACATGTAACCGATGGATTGAAATTGGCCGAAAAGTACAATCTCCCTAAAGTCATCAAGGAATTCATTGATACACACCACGGACACGGTGTAGCCAAATATTTTTATATTTCATATCAAAATGAGCACCCGGACGAAGAAGTAAGTATCGAAAAGTTCCAATATCCGGGAGTGAATCCATTTACGAAGGAACAGGCTATTTTGATGATGGCGGATGCAGTGGAAGCCGCCTCAAGAAGTCTTGATGAATATACAGAAGAAAATATCGGTTCATTGGTCGACAAGATTATAGATTCACAAGTAAACGATGGTTATTTTAAGGAATGTCCCATTACGTTCAAAGACATTTCGCAAGTAAAAGCCTTGTTCAAGGAAAAATTGAAAACAATATACCACACCCGGATCACCTATCCCGAGTTGAAGAAATCATAAATAATATGCAACAAACCATATTTAACCCATAAAAAAATATACCTTTGCATACCAATTAAAAATCAATGAATCATGAAAATCAAATCCAATTATAAACTACGTGAAATAGCAGGAGAAAATGTGATAATCAATCAAGGAATTACTGAAGCAAACCTGACAAGCATTATTTCCTTGAATACATCAGCTAAGTTGATGTGGGAAAAATTGATTAATCAAGAATTCAATTTAGAACAAGCTGCCCAAGTTTTGGTTGATACTTACGGCATCGCCCCAGAACAAGCAATGAAGGATGCCGGGAATTGGGTAGAAGCTTTGAAAAAGTGCAATATCCTGAGCGATTAAAAGAGGAATGGTCAAAAGGATTCTAAACCTTCTAATAGCCGAAGAAAAGAGAAAAGGGTTATGGGTAGCTGGCAGCATATTCCTGTCGGCGATTATAGACTTTATAGGATTGGCGACTTTGATGCCAGTCCTATACTTTCTACTCGATGGAGGAGAGCAACGGAAAGCAGCACTTTGGTTTTGTCTATTGGCTATTGTTGTAGTAATAATTAAAAGTATATTAAGTACTCTTTTTTCTCGCTACCAACAGAAATTCCTATTGGAGCTATACAAACGTTTGAGTTTCTCGCTCTTCACCGCTTACTACCGCCGGGGGCTCCTCTTTATACGAGAACAAGGTATTAATCGTTTAGGATATGAAGTGAATTTCGTTTGCTATGCATTCAGTCTGAATATACTAGCTCCTTTATTACGTATTGTCGGCGATTGCCTGCTTATGGTAATGGTCATGGTTGCCCTACTTATATACGATTGGTATACAGCTTTAATCTTATTTGTATCGTTCCTCCCTTTCATATTGTTATATACTTTTAGCATACGAAAACACGCTCGTGAATTCGGACGGCAAGAATTAGAAGCAAGAAGAAAACAGACAAGGGTAGTAACCGATACTTTTGGTGGATTTGCCGAATTGGAGGTGAACGATGCTTTCTACAATATGAAAGAATATTTCAAAGAAGGCTTGGAACAGATTACAAACAACCGAATGAAAATGGAGACCATGGCAAGAATTCCAATGCTCCTTTCCGAATTATCAGCTATTACAGGGCTGACTTGGATGACTATGACTGGTACCGGAGATATTAAAATGTTGATAGGAATTTTTGCTATAGCTGCTTTCAGATTATTGCCTGCTCTTCGTGGTATTCTATCAGGATGGACCTTAATACAAAACAATGCCAGCAACTTACAAATCATAGAAGAAGGACTAAAAGATGACAATAAGACACCCGAGACTGCAGGCACATTGGATTTCGAAAAAGAGCTTTCCGTAATCGATTTATGCTACAAATACGGTGAAGGAGAAATGATTCTGGAACACTTTTCATGTAAAATCGGGAAAGGAGAATATATCGGTTTTCAAGGATATAGTGGAGCCGGGAAATCGACATTATTTAATTTGTTGTTAGGGTTCCTCACGCCCCAAAGTGGAGAAATCAGAATAGACCACACCAAACTCACTGCCGACATACAAGCGAAATGGTTGAGAAAAACAGGATATGTACAACAGAATGTATACATATTTCAGGGTTCTCTTGCTGAAAATATCGCTTTAGGATGTAAAGATATAGATAAAGAAAAAATTAATCGAATTTTAAAGCAAGTCTGCTTATACGATTGGGTACAGACTTTGTCCAAAGGAATGGAAACATCCTTGGGAGAATTTGGGAATAAAATTTCAGGAGGGCAAAAACAACGTATTGGAATAGCCCGTGCTTTATATAAAGAAGCGGAAATCATCTTGTTGGACGAGGCTACTTCTGCACTCGACAACGAAACAGAAAAAGAAATAAACAATATGTTGGCCTCTTTGAGAAAAACTTATATAGGGCTGACTATTCTTTCAATAGCCCATCGCGAAAGTTCATTATCGTACTGCGACCGTATCATAAACGTCAATCAAGAATCATGAAACAATATTACAACATAGCTGGACATAAATTGAGCATATCATCCCCTATCTGTGAAGCTCTGAAAAGACTTCCCGGGTTCCAACCTTTTCGAATTGAAAAAACCGATATCGATTTCAACTTTTCTGAAGGCAAAGAAATGGATATCCCTTTATTTGCCAAAGAATTGTATACTTTGGAATTCGAAGATGTAAAAGGTGCTTTCGGAACCACAACAGGAGGCTACCTCATGTGTCTGACACCCGAAGGAAAAGACTGTTTGTACCTATGGACCAACATAACAAATAGAACGGTATACTTATACGGTAATTATGAGCCCTATTTGTTACGTTATGCTATATGGGTTGGATATGGTATCATGACCGTACACCATCATACACTTGCCATCCATACTAGTTGCATCGTATACCATGACAAGGCTGTCCTGTTTTTAGGAGAAAGTGGTACAGGAAAGAGTACACATACCCGTTTGTGGCAAGAGCATATATCAGGAGCTGTATTGCTTAACGATGACAGTCCTATCATCCGAATAGAGAACGAAAAAATATGGGCATATGGAAGTCCGTGGAGTGGAAAAACGCCTTGTTATAAAAACGAACGATACGAACTGCAAGGATGCGTACGCCTATCACAGGCGCCTTACAACCAAATCCAAAAGCTCACGATACTCCAATCCATTGGAGCCTTACATCCTTCTTGTGCGCCACAATTTGCATACGATGAAAATCTATACAATGGAGTAAGCCACACTTTGGATGGTATTTTGTCAGCCATACCTTGTTATCACTTGGCTTGTTTGCCCAACAAAGAAGCTGCTTTATTATCATGCAAGACTTTGTTTGTATGAAAAAAAAAGTCCTTCAAAATTCATTTTTAACAGAAGCCGCTACCTTATTGAAGGAAGGAAAGTCGGTCCGTATCCGTATAAACGGAGAGAGCATGTTTCCTTTCATCCGAGGAGGAAAAGATATAGTGGAAATCATTCCCTATCATTTAAAAGATCCATTGAAAAAGTGGTGCTGCACCTTTTACGAATGGAACGGACACTATATGATACATCGGTATATTGGTAGTAACATGGAAAAATGCAGAATGATGGGTGATGGAAATCTAGCACAAGTAGAAGAAGTGAATAGGTATGAAATCATAGGTATATTAAAGGCTATTTACCATCCAGACGGAAGCATACAGGAATGCAATGACCCACAATGGTTGCGTAAAGCAGAATACTGGTATCGATTACGGAAACTGCGCCGTTTCCTGATCCCATTGATGAAAAGATTCATCAAATAAGATTTATAGTCTGACTTCCTCCAACAATCCTGCACACGCATCCTCCAAGATATCAAGAACATTCTCAAAACCTTGTGCACCCCCGTAGTAAGGATCAGGGACGTAATCTACTATTTTAGAACGACAAAAGTCAGTCATACGATATATTTTCTTTTCACTTTCCAAATCAGGAGCACGATCAATAAGATCCTGAATGTTTCTATCGTCCATTCCCACAATCATATCGAAATTATAAAAATCAAAAGTGCAAATTGGACGAGAACGATGTACCAAATTATAACCACGACGAGAAGCATGCATCCGCATCCGACTATCGGGCAATTCGCCTTCATGATAGCTTAAAATACCAGCCGAATCTACCTCTATATCATTTTCCAATCCTGCATTCTTCACTAGAACACGCATAATTTCTTCAGCTGATGACGAACGACAAATATTGCCTAAACAAACAAATAATATTCTTTTCATACTCTAACTCTATTGAGGATCTACATCATAATACACAACCAACGAACGGAAACGTTCATCTTCCAACAAAGCACGTTGTACCGACGTCAAGTATTCACGTACTTTCTTTACTGAAGCATTATGCTCCACCTTAATCACAATTTTTTTAATGAATAAAGTCTGTACACGTGCCACTGGAGGTTTGTCAGGGCCTAACACACGACTACCCAAAGAAGCACGTAAATAAGCTGTCAACGTATCAGCAGCCAAATCGAGTATATTCTCCTTTCGATGTTTTAGATATACATAAATCAACCGATAATATGGAGGATAACGAAACATTTGACGTTCTGCCAATTGATCGTAATACATTTGTTCAAAATCGTTCTTCACTACTTGATGAATAACAGGGAGTTCAGGCGACTTCGTTTGAAGTATTACTTTCCCTTGCTTATTCTTTCTACCTGCCCTACCTGCAACTTGAGCCATCAGTTGAAAAGCCCGTTCATGACTTCGAAAATCAGGGTAGTTCAACAAAGTATCAGCATTAAGAATACCTACCACACTCACATGATCGAAATCCAATCCTTTGGACACCATCTGTGTACCAATCAGGATATCCGTCTTTCCTGTTTGGAAATCGGCTATGATACGTTCATAAGCTGTACGAGTACGAGTCGTATCCAAGTCCATACGAGCCACTTTTGCTTCAGGAAACAGCATTTTAATATCGTCTTCAATACGTTCTGTTCCAAAACCGCGATAATTCAATTCCATTCCTTCGCAAGCTGGACAGATACGAGGTATCTGATAGGTATACCCACAATAGTGACAAGTAAGTTGATTCAGTCCTTTGTGGTATGTCAAACTCACATCACAATTTTTACATTTCGGAACCCAACCACAAGTGTGACATTCTACCATTGGTGCGAACCCCCTCCGATTCTGGAACAAAATGACTTGTTCCTTTCGTCCCAAGGCTTCTTTGATTTCTTGTATCAAATAAGGAGAGAATGGCCCTTTCATCCGTTTTTGATGGGTCAATTCTTTGATATCTACCACATCGATAAGAGGCAAACGGATATCCTTATACCTTTCTTTCAATTTCACCAAACCATATTTACCTTCAGTGGCATTAAAATAACTTTCCACACTCGGAGTAGCTGTTCCCAACAAAACTTTCGCTTTGTACATTGAAGCTAACACAATAGCTGAACTTCGAGCATGGTAGCGCGGAGCAGGATCTTGCTGTTTATAAGTATTTTCATGTTCTTCATCCACAATAACCAACCCCAAACGCTGGAAGGGAAGAAAAACGGACGAACGTACCCCTAAAATTATATCATAAGGATTGTCTGTCAGTTGTTTTTGCCAAATTTCCACTCTTTCGGCATCAGGGAACTTAGAATGATAAACCCCCAAACGATTACCGAAAACCCGCTTTAAACGCTCTGTTATTTGAGTAGTCAGAGCTATTTCCGGCAACAGATAAAGTACTTGCTTACCTGTTTTCAATATCTCTTCAATCAAATGGATATATATTTCAGTTTTTCCACTGGAAGTCACTCCATGCAGTAAACAAACATCCTTCTTAGCAAAACTGCTTATAATGCTATTGAAAGCCTGTTGCTGCGAAACATTCAATTCATAGGATGCTTCTCCATATGTATTCTGCCTATCCAAACGACCTATTTCATGATAATATACTTCGAAAATGCCTTTTTCAACCAAACCGTTAAATACCGAAATCGAGGTATCGGATGCTTTCAGTAGTTGTTGTTTGGATACCTCCTTGAGTAATTTACCATCCCTCATCCAACCCGAAAGTTCAATGTATTTCATCAACAAAGCCAATTGTTTTTTGGCTCTACTCATACCATCAAACAATGTATGCAATTTATCCTCCGTCATATCTTTATCAGCCAATCGTACACGCGCTTCCGTACGAGGTTTATATTGACGTTTCAATTCTTCTTTTACAAAAATGGCCTCCTTTTCGAGTAATGATTTGATAAGCGGCAGGATATGTTTAAAACCACTGGCTTTTCCCAATTGCGTGATACACTGTTCCTTGTCTACACTCAATAAATCGAGTATACGTTGTTCCTTTTCCGGCAAAGGGTTCGAAGACTCGTATTCCTCATTATATACGACCATTGTTTCGCTCTCAAGTTTCATACCCGACGGCATAGCAGCTTTGTATACATCGCCTATAGTAGAGAAATAATACGAAGAAATCCACTCCCAGAACTGAAGTTGACGAGGAAGTATTATCGGTGAAGAGTCGAGTACCTCTTCAATATCTTTCGTTTCATATCCTTCTGGAGCAGTATAATGAACTTTCGTTACAATACCCGTATAATACTTCTTCCGCCCAAATGGTACCACTACCCGACAACCTTCCATCACACTATCCGCCAATGAGACAGGCAGCGAATAAGTATATTGCGAAGCAATGGGTAAAGGCACTATGACATCCACGTATTTCTTCATACGGCAAAGGTACAAAAAAAGAGACACTCCCGATAGAATGTCTCCCATTTTTATAATGGATTGTAACCGTCCTATTAAAAGATATAAGCGGCAGAAACTTGCCAAGTTTTCGTCTTTCCTACACCTTTGCCTAAATTTTCCAATTCAAAGCTATCGCCCATCGGAATCTGATAAGTAATACCAACTTGCAATTTCTTCAACAGTTTCAAACCAGCTCCTAAATTCAAAGCGACTTGAGATTTTTTGGAATTAATGGTTTCTGGAGTAGTTGGCTTCCCATTGATAGATATTATATCCTCCAAATTTATATCCTTGAAATTAAAAAAGAAATCGGGACCAGCTGCCAAATAAATGCCAGCAAAACTACCCAATCCTATAGTATATTTTAAATTAACAGGAATTTCAAGCCCTTGTTCTTTAACTTCACCTTTACCACGTTGAGAATACATCAAAGCACCATCGAATCCCAAACCGACAACAGGTAATGTAATTTCCGCCATAGGTCCAATAAAGAAACCGGTAGTATTATCCTTGTTTCCTTCATATCCACCTTTCCAATCTATTTTGGACATATTCAAACCACCCTTCACCCCAAACTTAATTAATTGAGCTTGGACAGGAATCACCATCATTAGGGCCACAGCCACCATCACTACATTAAAAATCTTTTTCATATCCACATATTTAATGTTTAACAATACAAAGATAAACAATTATTCTTATAACATGTTCATATTGTACCCAAATGGGAATGTTGAATAATACTACTTATTCTTTTCTTTAAATTCTTCCAATTGTTTGAAACAATGTGCATCGATGATTTGATTCAATTCTCTGTCATGATTATGAACAATCTTACATTCATAATCAAAAACAAGCATTTCCCCATTTGCCGACGTATAGGGTTTCCAAGCCGGAAGACCTTCAACACTCGGTTTACCCGTATGGGCAAATTGTGCCCACGAACTACTCATCAAATCGGCCAACCTATAATCTTCAGGAGTCGGTTGAGGCAATTCATTTGGTGAATGATGAAGTGTATTGAAACAGAACTTCAATTCAGCACCATGCTGAGAACTTTTACTCTCTGGAGATCGCCAAGCAAACATATACATATACGTGTCCGCATTTCTACTTTCAGCAATTGAATCAGCTGTAATAATTGTCTTAGGACGGAACAACCAATCAATGCAAAGCAAATCTTGTGGAACATAATCTGGATAAGTTTCACCAAATACACGGATATATTCCTCCGTATTCTCACCAAACGTTTTCTTCAAGCCTGTCCGAGCTTCATCCAAAGTCATCGGTTCATTATAAAGTGGACGTTGCAATTCATTGAAAGTTGTCCCTATTAATATAGGAATATCCGATGAAATATCCGAAAAGCCTGGTTGAAAAGGTTGTTGAAGCAAAGTCACGCCATCAGGAGTTGGTCCGAATCCCCACATCATCGGTGTTCCCGGTTTACGAGTTCCAATACTGGCAGCCATCGCTCTTTGCCCAGCCGCATACAATTCTTTGTATGGTATTTCTTTGATTCGCTCAATGTGCTTGGCATCGATATCCAATTCCTTCAACACAGCCTTGCCAAGTTCTTCACTCATCGTTTTATTATTAATATTCAGTATTGTACCACTCATTATAATGGCTTTGTGAAACAATCCTTTGGCAGAAGGCATACAAAGCAAAGTACCGACCTTACCCCCTCCTCCAGACTCTCCAAAAATGGTAACATTGGTTGGGTCTCCTCCAAACTGGCGGATATTTTTCTGAACCCATTGAAGTGCCGCCACAATATCCAACATACCTACATTAGCCGAGTTCTTGTATTGTTCAGAACAAGCCGACAAATCCAAAAAGCCTAAAATATTAAGCCGATGGTTCACACTTACAACTACCACGTCCTTCTTTGCCAAACCCATTCCCGGATTCCAAGCAGAAGTGCCGGATTCGAATCCACCTCCGTGTAACCATACCATCACAGGTTTACAAGCTTTTTTATCGGTTGTCCAAACATTCAATACACATGAATTTTTCTCCGACATTTCCTCTTCACTCAACTCTCTTCCATGCGTCATTTGCATAGCTTGTGGTCCCCAATGGTCACACAGTCTCATTTCCTTCCATCCACCAACTGGTTGTGGAGGCATGAAACGCTCCACTTTTGCATACGGAATACCTAAAAAGGCCAATGTACCTTCTTGTTCTACACCTTTTATTAAACCCGTATGAGTTTCTACTACTAAAGGGTCGGCAGAATGTCCACACCCCATTACGACCATCATCAAAGTCGCACACATCAACATTAAATTAGTTTTCATATTCATGATATAGGTAAAAGGCGATGTCGCATTTAATTCCAATTGCGACATCGCCTTTTCATTAAAAACAAAATTCTTAATATTCCTCTTCATCAAAGAAGAAGTCTTCTTTACTTGGATAATCAGGCCAAATATCTTCGATACTTTCGTAAATTTCACCTTCATCTTCCATTTCCTGCAAATTTTCGATTACTTCCAATGGAGAGCCCGAACGAATGGCATAATCAATCAATTCATCTTTAGTTGCCGGCCATGGAGCATCTTCCAATTTGGATGCTAATTCTAATGTCCAATACATAATATATCAGTTAAAAAACAACATTTTTATTTACAATCTCTATTTCGCCGCAAAAGTATAACAAAATATTTCAATTACAACTTTTATCCCAATAAATTTCGTTGGTCTTCGACAATAAATTCAATTTTCTAGCCAAAACAAAGAGCCAATCAGATAATCGGTTGACAAAAGCTAATACATTTTCATCCACTACACAAACTTCGGACAAAGCTAAAATACGCCTTTCAGCTCTACGACATATTGTTCTACAGACCTGACAAACAGCTGATTCACGGGAGCCACCAGGTATTACAAAAGCATTTAAAGGAGGCAGCAGAGAATCTGTTTCATCAATAGCAGCTTCCAATCGAGCAACATCTGATTCTTTCAACCGACTTTCTTCTTTCAATGCAATCTTTTCTTGATCAGTTGCCAAATATGCCCCTATCACAAACATTTTATGCTGTATCCAATAAACAAGTTTACGATCTTCCTCATCGGTCAGATAAGTACACAAAAGTCCCAATAGGGTATCAAGTTCATCTATAGTCCCATAAGCTTCCAATCGGATATGGGTTTTGGGGACACGGGTTCCTCCTACTAAAGAAGTAGTTCCCTTATCGCCTGTACGAGTATAAATCAGACTTTTTTTCATCCAAACTATAAAAAATTAACTATATAATTTTGTTTAATTCGTTTCCGATCAAAAAACACCAATCCTATATCATACAAGTCGAATGTAAGTTTCACCCGCTCATCTTCCTGCAGATGTTTCCACCACATCTTCTTTTCCTTGGTCTGATATATATTGCCTATGATAAAGCACGAGTTATCCTTCACAAACGGCAAAGCCTGTTCAAAAACTTCCTGATAATAGGGAGTATAACCTATATGCAACAAGTCTATTCCTTCTAAAACCTGGATATCTTTGTCCAATGCATCCAAAGTCTTATCCAGATCCTTTCCCTTAATAGTAAACGATTTCATAGAAGTTCTGGCAGCCCTCATATAACTAATGGATGCCCCATTCCCTATTCCTACTTCTATCAACGAATGGGGGCGCAAATGGTTTACCAAACGAAACAAGAGTCGGTTTACCTTCTTTCTATAATGAGGCAAAAATACTGAAAAATGTTTTTTGCCAAGCGTTTGATAAGCATAATAGGCACCTTGCTCATAAATAACCGAAGTTATCAAGAAAAAATCGGAAGGAGAATGTACTCCATATCCACAGCGATGAGGGAAACGCTTACACCAATTCCAATATCTATGAAAGATAGCCATCTTATTTTCTGCTAAATAAACGGTCAAAGATAAGAAAAGATTCTTATTATACATCTACATTCATCCAAAAACAACAACTGATTACAAATGATAGTCTTGTCCGTCTTTTCATTATATAAATATAAGTGTATGGAAAACAAGTTTAAAAGTCCGCTTTGCGGCATCATTCCTCCATTGGTCACTCCTTTGAAGGACAACGAGACATTAGACATAGAAAGTTTGGAACGTTTGATTGAGCACCTCATTGCTGGAGGAGTACATGGCCTGTTCATTTTGGGAACTACCGGTGAGGAACAAAGTTTGAGCTACCGAGTACGCAAGCAAATGATAGAAGAGACATGTCGCATCAACCAAGGCAGATTGCCGGTATTGGCATGTATTACCGATACTTCCATCATTGAAAGTATTAATTTAGCAAACATAGCTGCCGATTGTGGAGCTTCCGGAGTTGTATCTGCTCCACCTTATTACTTTGCAACCGGTCAGCCAGAATTAGCCCAATTCTATGAAGAGCTTGTCCCCCAGCTTCCACTACCTGTATTCTTGTACAACATGCCCTCGCATGTAAAAGTTAGTTTCGCTCCGTCTACTATACACCGCATTGCCCAAAACCAGCAAGTGGTAGGTTTCAAAGACAGTTCAGCCAATGCTGTGTACTTCCAATCTGTCATGCATACAATGAAAGACCGTCCCGACTTTGCCATGTTGGTAGGTCCAGAAGAAATTACCGGTGAATGTGTGTTATTAGGAGGACATGGAGGTATCAACGGTGGAGCCAACATGTTCCCCGAACTCTACGTAGGCATGTATAATGCCGCCAAAGCAGGCAACTTACCCGAAGTACTTCGCTTGCAACAATACATTATGCAAATAAGTAGCAGCATCTATACCGTGGGACAACATGGGTCCAGCTATTTGAAAGGACTGAAATGTGCCCTTTCTATCTTGGGCGTCATCAATGATGACTTTGTAGCCTCTCCTTTCTATAAATTCCATGCTCCAGAACGAGAAAAGATTCGTCAGGCTCTTGAACGCTTGCCTATCGAAAATGGGAAACTAATCCTTTAAGAAATAGATTATGCACATTATCGACCTCATAATTTTCCTCCTATTTACTGGAGGTATCGTAGTTTTTGGATGTTCGTTCTTCAATAAGAAAGCCTCTTCCGAAGATTTCACTTCAGCAGGACGGAGCCTCCCGGGTTGGGTAGTAGGTATGTCCATCTTTGCTACTTATGTAAGCAGCATCAGTTACTTAGGTTATCCAGGTAAAGCCTTTGCAGGCGATTGGAACGCATTTGTTTTCAGTCTGTCCATCCCCATTGCTTCGTATTTTGCAGCCAAGTATTTTGTCCCCTTCTACCGAAGCCAAGGTAGTGTATCGGCATACACCTTCTTAGAAGAACGTTTCGGAGTATGGGCACGATTATATGCTTCCGCTTGTTATTTACTCACACAGATAGCCCGCATGGGATCCATCCTATTTTTATTGGCACTTCCTATGAATATTCTGATGGGTTGGAATATACAGATGGTTATCATCATTACCAGCATTGCTATCATCATTTACTCTATGCTGGGAGGAATCAAAGCGGTTATTTGGACAGAAGCCATTCAAGGATTTATCCTAATAGGCGGTGCTTTGATATGCCTAGTCGTATTACTTTTCAGTATGCCAGAAGGTCCTGTACAAACTTTCGAAATAGCCATAGCCGAAAACAAATTTTCATTAGGCTCATTCGATTGGGGCATTGGGACCTCTACCTTCTGGGTTTGTTTGATATATGGTGTGTTTACCAATTTACAAAACTACGGTATCGACCAAAATTACGTACAACGATACCATACAGCCAAGAGTGAAAAGGAAGCCAAGTTTTCTGCTTTATTTGGCGGATATCTATTCATCCCTGTATCAGCAGTATTTTTTCTGATTGGTACAGCACTTTACGCCTATTATCAAGTTTATCCAGAACTATTGCCAGCTGACATTAAAGCCGATTATGTATTCCCGCTCTTCATTGTCAACCAACTCCCCGTGGGACTTACCGGTTTGCTTATTGCTTCCATCTTCGCAGCAGGCATGAGTACGGTAGCCACCAGTGTAACCAGTTCGTCTACCATCATTCTGACCGACTACTATAAGCGCATCCGCAAAGAGACTTCTGATCGTGAACAACTATTTGTTTTGAAAATATCCAGCGTTATTGTAGGTATTTTAGGAATTATTGTGGCTTTGGCATTGGTCAATGTTGATAGTATCCTCGATGCCTGGTGGAAACTCTCTTCCATCTTCAGTGGTGGTATGCTTGGGTTGTTCCTATTAGGCTATTTGGCACGTAAAGCACGAAACATTCATGCAGTTATCGGTGTCATCTGCGGTGTTATCATCATTGGTTGGATATCCGCTGCCCAATGGTTGGGACTCCCCGAATCGGGCATCCATGAATACATGGCCATAGTATTGGGAACCATTGTCATCTTTTTAGTAGGATTTCTATTGGCTACTCTTTTCGGAAAGAAAAAAGCTTAATTAAATAGTTTTCTCCTTACATTGAAAATGCTTTTATGAAGATACTTTGGATAGATCTGAATAGTTCATACGCTCATTCATCGTTAGCGCTACCCGCTCTCCATGCCCAATTGACAGAAGATGAAGCAATGGAATGGTACACCGTATCTGCTACCATCAACGAAAACGTAGGAAACATAGCAAGTGAAGTCTGTAGTCATCATCCAGATATCATCGCCGCTACCGTATGGCTATTCAATCATGAAGCAATGATGCACATTATATCACGCATAAAAGCCATGATTCCTGAGACTTGCGTTATATTGGGAGGACCGGAATTTTTGGGCGATAACGAAAATTTCTTGCGGTGTAATCCATTTGTCAACTGTGTATTTCGCGGAGAAGGAGAAGAGCAGTTCCCTCGTTGGTTGTCCTGTTGGAACAATCAAGAACAATGGACCAACATCACGGGATTGTGTTACTTTTCAGCCGACCAACAATACCATGACAATGGATTAGCAAGAGTCCTTGATCTTGAACAATTAAAAGCACCTGAAAAAAGCCGTTTTTTTAATTGGCAAAAACCGTTCGTACAATTAGAAACTACACGTGGATGTTTCAATACATGTGCTTTTTGTGTAAGTGGAGGAGAAAAACCGGTACGTACACTTTCCATAGACATTATCCGCCAACGAATAGAGACCATCCACGCTCATGGAATTAAAGATGTACGAGTATTGGACCGCACTTTCAATTTCAATATCAGTCGTGCCAAAGAATTGCTAAAACTGTTTCAAGAGTATCATCCACACATGCGTTTCCATTTGGAAATTCATCCAGCTTTATTATCGAATGAACTAAAAGAAGCATTGAAAGGACTACCCAAAGGATTACTGCATCTAGAAGCAGGTATTCAGAGCTTACGTGAGCCAGTGTTGGAGAAATGCCAACGAGTAGGGAAATTAGAAGCAGCATTGGAAGGACTGGAATTCCTTTGTTCACTTGACAACATGGAAACCCATGCCGACCTTATAGCTGGCCTTCCTCTTTACCGTTTGCATGAAATATTTGAAGACATACAAACATTAGCTTCTTGCGAGGCTGGAGAAATCCAATTGGAAGCATTGAAACTGCTACCAGGGACTGCAATGAAACGAAATGCAAAAGATTTGGGGATATGCTATTCTCCACTTCCACCTTATGAAGTATTACAAACTCGCGAGATCAATGCAAAAGAATTACAAACAGCACGACTATTATCACGTTTGCTCGATGCATTCTACAACACTCCTGCATGGCAAAAACTGACACGCATGATTATCCTACACAACAAAGTCTCACTCCAACATTTTCTTGATTACCTGATAGAGAAAAAACTCTTGGACTATCCTATGAGTCTGGAAAGAAGAGGAATCGTTTTATACGAATATTGTAAAATATATCATCCTGAATATCTGTTGGAAGCTACCATTGCCTGGATAGAAGCAGGCATGTCACTCAAGAAACAACCGGCAGAAAGAGTTAAGACCAAACATCAAACCCCTCCCGAGCAATGGAATGTAATTTACGGTGATTACAAAGACAGCCTTCGTCTTTGTTTTTTACCTACTGACGAGAAAGAGCTACATGGTTATTGGTTCGGTTTCGAATCTGAAATTCAAAAAATAGGACCAGTATTCAAAGCCCGTTCCTAATTTCTGTCGAATTTAAAAGCCGCATGACATTGGCAGGAGGACGCCCTGCCAACAACTCTGCTTTCATCAATTCCATATACGGAGCGACATGATGAAAAAATTGGGAATACCCCTCACACAAATAATTCAGGCCTTTTTCTCCATCAGCAGTCATTGAAAAACGATTCTTCGGACATTCCCCGTTACAAGCAAACAGAAATCTACATTGTTTGCATTGTCGTGGAAGGAATTTCCATTTAGCTTCACCAAAATCCCGCTGTCTTTTATCATAAAGCATCTCCACCAATGACTGCCGATAAATATTCCCCAAACGATATTCAGGGAAAACGAAATGGTCACAAGCATATATATCTCCATTAAATTCCATAATAGCAGCCCTTCCACAACTTTTGGACATGGAACAGACTCCCGGTTCTTCACCGATCCAATTTGCCAATGTTGCATCAAAGAGTTGGATGAAAAAATCACCTACATCCTTTTGTATCCATTCATCAAACAAAGTACATAAAAAACTACCCCATTGGGTAGGAGTAATGGAATATTCAGTCAACACACCATTCGTTCCATCATTAACATGGGCCAATCGCTTTTTCCCATCTTTAAGAACTAGTCGTTCCACAATTGGAGTAAACTGAATATAATGACACCCTATACTCTTAAAAAAATGATAAAATTCCAAAGGATGTTCCACATTCAACCGATTGATTACCGCCATGGCATTCCATTCCACTCCATGTCGTTCCAAGAGTTCAATGCCTTTCATCACTTCCTTGAACGACGGCTTTCCTTGTTGATTACAACGATATGCATCATGAAACTTCTGCGGTCCATCTATTGAAATTCCCACCAACCAATGATTCTCCTTAAAAAAACGACACCATTCATCAGTCAGCAATGTACCATTCGTTTGGATACAATTATCTACGATCCGTCCTTTGCCATATTTACGCTGAAAAGCCAATGCTTTCTGATAGAAATCGATCGAACGCATCAACGGTTCTCCACCATGCCATGTAAACAACACTTGAGGCATGGTTTGTGACTGAATATATTCCTTTGTAAAATGTTCCAATAATTCTTCAGACATGAAGTGTCTGGGGATTTCTGGATACAATTTTTCCTTTTCTTGGTAGTAACAATAACTACACGCCAAATTACAACGGGCACCTATAGGTTTCGTCATTACATAAAGCGGCCTGGCAAAAGGAAGAGCTACAGACATGGCTTTTATCATTCGCCCGATAAGGGCCAGTTAGGAGAAGGAGTACGAATAGCATTCATTTCTTTTTCCAATTCCTGCAATATTTCGGGATGTTGTTCCGCCAAATTTTCAGATTCGGTCATATCCTCTTTTATATTATACAATTCCAAGGGTGCATCCTTCTTTACTGTCACAGCCTTCCAATCACCCTTACGAGCAGCACGTTGTTTGCCAGGGAATTCCCAATACAACAAACGATCATCAGTATCCATCTGTTCTCCATAAAAAAGTGGAAGGATATTGATACCATTTCTGCGCGTTGGCAACTTATCTGTTGCCTGTGCTGCAGCAGCCAATGTAGGCATTACATCTGGGAAATAAATCAAATTATCCAATTTCTGTACGGGAACTTTTCCTGGTTGGTTTACAATAAAAGGAATTCGAATTCCCCCTTCGTAGAGTGTCCCCTTCATTCCCTTCAACGAACCTTTGCATCCCAATTCTTCCAATGGAGCTTGTTTAGCAGCTCCATTATCGGAAGCAAAAATAATCAATGTATTTTCACGCAGTTCCAATTCTTCCAATTCGGCTATCAAGCGACCGATGGCACGATCCATATGGGTAATCAATGAAGCATATCGTTTGGTATTCACATCCCATTCTTCATCGTCATACCAAGTGGTTTCTTCTATATTATAAGGTTCATGCGGAGCATCATATGCCAAATACAAGAAAAATGGATTCTCCTTATTTCGCCGTATAAAGTTAATGGCATCTTCTGTAGAGATATCCGTATTATGCTTTATCCGTTTATCGCCTTCATTTTCCTCTACATTCTTCAGTTCATGATTATCGAATCTCCAATATGGATAATAATACGGATCATTGGAATGAGCTGTACTAATCAGCCAACCATAAAATTCATCAAAACCTCTATTTAAGGGAGTAGCCTCTGGATTGAAACCATCCATATGCCACTTATTAACCAAACAAGTACGATAACCGGCCGCCCCTAATACAGTAGCTAATGTCGTATCATTCGGCAACAGATGCATTCTTCGTATCTTATTTTTACCTTTGAATCCTTCAATACCTCCCTCTACGCAAAAATTATCACGGATAGTAGTATTACCCGAATTGCGTCCTGTCATCAATGCACAACGCGAAGGCGAACTGATACCCGACCCTGCATAAGCCTGTGTAAAGCTTGTTCCTGTCTCCGCCAATTTATCTATGTTCGGAGTTTCAATGAAACGGTTACCATAACAAGCCAAATCACAATAACCCATATCATCTGCCAAAATAAAGATGATGTTCGGTTTGTCGTTCATCGAACCATCCTTCGAATCGGAACACGATTGCAACGAAGGCAAGCCCAACAACCCCATCGTGCAGATACCTCCTACATAATAACCCTTTTTCATACAATTACTTATTACTTTCGTAACGGTTCAATCCTTGAGTACCTTCACTATCTACACTACCGAATGTCACATTTTCGACCATTACATTTTCTGCATGAAGAACTTGGTTGGTACTATCCGCTACACAATTAACATGTACATTCTTCATACTCACATTCCGGATTGGCAAACGAGCATCTCCTTTCAAATCATAAATCATTTTTGCAGATTCACATTGTACATTAGTCATATAAATGCCATCAATTTTAGTAATACGTTCTTCGTAAGTAGGAACAATATCACGCCATTGATAAAGTACATCAGTATCTATTTCGAGAACGCGGAGTGTACTGCCTGTCTTCACATTCTCCATATGAATATTTTCAATAAACCCTCCTCTACGGTGATTGGTCTTGAGAAACATCAAACGGTGTACGGAATTAGGTGCTACGCAATCGTGCATGTACACATTACGAACACCACCAGCCATTTCACTACCGATGCCCAACAATACATGTCCGGCCAAGATAGTACAATTACGTACAACAATATTTTCACTTGGAGTATTCAAACGCCACGCATCCTGATTCCGTCCTGACTTGATAACCACCGCATCATCACCTTGGTCAAACGTACAATCTTCTACCAAAAAATTACGAGTCATTTCCAAATCAATTCCATCGTTGTTATGTCCATGAGCCTTTACATGAAGGTTACGGGCTACCCCTCCATCACACATATACATGTGAATGGTCCAGAACGGGCTTCCTTCTATCTGAATACCATCGAGTAACACATTCTTGCAACGATTCCAATGAATAAGATGTGGACGGAAATTATTTTCGCCAACAGCCACTTGACGTTCTTCTACCGGAACGCCATTTGACATTTGGTGATACAAACCGGCCAATGCATCCATGTGAGCCTTGGGACGGGCAAACCAAATCTGCCATATATCCATCTTTGGCTGTAGTTTCCCTTTGCCTGTCAATGCTATGTTCTCGCATTCAAATGCATACAACAAAGGAGAATAATTATAACATTCCATACCTTCCCACGAAGTAATTACTGCCGGTAAATAATCTTGCGGATTATCCGTAAAGCTCAATACAGCACCCTCCTCCAAATAAAGATTAACATTACTTTTATAATGAATAGGACCGGTTACCCATGTTCCGGCGGGTATCACTACTCTACCACCGCCTGCTTCGTTACAGGCAGTTATGGCCTTAGCTATAGCCTCTGTATTATCCTGCCCTTCTTCTGCCACTGCACCATATTCTGTAATCACAAAATCCTGATCAGGGAAAATGCATACTTTGATTGGCTCCATAGGGAAAGGAGCATTCACTTCAATTGTTTCATAACCAATGGTGTGTTTACAAGCCATCATCAGACAGGCTACAACCATTGACCATCCGATTTTCACAATGTTTTTCATAAGTTTATAGATTATGTCACAAAAATAAAAAGAAACTATTAGATTCAACAAAAAAAGTGCCACTTTATGAAGAAAAAAGTAGCACTTTATATGAAAGAAAACAATTCTTTATTCCAAGACAGATGCAAACAATAGTTGATCAACTACTACCCCTTCATCCAAAGCTGTAATGGTAAGTTTCAATGATTTTCTACTACTTACTTTATGCCGAGTGGTACGGATTGCCTGATTGGTTAACACATTTACTTTCCACTCCTCGCTACGACCTTCGGTATGATAATCCACCACTTGTGGTTCTTCACCATTCACCGATATAGCATATCGAAGTTGTCTGCCTTCAACCGGATGATTAGGAGCCAAAGCAACTGTAATATTTACAGAATCGGGCAAAGCGGTATTCACTTCATAAGTGACAGATGTACCCTTTTCCATATGAATGGCTCCATGCTGATATCCCATACCATAACAAACCGGTTGAGTTCCTTGATAGGAAATATAATCCTTACCATTCAACAAACATAACGGAGCTTTCTTTTCCGCCAATGGTTCCTCCACTTGAGTCCGGGGAACTTGATGGTAGACTGCCAAATTACGAGGTTGATAATCCATCATCTTGTTCCATTTACCATGATTCATGGTATTATACTTTTCGGTCATTGCTACAATGGTATAGAAGGCCTCATCGCTCTGTTCCCATTTGGCTAATCCATGACGAGCCAACTGCGCATAGAGATGTTTCTTATTCATTTCTGCTGCACCGCGCAAAGGATATTCCACCAGTTGGTACCACACCAGTTGTTTTTCGGCCGGCACATCTTTTGACAAAGTAATGACTTTCTCAGCCAAAGTTGTATACTCCTTCAAACGAGTATCTATTTCCTCCTTACTCCAAGGCAAATCTTTCACCACTTTAAATGCGGGATCTTTTTCTTCGGTACGAGTATTTCCCATGAATTCCGGCTTACGGATATAGGCCAACCGATAATATTCGTTCATCAACGGAAGTATTTCACGCGCCATCGATGTACCAAACTCACGTTCTAACCAATCAAACAAGTGCTTTTCCAGTCCTCGTTCATTACCTTCGATGCCATGAATATCCCATCCCATATCCATAAACAATTCTATTTGATATTCTGCCGGTTTGATATCGCCTACATTCAGTATCCACATATCACGCGCACCTTTATCGTACGCCATCTTCATTTGAGTATACAACAAACCCGGATGACAAGTGGACAACCACAAATAATCGTGCGGACGTCCCCAATAAGATACATGATAATAGACTCCATTGCCACCTTTACGTGCCGCTTCTTCCTTTGTTGGGAAATGACGGATGTATCCATAGTTATCGTCACACCACATCAACGATACATCCTCAGGAACTTCCAACCCCGCATTATATACATCAAGTACTTCCTTATAAGGAATAAATACTTGTGAAACCTGTTCCACATCCGGATTTACCAGTTCGGCTATCATTTTTCGTTGGTCTTTCAACACATTAGCAATGGCAGCTTTCTGCTCTTCCACCGTATTGGCTCCCAACATCTTGCTGTCATGTTCTCCACGGATACCCAAGGTATAGATATTATCAGAACCCGCCAATTCAGTCACCCGTTCACGCCAAAACTTCAAAACGCTATCGCGGTTATGTACATAATCATATCGTCCACGTTCTTCTCTCTTCCACTCTCCGTTAGTATTACGCACCATCGGCTCACAATGAGACGTTCCTACATAAATGCCATACTTGTCGGCCATCTCTTTATTACCTTCCACCAAATAGAATGGTACCGAACATCCATGCATAGCCGGCCAAAATGTATTGGCACGCAAACGAAGCAAAAGTTCGAAAATACGGGCATGAGTTTTTGGACCAATATTCCCTGACCTATCCGAAGGTTCATAAGTTCTTCCACTCCAAGGCATCAAGCCCCAATCTTCGTCATTAATAAAAATACCTCTATGCTTGACTGAAGGGTATTCCAACATCGAGAATCCTTCCTTTAGCGTAAAAGTTTCTTTCTGCTTTACCGGAGAATCTGCCCACCACTCCCAAGGTGACACTCCAATGAAGCGAGAGAGTTCCAAAATACCATAAGCAGTACCCCGTTTGTCACTGCCCACGATGTAAATCTTACCCTCTTTTACTTGTAAAGCAAAAGCTTCACGATGAGACTTTAACTCATTCAATGATTGTTCGGACAGTTTCTTTTCAGCCTTACTTCCCAATCCAATGGTACCAATAATAACGTGCGCTTTGGAAGCCTCTACTACATCCGCATCGAATACCCGTTGATAGTCTTTCCTAAAAATGTCAAGAGCTGTAGTTACTACTTCCGTTTCATTTGGCAATATATTTATTTTCAAATCTTTTCCTGATTTGAAGACGACATCGGCCAATAGACACATAGGAAGCCATAGAAATACCCAAAAAGGAACAATCTTTTTCATCATTTAGTCTGCAATCGGGTTTTTATCGTCTTAAAGCCTTCTCCTTCGGTTATCAATGTTATTTCACCCGGAGTCTGGCCAGCACGAAGAATCACAAGTGCAGAACCATGGAACAATTTACGTTCATTCACGGCATGAAGTTCATGAGAAACAATATTACCATTGTCCACGCCTACAATACGAGCATCACCTTCCACTCTGAACTTTAATTGTGCATCTTCTGAATGCACCCTACGTCCTTTGCTATCCACTGCATAGACACGCAGATGTTGCAAGTCCTGACCATCGGCCATCCAATTCGTATTGTCGGCTTCTATCACCAACTTTTTCGCCTTACCTGCCGTTTCAATACGATGACGTGCCACTATCCGACCGTTCTTATAGGCTCTTGCTTCCAAATAACCAGGAACATACTTCACATCATTCCAACGGATACGGTTACGATCCTTTCCTTCCACATTTTTCTTTTTGCCTATACTTTTACCATTCAACACCAATTCCACTTCATCGCCATTGGTATAAGTAATAATTGAAAGAGATTCATCCGCTTTATGGTTCCAATGATTATTCATACGTGCCACACCCGTTTGTACTCCGTTCCACATACGATCTTCTTCGCTTTCTATAATACCGATATGAACGACAGGTTCGTCTACAAACATACTCTTCAAGAAATAGGCCAATGGTTTGGGTTGCAAAGAGATGTCGAATGAACCTTGTGCCCATCCTTTTGCCGGCCAACCGCCACTTTCGCCTAAATAATCAATTTGTCCCCAATATGCCAGACCCAATACTTTATCAAGATTCATTTCAAACCAGTTTGGTCCCATATTGCTGGTATTGGCTTCACTCTGATAAAACATCATGTGAGGGAAACGTTTGGAATCACCGGGGAAATACATGTAGCGATAGTTGTATGCAGCAATGTCTGTTTCGTGTACCAATGGTGCCGGCAAAGAATCGGTTTCCAAGCTACGCCCACGTGGATGCATGGCAACTGTCACCAAACGAGTCTTGTCATAGCGTTTCAACAACTCGCGTTGCATACGATACGGAGTTACACCCCAGTCGGCATGAGGAATATGCCAATAAGTCTGCAACTCATTACCCAGACTCCAGAAAATAACCGATGGATGATTGCGATCTCTTTTAATCCATTCGGGAATATCCTTCTGCCAAAGCAAGGCCCATGGAGCACGTCCTCCACAATATTGGTCAAGCCACTTGTCGTACAATTCATCTACAACCAAGATACCGTATTCATCGCATAAATCCATAAACTCTTCACTATACGGATTATGGGAAGTACGGATATGATTGACACCAAACTCTTTCAGTAATTGAATACGTTTTTCGATAGCACGCGGATAAGCCGCTGCACCCAAAGCACCTAAAGTATGATGATTGGCTATCCCTTTCAACAGAATTTTCTTACCATTGAGTTTCATTCCGAATTTGGGCGAAAATTCAAGCGAACGGACACCAAAACGTTCTGTCACCCGATCGGCCACTTCTCCGTTATCATGATAAATAGTCACCTGAGCTGTATACATGTACGGATGTTCGCAATCCCACAGCAAAGGATTTTGCAATTTGACTTCCTTCAACTGATATTCGCAAGTACGCATCTTTCTGTTAAAAGGCAAATCTTCCGTTTGACGAGCTACCTCTTTACCGTCCTTATCTACAATAACCAATTCCGTCTTCAACGTTTTTTGATTGGTATAACAAGCCATTTCTACTTGTACGTTGACTGTAGCTTCCTTTTCCGATACTTGGGAAGTAGTAATATACAACGGATGACGCATCAAATAGAACTTCGGATCAGTTACCAGAATGTTCACATCTCGAAAGAGTCCACCTCCTGTATACCAACGTGAGTTGTTCGGTTCACGAGTATCAGCCTTTACTGCGATGACATTCGGTTCGCCATACTTCAATAATTTAGTAATATCTATTTCAAAGCCTACATAACCATAATCGGTACCTCCTATCAACTGTCCGTTAAGATATACATCACCCACATACATGATTCCTTCAAAATCGATGACAACACGTTTATCTTTCCATGAAGCATCAGGAGTAAAAGACTTTCGATACCATCCGATTCCCATTTCCTTAAATCCACGACTACTCAGACGGCTACGAATATTCGCACCGGGGTCACTGTTGTCAGCCCGTTCACTTGCATCAGGAGCTACCCACGGCTGTTCAATTTGAAAATCATGCGGTACATCCACCGTGCGCCAAGAACTGTCATCCAATTGAGGTTGTTCCGCTCCTGCTACATCTTGCAGGATAAATTTCCATCCAAAATTAAAGTTATGAAATTCGCGAGATTCCGCCACTACCATCTGCCCCCATCCTACAAGAGCCACCAAAAATAAGAATAACTTGTTTTTCATGATATAATCGTTTTTTGAAAGTACAAAACTACAATAAAAATCAATAAAACAATATGGATAATTGTGCGTATAGATAGAATATCATTCACTATTTCAATTCTAAATGACCTTTATTGTATAGATGACTTATCAAGACTTAAAAATTGCAATTTCACCTACATCCTTACATGATTTGGCTTATTGTTATTATAATCAGAATGTTATCCATGTAGGGAAGCATGTAGGGAGCATGTAAGGAGCGGTTTTTCCCTACATGACGAAGAATAATCTGTGCAGATGGCGCGTAAATAGTTGATAATCACGGAAATAAATTCATATGAAGTACTATGAACGGAGCGACGAAGTACTGTGAACGAAGCGACGATACACTGTGAACGGAGCGACGGAGTACTGTGAACGAAGCGACGATACACTGTGAACGGAGCGACGAAGGTTGCAAAGGATTCTGTTTTTTGTCAGTTAACGCTTTATGTTGACTGCTTTTAGTTTTATTTGTATAAGAAAGACTCTATTGAAACATTATTCTACATTGACTTATTTTATATTCAGTCATAACTTCCCTTCTGGAATAAACAAAAAAGGAGAAAGTTACAAAACTTTCTCCTTTCGTACCCAGACCCGGGGTCGAACCGGGATGGAAGTGAATCCACTGGTGTTTGAGACCAGCGCGTCTACCGATTCCGCCATCTGGGCAAAAAATATGTATTACAAACAGAACCTTCAGTTTCAGTACCCAGACCCGGGGTCGAACCGGGATGGAAGTGAATCCACTGGTGTTTGAGACCAGCGCGTCTACCGATTCCGCCATCTGGGCATATCGAAACGATTCGTTTCTTGTTTGCGGTTGCAAAGGTACTACTTTTTTGATTGCCTGCAAATTTTTCTGCACTTTTTCTATAAAAAAAGTATTTATAACATCATTTACACCCCTAATATAGAGATATAAGAAAATAATTCTTACCTTAGCAAAAACTTTAAAGCAGTAAACAATGATAAACTCCAATAACTATTGTGTCATTATGAGTGGCGGCATAGGAAGTCGATTTTGGCCATACAGCCGTAAAGACCTTCCCAAGCAGTTCCTCGATTTTTTTGGAACAGGACAATCACTCATTCAGCAGACATATGATAGATATTGCAAGGTAGTCCCCCAAGAGAATGTATTTGTTATCACCAACATCCGATACAAGGAATTGGTACAACAACAACTTCCGCAATTATCTGAAGATCATATTTTATTAGAGCCAACCCGCCGAAATACGGCTCCTTGTATTGCATGGGCTTCCATGCATATCCAGCAGTTGAATCCTGAAGCAAACATCATCGTAGCTCCCAGCGACCACTTGATACTGAAAGAAACCGAATTCATCAATTCATTGAGCAAAGGATTGGAATTCGTTTCACAATCCCCTCAATTGCTTACACTCGGCATCAAACCTAACCGGCCTGAAACCGAATACGGATACATCCAGATTGACGAGCACTTGGCTGGTGATTTCTATAAAGTAAAGACTTTCATTGAAAAACCAGAACTGGAATTTGCCAAAGTACTTATCGAGAGTGGGGAGTTCTATTGGAATTCTGGCATTTTCGTGTGGAACGTAAAGACAATTTTAGACACATTTAAAGAAATCATGCCTGAGATTATCCAATGGATAGCAAAAGGAGAAGAAGGATTCGCCTCCTGTCCAAACATTTCCATCGATTACGGCATCATGGAAAAAGCCAACAATGTACATGTACAGTTATGCGATTTTGGCTGGGCAGATTTGGGGACTTGGAACTCACTTCATGAAGTAGCCCCTAAAGATATGAATCAAAATGTCAGTACCCATGGAAATGTATTGCTTTACAATTGCCACAACAATATGATTGCCGCCCCCAATGGGAAACTGGTCGTTTTACAAGACTTGGAGAATTACCTGATAGCCGATACAGAAAACGTACTGCTTATCTGCAAAAAAGACGATAAAAACGCTATTCGCAAATACGTGAACGACGTACAGGTGAAGTTAGGTGAAGATTATATCTAAAAAGAAAACCGCTACTTGTAGCGGTTTTCTCTATATATAAACAACAAAAAGGTTACTTACTATTCCAAGCCTCATTGAGCGCTTTTGCTATAGACGAAAATTCTTCACTTGAAAGTTTAAGTTTTGGATTGGAAAACAACATATCCGATTCTTTTTGAATAGGAATCAAATGAATATGAGCATGAGGTACTTCCAAACCAATGACTGCTTCACCCACTTTTTTACAAGGGAATACTTTTTGGATGGCTAAGGCCACACTCTTTGCAAACACATGCATAGCAGCCACCTCACTATCGTCCAAATCGAATATATAATCCACTTCCCGCTTCGGGACAACCAATGTATGTCCTTTTACCAACGGATTGATATCCAAAAACGCATAAAAGTGTTCATTTTCCGCTACTTTGTAGCTGGGTATTTCACCCGCAATGATTTTACTGAATATTGTTGCCATATCAATAGACATTAAAAAAGACAGACCCACACAAAGTGGACCTGCCTTGCCATTAAAACGAAATGTTCAAAATTTCCAAACTGATTTTTCCTTGTGGAATAGTTATTTCAGCCACATCGCCTACCTTTTTGCCAAGCAAGCCTTGAGCAATCGGAGTATTCACTGAAATCTTACCTTCCTTCAAATTAGCTTCGCTTTCAGCAACCAGTGTGTAAGCCATCTTCATACCCGTTTTCACATTCTTCAACTCCACTTTAGTCAAAATCTGTACTGTATCAGCTTTTAACTTAGAAGTATCAATAATCTTTGCATCACCAATAGTAGCTTTCAGCTGACTGATTTTCATTTCCAACAAGCCTTGCGCTTCTTTAGCAGCGTCGTATTCCGCATTTTCCGACAAGTCACCTTTATCGCGGGCCTCAGCAATAGCTGCCACTACTTTCGGACGTTCTACCGCTTCCAAGTATCTCAGTTCTTCAACGAGTTTCTTGTAACCTTCTTCTGACATGTATGCCATAATTCTTTTCTTTTTTATTGTTTTATACTATAATTTCCCATAAAAATAAAAAGAATTCCGACACTTGAATGTCGGAACCCTCTTATGTTCATCTGTGCCGCAAAGATAGAATATTATCCGATATATACCAAACCCAAAGGGATGTTTAGCAACATATTTAAACGAATAGTACTCTAAATTAGCATTTTACAACAATTTCTTCACTTCGTCTTCTAAATTTCTGATATCTTCCAAACGTGCTTTCAAGACATTGTCTCTACCTACCAGATAAGCAGCAGGGAGATCATTTACATTGTACAATGTCACATACTGTGAATAAGGCCCATCAGCATCACGAACACAAACCCATGGCAAGTTATCAGCGGAAGTCTTCCAGAAATGTTCATCGGTATCCAAAGAAACCTGATAGATTTCCAGTCCTTGCGCTTGATATTTATTGTAAACTTCGCGCAAAGCCAAATTATGAGCAGCCGACAAAGTATGATTGTAAATGGTAAAGTGAATCAAAACAACTTTGCCTTTCAAATCAGTCAAGCGACGTACGTTTCCTTTCAAATCCTTTAATTCAATATCAATGATATCGGCTTCTTTGATAATACTTGGATCTATTTCTACAGTTTCCTGGCGAGGAGTTCGAGTGTTTTTCATGCCCTTTACCACCATATTGTACAAATTACGGGAACGATCGGCATGAGGGTACATGTTATTCAAACTGGTTGCTACGGCAGCAAAACATTTTACATCCTCCTTGTTGGTCAACGGATCAAAAATCATATATCCATTCAACGACTGAAACAAGGCAAAATAGGCATAAGTTGTATTGGGCGCCTTATAAATATAATCATTCTTAACCTTTGTCTTGTATTCATTCACTATTTTAGTCAAACTGTCCTGCGCCACACCAGCAGGAATGTTTCGGTTCTGTGCCAATTGATACACCTGCTGCTGCAATGCCGATTGAAGCAACACCAGTTCTTTTATTTTCTGATTACTTACAGAACCTTCGATTGTATAGTCTGTATCAAATTTTTCCGCAGACGCTTTCACTGCTACAGTTTCTGTAGAATCCACCGCAAAATTAATAACTTTCCCATCGAGCCGTAAACGATAAAATTCTGGAGAATCCGGACGTTCACCTGCAAAGCTGAAACGACCGTCACTTCCCAATTTCATAGAGTCGAGCACTTCCAATCCTGTTACTCCCGACATCTCCAAATAAAGCTTCTTGTCTTCAGCACCGTCTACCTTACCTTCTACATGGAACTTCGGTACTTGGTCACAAGCGGTCAGGCCAGCCAGCAACAACACAAACAAATAAAAAATTTTCTTCATCACCAATGATTAAATGTGTGTTCAAAAAATAAATTCGCTGCAAAGATACTTCTTTTCACGGTTTAACAAAGCATTTATCTACGTTCTTGAACGTTAAAATGAAAAAAAACAGTAATATTTCCAACTTTTTACCTCATTTACACCTCATTAGAAGAATTATTATCTATCTTTGCATGAATTTTAGATGATTTATTTTAATAAATACTTTTTATGATCAATCCAATTATCAAGACGATCGAGCTTCCTGATGGAAGAACCATCACGCTCGAAACGGGAAAGCTGGCAAAACAGGCAGACGGTTCTGTAATGCTCCGCATGGGTAATACCGTGCTCTTGGCAACTGTTTGTGCAGCAAAAGATGCAGTTCCCGGTACAGATTTCATGCCACTTCAGGTAGAGTACAAAGAAAAATATTCAGCATTCGGACGTTTTCCGGGTGGCTTTACCAAGAGAGAAGGCAAGGCATCGGATTACGAAATCCTCACTTGCCGTTTGGTAGACCGCGCTTTGCGCCCGTTGTTCCCCGATAACTTCCACGCGGAAGTTTATGTAAACATCATCCTCTTTTCAGCCGATGGCGTAGATATGCCGGATGCATTGGCAGGTTTGGCTGCTTCGGCTGCTCTCGCCGTTTCTGACATTCCGTTCAACGGACCTATTTCAGAAGTACGCGTTGCACGCATCGATGGTCAGTTCGTCATCAACCCGACTTTCGCACAACTTGAAAAGGCCGACATGGACTTGATGGTTGCTGCCACTTATGAAAACATCATGATGGTAGAAGGCGAAATGAACGAAGTGAGCGAACAAGATTTGCTCGAAGCATTGAAGGTAGCTCACGAAGCAATCAAAGTTCATTGCAAAGCGCAAATGGAATTGATGGAAGAAGTGGGTTCTACTGTAAAGCGCGAATATTGCCACGAAGAAAACGACGAAGAACTGCGCAAGGCCGTTCACGATGCATGCTACGAAAAGGCATATGCCATCGCAGCATCGGGCAACCGCAACAAGCACGAACGTGGTGAAGCTTTCGAAGCTGTTCGCGAAGAATTCAAGGCTCAGTTCACAGAAGAAGAACTGGAAGAAAAGGAAGCCCTCATCAACAAGTACTACCACGATGTAGAAAAAGAAGCTATGCGTCGTTGCATCTTGGACGAAGGCAAGCGTCTTGACGGTCGTCAGACTACCGAAATCCGTCCTATCTGGTGTGAAGTTGATCCATTGACAGGCCCTCACGGTTCTTCTATTTTTACTCGTGGTGAAACTCAATCATTGAGTACAGTAACTTTGGGTACTAAATTGGATGAAAAGTTGGTAGACGATGTACTCGACCGTCACAACGAACGTTTCTTGTTGCACTACAACTTCCCACCGTTCTCTACAGGTGAAGCAAAGGCACAGCGCGGTGTAGGCCGTCGTGAAATCGGTCACGGTCACTTGGCATGGCGTGCATTGAAGGGCATGATTCCTGCTGACTATCCTTATACAATCCGTGTCATGTCGGATATCCTCGAATCAAACGGTTCTTCTTCTATGGCTACCGTTTGTGCAGGTACATTGGCATTGATGGACGCAGGTGTTCCGATGAAGAAGCCGGTATCGGGTATCGCTATGGGTCTTATCAAGAACGCAGGCGAAGAAAAGTATGCTGTATTGTCGGATATCCTCGGTGACGAAGACCACTTGGGTGATATGGACTTCAAGGTAACAGGTACTGTAGACGGTATCACTGCTACTCAGATGGACATCAAGGTAGATGGTTTGTCATACGAAATCCTCGAAAAGGCATTGCTTCAGGCAAAAGCCGGTCGTGAACACATCTTGGGCAAGCTCACAGAATGTATCGCTGAACCACGTGCTGATTTGAAACCTCATGCTCCACGCATCGAAATGATGACTATTCCGAAGGAATTCATCGGTGCAGTAATCGGCCCAGGCGGTAAGATTATCCAAGGAATGCAAGAAGAAACCGGTGCTACCATCACTATCGAAGAAGTGGACAATGTAGGCCGTATCGAAATTTCTGGTACTTGCAAGCAAAGTATTGACGATGCTATCCGCCTGATTAAAGCTATCGTAGCCGTTCCCGAAGTAGGTGAAGTGTACAAGGGCAAGGTACGTTCGGTTATGCCTTATGGTGTATTCGTTGAATTCCTCCCAGGTAAGGATGGTTTGCTCCACATCTCTGAAATCGATTGGAAGCGTCTCGAAACCATTGAAGAAGCAGGTTTCAAGGAAGGCGACGAAATCGAAGTGAAGTTGCTCGATATCGATCCTAAGACTGGTAAGTTCAAACTTTCACGCAAGGTTCTGTTGCCGAAACCTGAAAAGATGGAAAAACCGGAACGTGGAGAACGTCCAGAAAGAAAGGAAAAGAAATAACAAGACTAACAAATAAGTCTTATTATAGATATAAAGTAAGTGGGTGTACCAAAAGTACATCCACTTTTTTCATTTTGAGTGGTTCTCACTTATAGGATTATTCCTAATTAAAAATAGGGATTTTCCCTTGAAAAAGGGAAATCCCCCATTTATTTTTGTATTGTCATTAAAACTCTATAAATCATGAAACGGTTAATATTATTTTGGGGACTGACAATTTTAACATTCTGTTCATTGTGGGCTGCCAAGGATAAGCCCATTACTCCATCATTATATATTAATGGTACAATAATCCGCGATTATGGTGATATCCATTCGGGAACACCAGCCTTGTTGGTATGTGTGGTAAAACATAAAATGGTCGAGCCAGAAGAAGAGCCCTACATGGTTGCCCTGTTAATCAACGACGATTGGCAATTAATTCCCCTCGATGAATGGGAAAAGTATTTTCGCCCAGATAGTGTAAGCAAAAAAGACTTCTGGAAACTGGAGCAATTGAAGATAGTAGAATATTTCGACAAGAAGGGAATGCGTGAGAAATTACGCTGGGAACAGAAACAAGAAGCCGACCAATATATCTTAGAATTAGAGAAATCAGAGTTATTCTATGACGATGCGGCCATTGAAGACTATTTACAATGCGCATTACTTGACATCTTCCCTCAAGAACAATTGATCAAGCGTGAAGAAGGTGTACCTATTGTACGTATTCTGAAATCTTCCGCTCCTGATATAATGATGCTGGCCAACCACACTTTATTAATTTCTACCGGCATGCTGGCTATTTTGGATTCGGAAGACGAACTATACGCACTCCTTTCCAGAGAAGTAGCCCATTACATAAATGACCATGCCTTGATTACAGTTGCTAAGAATATCGCTCGTGCCAAGCGTGCTGTCTTTTGGGGAGCCGTTATGGATGGAGTGGTAGAAGCAACTGAACAATATCTTTATGAACGATACGATTATTACGAACCGGGCTTGGTATTTGCCACTAACGACCTAATTCAAGCGTTGGTCAATCAAAACATAGCCAATCGCATGGGTTTGGATTACTCTAAGGAGCAAGAGCAAGAAGCCGACGATATCGCCAACCGTTACATGTCGTGCATAGGAAGACATACGGATGCATTGGCTTCTGCTCTACACAAATTGAACAATTACTATCAATACGAGAAGGATATGGAAGCATTGAACAAATACGGTACATATGGTACTTTGGAGGAACGTGTTTCTGATATGGAAATATCATCTCCATTACCTAAAGACCGCATTTTTCTGAAACGAATGAGAAGTATAGTTAGTTTTGAAGCGACCATGCAAGACTATAATAAACTATACAAGAACTCCTATCGCATGGCCATGAAGAATATAGACAATCTGTTGGCCGCAGCCGATGATTATCTTTTAGTGGCCCGTAGTCTGATGAAGCAGTCAAACACTCCCGAAAGCAACGAAGAATGTTGGCTTTACTTGGAAAAAGCTGATATGATTGCCGAAGTGAAGAACGTAAACGTTACCAAGATGAAAATTCTGTTGAAATTACGTACCAACGAAAAATTAGAAGCTGTTGCATTATTAAAGCATTATCAGTCCTTATTGGATATATTATACCAACAACCTCATACAGAAGAAGATGCCCAATGGATAGCTTCAGAGCAAATGTGGGCTGAAAAATTATTGGAACGACTCTATTTGATATAAATAGTAACGAAGGGCCTACAACTATAGGTCCTTCGCCATATTCAAATTAACAAAGCATTTATCGTTGAATGGTTACACCCATCAATCCAATTACCACCTCATTGGAAACCGCTTCTACTGTCAAGTGAGAAAGTTCCTTACTTGAATCAACAGGAAGTTCCAATAAAATACCGGCACCACCATCCAATTCACGGGTTACACCCGGAAACCCAATTTCTTCCGCCAAACGGTTGCTTACTCTACCAGTTTTGAGCTGCAATCGATAAAGAGGTGATGAACCGTAGTCTAATGGCAATGGTGTACTGCCCGGCACATAACGATTACGGTTATACGACCATCCGTCTTCAAAGAACAGTTGTTCGATAGGCGCCCAGTTATAAGGATTTACCAAAGGTAGTTCGCTATAAGTACCGTCGGTATAATAGGCACGTACATAACCGTTGTCAATGTGACACTGCATGTGATTGGTACTACCCGCCATAAGCAAGTACAAACTTTTCCCCTTGCCTTGCAATGGGATGCTAAGTTCGTCAGGGTAATTGTCCCATAACGAGGTATAAGCAATATTCCGTCCCTCTGCCGGAGTACGGAAAGAGATTCCCAATTCTGTTTGCAACACATCGGTTCCTTCAACCTTTTCACGCAAACCTTTATCGTCGATATTAGCCGTTTTCAACGGATGACACCATTCACCGATGCCTTGCTTAGGTATCTGCAAAGTGGTATAAGGCGAACGAGGAGACAGATATTCATTTTGGAATATGTCGGTAACCTTTGCATTGAAAACTTGGTTCATGTCCACAGTTTCACATTTGGATGCTTCAATGTGTTCAAAGGGTTTGGGTAAATTTTCGGACTTCACTTCTGCAGCGAAAGGTTCCACGGCAGCGTATTCTATTTTGCTTCCATTCCATTTGATATCAATAGCTAAACTTTCATCTGGTATAGCAGACACCTTAACTGCTATAAGCCTACGCCCCATGGCTGCCGGCACATACGTCCAATCTGCCTTTTTACCGTTTACTTTTAATGAAGCTACTTTGGTATATATAGCCGGAAGATGTAACTCCACTTCCTTAACGGCAATCAACCGATGTTTCAACGTATAATGGGTACGTTTATCGTCTTGCTTGAAATCAAAATCAATGTCAGGAGTGTGCAAAGAAGCATGTTCCCATGCACTTGGGAAACCTGGCCGAACCAACAGACGATTATTCAACGCATCAGGCAAAATACCATAAAGTCCCTGAATGAACAGTCGGGAAGCTACGCCGATAGGATCGCCGAAATCGCGGTAACATTCACCACGGGCAGCATCGTAGAAACTGACTTGCCCAAAGTTACCTGGGCTCTCACCCAAATACATACCGTCGAGGACCGAACTTTTCAACAACTTGAAACCTTCTTCCGGCCGATTGGCTTGGAAATAAGCCAAAGCTGTATGCATTACTTCAGCAAAAGCCACATTATTGATACTCCACGAATAAGGCAACCAATTGGTTGTCGCTATCGTAGCATAACTTGCCGAATTAATTTCATCGGCATAAGGGGTACCTTCGGCAACACGTACCGGCAGATGCGGAATTTGTTCATCAATGTAGCGTGTAGCTTGATAAGCCTGTTCGGGAGTGGCTACATCGCTATCAAGAGCATGATAAATAGTCCATACACCGGCACTCTTATGCAAGCGCTTGTGTCCCATAAAATCCTGGAACTCTGCCCAATGTCCTGCTTCAGGCATCCATAAGCGTTCGTTCAGTCCTTTCAGTATCCGATCGGCTTCCTGTTGATAAGGAGTGGAGTCTTCGCCTATCTTCGAAGCGATTAAAGCAGCCAGACGGTTAGCTCTGTAATTGTAGGCTGAGCTATGTGTCACCGCGCCGCTGTTATAATAAAGCGCATCACTGGCCCAGATACAAGCATAAGCATCATACAAACTATCTCCATCAGGATCGAAATTACGCTTTTCCCAAGCTAAATGCAATTGAATGACCGGCCATATTTGGCGGGCATAATCCAAATCGCCTGTCCATTGCAAATGCCACAATAATTCATCAATATAACACAAATTCATGTCATAGTGATGCATTTGGTTGTTACGTTGCGGATTACGGCATATATAACCATTGCTGTAATGAGGTGTGCCCCATTCCTTAACGCTACGTGCCAGAGCTAATGTAGAATCTTGTGCTGGATGGGAGCGGGTACAAGGTACTTCCGTTACCTGACTGGCAGCATAGTTGTTGAAATGTTTACGGGCACGGTCATGCCATCCCAAGGCGTCACCGATATATCCAGCACGCCATCCACTTAACGGCATACGCCATCCTACAGCGCCATGCAACCAAACCTCTTCGGTACCCCATACACCATCGGCAGCTACTGCCAATGCTCCACCTATAGTATTGATGAACGGGTCGGGAGTAGTCATACGAATACGGCCAGCCAATGTTTGACGGTCGGCTTCCCAAGCCAAAAATTCTTGTTTGTTGCCCGACTGTTCGAGCGAATTTACCTTTACCTTAATATAAGTATTCTCTTGGACTGATAATGCACATTCAAGGCGCTGCAATACTTCACCAGTCTCTATCGGATCAAAGCTAAGGGGAGCATCGGCTCCCATGTCTCCATTACGCGATAATTTGGGATTACGAATAGGGGAAACTATAGCTTCAATGACTGTACCTTCAGGAAGGTTGCCGGAAAATTCCCACAAAGCTTGCTCTTCCGTCATACTTGGTAATGCCACTATACGTAACTCACTACTCTTTCCCCAAGATTCATCTTTCAACCGATAAGACCGGCGTCCCGGAGTATAACGGGCTTCACAAAATGAAGTTTCTTCCAACGGAGTAACTGTACCATCAGGTAAATGAAGACGGAAACAAATATTACGGCAGTTATTCTTGACAAAAGTTGCAAAGATAGGTCGGTCACTGGTTTCCAATCGCCAGGCAGTCGGACTGCCATACAATGCACGGGTATATCGGTTCTTACCATTGACGCATACAAAATCCTCTCCATCGGGAAGATACTGCAAACTACGTTCCGTTCCTCGCTTGTGGTCATTAAAGGAGGTGGACTCTATCAAATCGCCAGCTCCTTTTACCTTATTGCTTTTCGTGGCGTATTGCGGCCAGACAGCCGTAACACACCACGAAAAAATAAATATAGCTGTTAATCTCTTCATACTATTACGGCATAGGTTTCAAACCTTCCCAACGTACATTCCATGTACCGTCTTTGGGGAAGCCTGGATTTTCCACTTCACAACCATCCCAACCTGCACACATCAAAGCTATAGCCGTGAGCAAACCACCATTACCCGGCAAATAACAACGCAAGCGACTGTCTTGGTAATTATGTCCGTTGGCCAAATAAGTATTGGTACGCTTATCCATCAACAAAGCGCCTACCGCCTTTTCAGGCTCACCCAAACGGGTAGCGTTCATAGCTGTCATCGGATAATCCCATCCCCAAGTCTTACCCCAGTTCCAATTATCCCATATCCAGTTCAAGGTATTCTTCATATAGTCTTCACGAATCAGCTTGTTCATCGGCAGGATACCAACAGAACCAAGCACTGCCATGTGGTCGCTGGTGAAACGAATATCGATATAGGTATCGGTAGCATCTTCGGAAGCCAAATACAATTCATCATCATTATATGCCAATGGAGAAAGCTTGTCAATCATTTCATCCCATTCCAAGTTACGGCCTTCACCCATTCGTTCACGCCATTCTTGGGCTACCTGCATAGCATAGTGCCAATATGACAATTCGAATGGCGAGTTAATAGTAGTAGCTGCTTTTAAGGTTTCTTGTGCCGGAATAGCTCCCTTCAAGATGAAACGTCCTCCCAATTCATCATATACAGCGAATGAGTACATGAACTTAGCAGTTTCTTGTACCAAACGATAGTATTCCTTCAATATTTCTTCGCTTGGATTGGCACGATAAATTAGTTCGGCCATATAGATATAATGAGGTTGTTGCCAAATCAGGAAACTACCAACGTTCGACGGTGCTTCAGCACCACTCGGATCAGTCATCTTCATCCAACGGATACCATCAAACCCTGAACGCTGAGCTATTTCACGTGCCATCGGTTCCGCTTTTTCGTACCACTTCATGGTACGGGCCAACAAATCGCCGTGTCCCCACAACGGTTGCCAAGCTTGATGCCACCAAATCATTTCCAAATGGAACTTGCCATACCATGAGTTGTATGTAAGACCTGTTTCCTGTGGAGGGACACTACCTGCGCTTTGAATAGCCAATATGTATTGAGATAATACCACGCGACGTTCTAACTCCTTGGCGCGAGGATCTGTACATTGTGAGAAGTCTACGATACCGCCGTTGTTCCAGAAAGCAGTCCAATGTGCATCACTTGCTTCCATCGTTTCTGCAAAAGAAGGAAGAGAATCAGCAGTAGGTTCTTCGCTAACAAAACGGCAAGTAAAATTCAACTTGTCTTCGGCGGGTGTAAGTACCCAATAGTTACGTGCCTTTTCGGTTAAAATGGCCTTACCTTCCCAACGGAGGTCTACATAATAAGTGGTAGCATCGAGTGTACGTTTCAACAATGCCGAATTGGCACTCTGATGTACCACTTCGGTATTATGCTTGTCATCAGCTCCCCACAAACAAGCATCATCGGCATGCACCCCGGTCGGATAAGGAAAACGCAGACAGATACCTTGGTATTTGCCATCAGCTGTAGGTGCAGTTGTTTCCACAGAAGCAGCAATCATATCGAGTGTAGGGTGACAGGTAGTCTGTACCTTTACAGCCTGACCATCCAACATATATTTGCTGTGAATCTGGCCTTTCCACAAATCAAGCGTCTGCTGGATATCTGTAAAATCGGCAGGCACTGTACCTTCCTTCAATTCCAGTCCCACAATACCCAAATGCAAACGGTGTGGGTTCACGCGCAAGTAGTTACAAGCATCCTGCTGACGTCCAGGTTCTCTGAACTGACAAGAATATACTTCCCTATGTCCACGTCCGAAATCAAATTCCTTCAGCACTTCGGCCGGTTGGTAATTGTCCACATTCGGGAAACTATGCCATCCCCATTGGCTTTGAGTACCCAAGGGAACACCTTTCTTATAGTTATCCGGGAAAGTCTGCAAACCGGTAGCATCTACCGTAAAGGCAAATTCACCATTACCCACTGAGAGCGAAGCCAACGAATCGAATTTAGTCACTTGAGGATTATTGCGCATCAAAAGCGCTTCACGGTCAATAGGCCCTTGTTGAGTAGAGCCACAAGCTGCCAATAACACGACCAGCAGCGCATAGAAAATCTTTCTCATATTTTTCATGTTGTTGATATTAAACTATTGAATTACAAAGCTAAGGGTTATTCCCAAAATTCAAAAATTAAAAAGCTATGTTTTCTGATATAAATACTAAAAAAACAGAGATAGTGTATAAATGAGCTACTTTTTCTGCACTATCATTTTACACCCCTCATTGGTTTGAGTTATTCTATGATCAAGTAATTAATCAAATGCGTCATATTTTGCATGTATATAGACGTCGAAATACACTCTGTTGGCAAATCAGCTGTTGAGAATCCTGGATTTTCCCTTGATACCCCAGGAAGTTTTCCCGGCCAATATGGTTTAGTTTTAAGGTCATTTACAAGTTTTGTAATCAACTCTTCATTTTCCTTTATTCCGCTTCCCTTAGATACATATTGGGGATATTTATATACACCTGAATTTTCGCCAAGGAATGGAGATTCCTTTACTGCTTCTTCTTTGCTCATAGCCAATACTTCTTCGTACTGCTTCTTCAATGCTGCAATCTTGATAAATCGATAAGATTTGTAATGGTTAATGATATCGTGTGGATCATAATCTACCCAATATTTACCATCTGCTCTATGCAAGTACAATGGTTTGTTTGTGTCCACCTCTACAAAGGTAGGACAAAGTATCTGTCCCTCAGGAATGCTTAGACCAAAGAAATCAATCTCTTTCTGTCCGTATTTAATACTCTCCAGAAACTCGAATGCATCAGGAATACGCGACAAGTATTTGCTATCCCCAGTCCAACGATAGAACCTAATGAGATTACCAATCATTTCTGCAGTGGCAGTTGATGCATAGCCACGTGGCTCAAAGTCACGAGCGTGTCCGGGAGAATAGTTCATGTCCAACTGATGCTGCATAGCCCACCCAGCTTGGGGAGCACCACCTTGAAGAACAAGTACACAAGACATAGCACGATAGATAGGTTCTAGAACTCTATTTTCTCCAAGAACTCGATAACAGTCTAAAAGGAAATTGATATTACCAGTATGAACCCCATCATTGATAGTCATAAATGATGAATAGTCAGCATTGCCATTCTTGACAAAATCGTACTTGAGCGGATATCTCTGTGGCCATCCACCTACCGGATACTGACTTTCAATCATAAAATCAATTGCCTTATTTATAGCAGGACGATATTTGGGGTCCCAATTCTCTGCATACATTCTTAACAAGAAACCTGCTGCATCGATAGTACCGTCGTCAAAAGTCGCATTGCCTGCATAATGAAGATGTTCCTGAGCCGGATATGTGTATCCCTTCGCTACCTTTTCATACCAATCTTTAAGAGAACCTTCACCGGCATAGTCTGCCATGTAGTTCCATCCTCCGCAAGAAAGCTGAGCCCAAATTACAGCAGCAGCTGCCGCTTCTGCCGCTTTAAAATAATATTCATCACCAGTTGCATGGTAAGCATCAAGAAAGACATTGCCCATAGCTGGAGTACCTCTTTCTATCCACATCATGCTTGGTTTGCATTCCAACTCTCCCCATACTCGAGAAAAATCGGGAGCGTAGTTCCAAAGATACGAACCATTATTTGAAACTTTCTCGACCATAAATTGGGTTGCTTTCTTCATGGTCTGTATCACTTGGTCTTCTGTAAGCCGTTTAGGCTTGGCTGCCTGAAGCGGTAACATTGCACAGGCGCAAAGAATAATAAAAATCTTTTTCATAAAAATCATGTTTTTTAAGGTAATGGTTTAAGTCCTTCCCAACGCACATCCCAAGTTCCGTCTTTAGGGAATCCGGGATTCTGCTCTGTACATCCATCCCAACCTGCACACATCATTCCAACTGCCAAAAGTATACCACCATTTCCAGGAAGATACATTCTGAGTGTACTTGAACGATAATTATTGCCGCTTGGTAAAAGAAGATCACTACGATTATTCATATTCACTGCTCTCACAGCTATATCCGGACGTCCTAATCTTGTTGCATTAAGTGCCAGCGAAGGATAGTTCCAACTGAAATTTCCTCTATCCCAAGCCCACCTTTCATTGGCAAGTTCTAAAGTCTTAAGCATGTTCTCCTTATTAAATAAACGACAAGCTGGAAGCATTCCATATGCAAGCAAATTCTCTGTCGAAGTACCGCTAACACGGGCACGCATCTTTCCATCTTCATCATAAAGAGGTACATAAGATGCTGAGGTACGGCCTCTCTGTCCGTCCACATATCCTCCAGGAGGAGCAGGCGCAGCTTTTACTACAAGTATTCTCTCGTTTTGATAATCCGGAATACCCGAACCCTGCTCTGCCGGGAGATAAATTCCTTCCGGAGTCGTGCTAAGAGTAGACAATTTTGCAAGAATGTCATCCCACTCTGGATTTCTCGCTTCTCCCTTACGTTCACGCCACTCTTGGGCGACGCTAAGGCCAAAATGCCAATATGAAAGTTCAAATGCCGGATTAACCGTATAGTCCTCGCTTAGAGACTCCGTTGCAGCGCAAGCTCCTTCTATAATATACCTATCTTCATCTTCATCATAGTTGACAAATGAGGCCATGAAAGCAGCTGTCTGTTGCACAATCTCATAATATTCCTCTATAAACTCTACCGAAGGTTGAGCTCGATAGATAAGTTCAGCCATATAGATGGGATGTGGTTGCTGCCAGATGATATAAGAACCTATATCAGAGGGAGCCTCTATAGCCGTAGGATCAGTCATCTTCATCCAACGGACACCATCAAACCCCTGCCGCTTCGCGATTTGGCGTGCTACCGGGAGAGCTGTTTTGTACCAAACCAGTTGCTTGCGAAGAAGTTCCGGTTGATTCCAGATTCCATAATGGAAACTATGCCACATTACCATCTCAAGATGAAACTTACCATGCCATGAGTTATAGGTCATTCCCGTCTCTGCCGGTGGGAAGTTTTGGGCTTCCTGTACCCTCATCAGATATTGAGAGAGAACAACCTTGCGTTCGAGCAACGAAGCCTGTTCATTAGTACAATGTGAAAAATCCACCACAGCTGTATTGTTCCAATAATCGTTCCATAACTTCTGGGCAGCTGATGCAGCAGTTTTAAAGTCGGGGGCCACTTCTTGAGGCGAATTCTGTTCAAAACGCACACAGAAATCCCAGTTTCCGCTTTCAGGAATGAGAGTAAAGTGATGTGTACCATCCTGCTGAAAACGCACATTCCCCGACCAGGACACGGAAACATAATATTCCACATCATCGATTATTCTTTTCAATAAGGCTGTCTGAGAAGATGATGATACAATCTCTGTGCCATGTTTTTCATCAGCATCCCAATTGGAAGCATCGTCTGTGTTGGCTCCTGTAGGATAAGGGAAACGAATGGTTACAGGAATAGAACGCTGACATGTTACAGAAGCAGCTATTTGGTCGTCTTGCTGACCTCCACTAACTGTTTTCACTTCGACAGGAACTCCATTCCACGTAAATCTTGAGTGTAACATTCCGTTCCACATATCTAAAGTCTGATTTACATTGCTAATTTCTGAAGGTTGCATACCGTCAAAGCCTACATTACCCAAATGAACACGGTGTGGATTTGAACGGATCCACGAAGCTGCAGCTTTACTACGTTCCGACTGTGCAATGCCTACCTGCACTGCATATATTCCTTTGGGATGACCAGGTAAAGGATGCTCTTCATAGGTTTCTTCTATGCTATAGCCTTCGATATTAGGAAAAGAATGCCAGCACCATTCACTATATGTTCCAAGTGAAAGACCCTCCTTACAAAACTCCGGAAAGGTTTGTAACCCTGTTGCATCAAGCGTGAGAGTAAACTCTCCATTACCCAAATTAAGAGAGTTTAATGGATCGAGTACTGTTACATGAGGATTGTTACGCTTGATTAGAGCTTCTCTATCTATCTTCTGCGAACCGCAAGATATAAAGCTTGTAGTTAATGCGGTAACAATAACTAAACAATTTATAAATTTCAATATTTTCATATAGTAATAACTATTTTTGGGGGCGATATACAAAAAAAGAATATTTAATTCTTAAATTAAACCATTTAAATACATCTCTATGTTCGTATAACTGTCGTTCAACGAATAGATGGACGAATCGGACGAATCATTCGCATTCAATCCATTCTTCTTTTCCCAATAATCAGGCATACCATCATTATCGGTATCCTTCGGAGTTTTCCCTTTTTTCAGCAACGGCCATCCCCCCACGTCTTCCTGAGAGTTAATGATGCCGTTCTCACTTCCGAAAGCTGTTCCCTTCTTTACATGCTTAATAATTTCCTTATCGTATGCATCACGAGAAAAGTTGCATCCCACTTCGGCCAATACTTTCTTGTAGGCTATATGAGGAGAATCCTCTGTTATTTTTTCATAAGGGAAAGGGCTATCGACTAGACAAGTACTTGTTTCCTCACCTTCTGTAGGAATTGCATCTGGAGAAATTCCTTGAATGCTTCGAGCATTACGTAAAGAAGATTTATATTTTTTGCCAGGTTTATCCATTATACCTTTCCGATTGTCCTCGGTCACCTCTTGATTTCCCACCATCATATTTCCGCTTATAAAATATCTTCCGGTAGCATCTTCAGCCACATCAAGCAAACGGGTATGTTCGGACGCCGGCCCAGGTTTATAATAATTGTTCACCACATTGATTTCTGCATGATGTCCACCTCCATACGATGACTTATAGCCCCAATTGTAAATTACATTATTTCTGACATCTACCCATTTGGTCCCATCTACCGAGGAAAAACGTGGGTTGCGGCTTGCATGATTGGCTAACAAGTTATGATGGAAAGAAGCTTTGTATCCTCCCCATATTCCGCCAAATCCATGACTTCCTTTCGTATGCTTGGACTGGTTCAAACTATGAGCTACCAAACACCATTGCACGGTCAGGTTCTCTGTCTTATAGATAGACAAGCATTCGTCAATGCTCCAACTAACCGACAAATGGTCCAATATTACATTCTTCTGACCATACCTTCCCCCACCAACCCCATCACTGTCTTGTTTGTAACGGTCGCCTACGCGTACACGAATATAGCGTACTATGACATTACTTGCATTGATAGACAACGGATAGTCTTTCAGACAAATTCCATCACCTGGTGCCGACTGACCTGCGATAGTTATATTATCATTGTTAATACGCAACGGCGATTTAAGTTCTATTGTTCCATCAACAGCAAATACCACAATACGAGCACCTTCAGCCTCGACTGCTTCACGCAAACTCCCGGAACCTGAATCATTTAAATTTGTGACTACATAGACCTTTCCCCCTCGACCGCCGGTAGTATATTTTCCATATCCTTCTGCTCCCGGGAAAGCCAATGTCTGGGCATTCAATCCTACCAAATACACTTGTAGCAATAATAGGACAAATAGAAATACTCTCATCATAGTGTATTAATGTGCAAATTCAACTAATAAATGCAACGGAATTATCGGTTTGAGATAATTTCAGTAAGCAGAGAGGAAAATTCCCTCCCTTGCTCTACTGAATGGGATAAAAGTGCTTACTTTACTCCGTCAAAC
>SUXW01000026.1 GCA_015060765.1 Bacteroides sp.
ACCGCTTCCGTACAAAACCCGGTGCGGCCGTCTACAGGGGATACAGTGACCGGTGCATCGTGGCGGTGATTGAAGGGTGCACCTACAGCCAGCTGCAGGCCAATACGGCACTGAAGCAACAACTGGCTCTGTTGGAGACATTCAACACAGGTACGGAATCGGGGCGGAACGCCTTGAAGGCATGCAATGCGGCCATCCGCTCCGCCCTGCCTGCCGGAATGACGGCCGTGACCTACACCTGGGACCCCGACCGTGGCATCACGTCGGAAACGGACGCTTCCGGAAACACCACCTATTTTGAATACGACAGTTTCGGACGCCTGGCCGCCGTACGCAATGCCGACTGGCAGGTGGAAGAGAACCACGAATACCATTTCAAGCAGTAACCATCATTAACCATTAAAAAATGTATTTTATGAAAAGAACGATCATATCCTTATTGCTCTGTGCACTTGCCTGCGCCTCCATGGCACAGGTAAGCGGCCAGAACTACATCCGCAGCAGACGGATGCTCGATGCCACAGGCGGCAGCCATGTGGACAACATCACGTATTACGACGGTCAGGGACGGGCTTTCCAGACGGTGTCCAAATCCGTACAGTCGGGAACCGTAAAGGAGCGTATGGCTACCTTGCAGGAATACGACGGGAAGGGACGTGCCACCGTAGGTTGGCTTCCCACTCCGGTTTCGGAAGACTATACGGTTCCGGCCACATTGAAGTCAACAGCTAAGGGAAGCACCGGTTATAACGACACCTGTCCTTTTGAAACCACTGTATACGAGAACTCCCCGTTGGACCGTGTACAGCTGCAGTACGGGGCGGGTGCAGCCTGGTACAACTCCCATCCCGTAAGTTCCGAATGGATGACCAACACCGTAAGCGGTGACCTGTCGTGCAAGAAATATACTACCGACGGCACCACCCTGAGCGGCGGCACTGCCACCCATGCAGCGGGGACACTGTATGTAACCAAGACTACCGATGAGGACGGGAACGTGAGCTATACCTTTGTAGATGGTGAGGAACGCACCTTGCTGGAACGACGCATGAACGGTACCGAGCAGCTCGACACCTATTATGTGTACGACGACTACGGTCGCCTGTGCTTCGTGCTGCAGCCCATGTACCAGACCACGGCAAATGTCAGTCTGTATGCCTTCCAGTACCGGTACAACAACCGCGGGCTGTGCATCTGGAAGAAGCTGCCCGGAGCGGAACACATCCTCTATGAATACGACGGAGCGGACCGCCTGGTATTCTCGCAGGACGGAGTGCAGCGCACATCCGGCAAGTGGACCTTCTATGTGTACGACAACCTGAACCGCCTGGTACAGCAGGGTGAGAACACTTCAAAATCGGTTTCCACATCGGGTGTGTACCTGCAGAACTACTACGACAACTACAGCTACGTGGGCAGCACCCACTTCCCCAGTGCGGGCTACAATCCCGAAGGGGCAGCCGCCTACAGCAAGGGAAAGTTGACAGGTACGGTGGTGTCGGTGTTCGGCAGCAGTGAGAAGATTGCCACCATGTACCACTATGACAGCAAGGGACGCATGACCAAAGCCATAGAGAACAACCTAATGAATGGTTATAACAAGACTGTGACCACTTACACGTTTACTGACCAACCGGCTACCGTAACGCTTACCCATACGGCCAGCGGAAAGCTGACACAGACCGAAGTGTACACCTATACGTATGACCATAGCGACCGTATCAGTTCCGTAACCCATAAGCTGAACAATGGGAGCACAGTGACCCTTGCCAGCTATATGTATGACAACAAGGGTAGATTGGCCACCAAGAAGCTGCACGGTTCTTCAAGCAACCAGTTGACGTATGCCTACAACATTCGTTCATGGCTGACAGGAATAAGCAGTAGCAAGTTTACCCAAAACCTGACCTATAACAATGGTAGCACAGGTTTCAATGGTAACATCACCGCAATGAACTGGACGGCCAACGGAAGCAGTCATAGCTACAGCTTTACTTACGATAACATGAACCGCATGCTGGATGCCACACATGGTACAGGTGCATACACCGAAAAAGTGACGGGCTATGACAAGAACGGGAACATTATTGGATTGCAGCGTTACAACTCTTCGTTGATAGATAACTTGACCTATACCTACAGTGGTAACCAGCTTACCAAGGTGGAGGACGCAACGGGCAATAATACCGGTTTTACGGACGGTTCGCATACAAACGGTGAATACACTTACGATAATAATGGAAATTTAACGAAAGATTTGAATAAGGGAATAACCAATATATCGTATAATGTGTTATCTTTGCCATCGGTAGTTACGTTCAGTAACGGCAATACCATCACTTACCTGTACACTGCTGACGGAAGAAAACTCCGCACAATACATGTAATCAGTGGTACAGCCACTACAACCGACTACTGCGGAAACGTGATCTATGAAAATGGCACCCAGAAGCTGTTGCTGACGGAAGAAGGGTACATTGACCTGGCGAACTCCAACACGTATTATTATTACCTGAAAGACCATCAGGGCAATAACCGTGTGGTGCTAAGTTCAAGTGGTACTGTGATGGAAACCAACCATTACTATCCGTTCGGTGGTGTGTTCTCTACAAGTACCAATGTACAGCCATACAAGTACAATGGTAAGGAACTGGATACCAGGAACGGCTTGAACTGGTATGATTATGGAGCACGCCATTATGATGCGGCACTTGGTCGTTGGCATGTGATGGACCCGTTGAGTGAGAAATACTTCTCGGGCAGTCCTTATATTTATTGCGGTAGCAATCCTGTGAATCGGATAGATTTGTTCGGCATGGATTATTGGAGTACAAGTAACCCCGATGAAATCAGCAAATTCTGGAGCTGGATGTCGCAAAGTGGTGAAAATGGCATCGGTACATATTCATTCATAACTGATTCCTGGAATAGAATGACTGACAAGGTATTCCTTGAAGCGTATGGAAAGTATGGTCAGCAGGCTCTGACTTACAATGACCAGACCAACAAACCCTATTCGTCGTATGTGACGTATGAAAATGGAGAGATTGTGGTGAATGGGGTGAGTACTCCAGCTTTGGGACTTTTATCTAATAAGGCTTTCGGTTTGGAGGATGCATATTCTTTGGGAATGACTACAGGAGGGATCTTTGCCGGAGCGAAGGAATTGTCTTATGTATCCGGCGGCAGCTGGAAAGGTAAGAACGGTAAATGGAATAATTTGTCATGGGGCGGAAACCAATATACAGGTGCAAGAAGAATTGCGGTAAGTAAGGCTAATTTATATAAAGGTATAGGTAGAGGATTATTTGTTATAGATACATTCAAGAATATAAATGATATGATCAAAACTCATGAACTTACTATACCTTCCATGAATATAGCAATTAATGCTATTAGTACGTTTGGGGGTATACCGGGAATGTTTATTGGCGGGGTTTATTATTATATAATGACGTTTGATAGTAGACCAGTATATCCTTTGAAAGTTAATAAAACAATTGCTCCTCGTGATAACACGTTTGTTGCACCTCATTAATGAACAATATGAAACTATTATTTGAAGTTTGTGAATATTTATATTATATAATTTTTTTGTGGCAGAAAAAATTAAATGGAGAAGGATGGGCACGTTTTTCATCTTTCTATCTTCCTGGTATTATTATAAGTTTAAATCTGATGCTTTTACCAGCCTTATTATTAGAATTATATTCGCAATTAGAACAAGAATTGATATATGTTATATTAGGAATTTTTATCTTATATTTTTCAATCCGTTTTGAATTAAATCATGATATGATTATGAATAAATTTCAAAATGAAACTAAAGAAAATATTAAATTATGGAAAAAGAAACTCTTCTATTTAATAGCATTTTCAATTGTGTGGCTAATTGTCATATTCTTTATCTACCAAATATTAAGACCGGATGAAGTGCAAAACTCTTATCCTTCTGAAGAAGTATTAAACCAATTGCGTAATATAAGATTTTCAAACATCAAATGACTTTATAATTGGTAGATTCAACTTTTAAATGCAATCGAATCCTTATTATAAGCTCCTTGGTAAAAGTTAGCCAAGGAGCTTTTTTCGGATGAATATACTGCTAAAAACATTAGTGATATATGTGAGGACGGCAACATCGGTTATAGTTTTACCGACGGTGAAGGGCGTACCTTGCTGGAACGCCGCATGAACGGCACGGAACAGCTCGACATCTATTATGTGTACGACGACTATGACCGCCTGTGCTTCGTGCTGCAACCCATGTACCAGACCACGGCAAATGTCAGTCTGTATGCCTTCCAGTACCGGTACAACAACCGCGGGCTGTGCATCTGGAAGAAGCTGCCCGGAGCGGAACACATCCTCTATGAATACGACGGAGCGGACCGCCTGGTATTCTCGCAGGACGGAGTGCAGCGCACTTCCGGCAAGTGGACCTTCTATGTGTACGACAACCTGAACCGGCCGGTACAGCAGTGTGAGCCACAAGTTGAACAATGGCAGCACTGTAACTCTGGCAAGCTATACTTACGACAATAATGGGAATTTAACACAGGATTTGAACAAGGGAATAACCAACATATCGTACAATTTATTATCTTTGCCACAGGTAGTTACGTTCAGTAATGGCAATATTACCAGAAAGACCATCAAGGTAACAACCGAGTAGTGTTAAGTTCAGTGGTACTGTGATGGAGACCAACCATTACTATCCGTTTGGGGGTGTGTTCTCTACAAGTACCAATGTTCAGCCATACAAGTACAACGGTAAGGAACTGGATACAAAGAACGGCTTGAACTGGTATGATTATGGGGCGAGACATTATGATGCGGCTCTTGGTCGATGGTTTGTGGTGGACCCGTTGGCAGAGAAGGATTATTCTTCAAGTCCATACGTGTATTGTAATAATAATCCTATACGCTTCATTGACCCTAATGGTAAGGATGGTTGGGATATAGTCGTTGGATACAGTATAGGCTTTGTAACCAATGTAATACCAGGTCAGGGTTTTTACGTGACACTTATACTCCAACAGATGCCTCTGATTATAACAATGCCTTACGAGGAGCTGATAATGCAAGCATGGCTGCAGGATTGGCTATGTTTGTTGATGGCGGGAACAAAACTGCAACAGGTAGTGGAGTGGTGACTACCGGATTGGTCGTTTCAGCTGTTAGTGGTGGTACAGCTACCGTTGTAGGAGGACCTGTTGCTGCAGGCGGAGCTATCGTAATAGGAGCAGGTACAATTGAAATGGGTGCGGGCTCTTTATTAATGAGCAATGCAGAAACAAATAAAAATGCTGGATATGATAGAGGAAAGAAAAGTAACGATAAAGAAATAACTTTTACTCAAGGTACCGGTGAAAAGGCAAAAAAATAACAACTCCTATCCCTAAAGGATTCAGAAAAATTAATGAAAAAACAAAAAATAATATGCCTATTTTCAAAAAAGGTAAAGAATACATTTCACCCGATAGAGATGGGCATAATGGTGGTATTTGGAAAAAAGCTAATTCAATAAATGATTTAAATAGTAAAAAAACTCGGAGTGGAACTTATAATGAAAATTTAAATAGAATTGGAGATTGATTATGAAAAATAAAAAATATTACGCAGAGCAAGAATGGCGATATACCGCAGATGCTATAGTAAAATATCCCCCACAATACTATAATAAAAAAGGCATATATACCAAATGTGAATGGACTGAAAGAGATGATGTAGGACTTATATTTGACAATCATCTTTTTACGATAGAGGAATATTTGCTCATGGAACAAAAATATGTCAATGCCGTATTGAGAATAATGGAATTGTTAAATTGTAAATATCTAACGATTACATATATTGCAGAAACATCAATGGGAGCCAAATATAACGTTAAAAGAATGTTGGTTGGTGATTTCTTTGAATATGATAAAGAGTATTTTGATTTCTATGCGAGTATCTATGAAGGGAAAAGATTAAATATTAAACAAATTGAGGATTTAGTTCGTCTGAATTTACGTCAACTTACTTGCACGTCATTTGCAAATAAAAAGCATCATATAGAATTCCATTTTGGTAATGATTTTTATATGTATTGTAATAACCAATTATCCAAAGAAATTCTGAAAATTGAAATTGAAAAAATAGGACTTTATTTAAATCCGATGGATGGTAGATTTCACTTTTAAATGTAATCGATTCTGAACTGTACCCCAAAAGTTAGACACAAAACTTTTGGGGTGTTTTATGTATAGACATCATTATTTTGAAGAACGATTAAACATCGTCAGTCGTTTACTATCAAGAGAGCCTCTTGAACCTTTGTGCAAAGAATTGAGGATGCCACAAGCAATGCCTTCGGTTTTGCGAACGGTGCAAGCACCACCAATGAATGGTACATTCAACTTTTAAATGCAACCTTATTAAATCTCCCCGACTTTGCAATCAACAAGAAGGAGGACTCACTTCGAAGTGAATCCTCCTTCTTGTTGATCGCTAACGGAAAACTCTTAAAAATCGCCCTTCAAAACCGGAACGGCACCCGAAGTAAGCTTCAAAGCATCAGGGTGTTGCTGAATGAACGATTCAATGTGACGCAAACGTTTCTCGGCCAGAATTTCATCGACAGCTATCAGGATTCCTGTTTCTTCCACATCACCGAATCCGTAGTTGATGGCGGTACCAAACATGCGCATGGTGGGCGACAAACCCATATAGGCATTGACAAGCGGCGGGATGTTATAACCCAACTTACGCACTTCCGTATTCAGAATGCGATAGTCTTCCTTGAAGGTTTCGCAACAGAACAATTCCTCCAATATAGCGGGATCGGTCTCCAATTCCAACGGTTTCATCGGAGTTATCAGCTTATCGGCATCTACAAAATGCTTGTTCAGGAAGTATAGAATCATATCTCTGCCCTGACGATGGTAGCTGGGATACATGGTCATCTTTCCAAAGAAATATTTCACATTCGGCTTGATAACGGTCAAGGCTCCCAATCCATCCCAAAGATTATCCAATGCAAAAAGCCCCTTGGCACCGGCACGACTTGACTGATATTCCAGCGTAACGAACGAACGGCCCAATTCAACGGTATAAGGCAAATACTCCTTCAGGAACTTTTCAGAGAAATTGAACATGTGGGCAGTGGCCAGAATAGGCTTGCCATGTTCGTCGAATTCCACTTCATTTCCCAACAAGTAACGATATCCTCCTAAAATTTCTTCCGCTTCGGGATTCCATACCACCAACTGCTTGTAGGGATTGGGCATTACATCGTATTCGTCGATATCCATCGATTTACCTGTACCTCCTCCGGCAAAGCGGAAAGCGATTTCGCGCAAGCGTCCAATCTCCTTCATCACATTCGGAGCATTGTGAGCAGTCACTACATAGATTTCGTTGTGACTTTTGTTTGTAAATCTCAGACGTCTTTCTTCCGTCAATTCTGATTTAAGAATATCCTTGCTTATCGGTGCAATAATATCTTCCATATTTCGTTATACTTTTTTCTTCTTATAGCTTATAGACAACGTCCTTTACGTACTGCGCCCATTCGGACGGAGTTTTGGACTTGTCGAATGTTTGCCACGGAATAGGTTTTCCAATGGTCAGGGTAAAAGTCTTATGGCGATTCTTGAACATTTCGTCCGCCAGATACAACATGGCTATATTCACTTTAATCCCCAAAAATTTGCAAGCATTGGCCAAGTTATAGAAAAAATCGGAATTTCTACCCTCGAAATGCAAGGGAACTACATCGCGTTGAGTCTCTACACTCTTTACGATAAACGCTTTCTTCCATTCCAAATCCTTAATCACTCCGTTCTGACGGCGGGAACAAAGTCCGGCCGGAAACATAATCATGTGGTTTTCGGACTTGAAACCGGCTTCAACCATACGAGGGAAATCACGAGATTGCGAACCGGTCTTGTTCACCGGTATACACAAAGGAGCCAATCCATGGAGGTTCATCAACAAATCGTTGACCAAATACCGCACATTACCGTCGTATTTCTTACCCAGCACATATCCGATGGCAATTCCGTCTTGCCCTCCCAAAGGATGATTGCTTACAAATGTATATCGATCTCCTTCCGGCAAATTTTCCATTCCTTTCACTTCCACCTTCACATCCAAGAAATCCAAGCATGCTTCAAGGAACTCCACGCCCACCTTATCCTTTGAACTTTGCAAGAACACATTGAGTTCATCCTGATGTACGATACGCTTCAGGTAGGAGACCAAAAAGCCGGGAATGTATTTATACTTTTTCCCTGCCTTCTGTTTCAGAATTCGTTCGACGTCTATGGAAATAATAGAATCTTCTGCCATTTTAATGAAATTTCCCTGCAAAAGTAATCTATCTTTTTATATCTTGGTAATTTATACCGAAAAAATGTATCTTAATCTTAAAAAATTAAGAGTTTTTGCCACAATTCGCCCTCTTTACAGAAGCGATTAAAGCCTTTTCTATCTGTCCGAACATATGTCCCAAAAGTCAGTTTTTTAAAGGCAGAAGTGATTATTCACATATTGTTGAAAACTTATAAAATATTTTTCTTAAAATATTGTGGGGAATTGTGGGGAATTGTGTAACTTTACAACCTGAATTATATAATAAGGTGAAACCATGCGTTTTTTAGGCAATTCGGAAGCTAAAATTGATGCGAAAGGAAGGGTTTTCCTCCCCGCCATCTTCAGGAAGCAATTGCTTTCTGCGGGTGAAGAATACCTCATTATGCGCAAGGACATCTATCAGGATTGTTTGATTCTGTATCCTGAAAGTGCATGGAACGAACTATTGGGTGAATTGCGGAAACAATTGAGCCGATGGACCCGCGAGCATCAAATGATTTTCCGTCAATTCGTATCCGACGTGGAAATCATATCGCTGGATGCCAACGGACGTTTTTTGATTCCTAAACGTTATCAAAAACTGATCAACATAGAACAGGATGTTCGCTTTATCGGAATGGATGATACCATTGAAATCTGGTCGAAAGAAGCGGCAGACCGTCCTTTCATGGAACCGGAAGAATTCGGACGGAAATTGGAAGAGATTATGGGAGGTTTCGGCAAGAACAACCAAGAATGATGAACGAAGAACAAACATATCATGTACCCGTGCTCCTCAATGAAAGTATCGAGGGGATGAATCTGCAAAACGGTGGCATCTACGTAGATGTTACGTTTGGTGGAGGCGGCCATTCCAAGGAAATACTCCGAAGGATGGACGGATCATCACACCTATATAGTTTCGATCAGGATGAAGATGCGGAAAAGAATATAGTGGACGACAAGCGGTTTACATTTGTCAGAAGCAATTTCCGTTACTTGTATAACTTCCTCCGGTATTACGGAGTGGAACAGGTAGATGCTATTTTAGCGGACTTGGGAGTTTCCTCACATCATTTCGACGATTCGGAAAGAGGATTCTCGTTCCGTTTCGACGGGAAACTGGACATGCGTATGAACAAACGGTCGGGTATGACGGCAGCCGATGTAGTGAACACTTACGAAGAAGAGCGTCTGGCAAATATCTTCTATTTGTATGGGGAACTGAAGAATAGCCGGAAACTAGCTTCGGCCATTGCCAAGGCAAGAAGCAAACAACCCATCGTAACCATCGGCGATTTTTTGGACATCGTCAAACCAATGTTCGGCCGTGAACGCGAGAAGAAAGAACTCGCCAAAGTCTTCCAAGCACTCCGAATCGAGGTGAATCAGGAGATGGAAGCGCTGAAAGAAATGCTACAAGCCGCTACGGAGGTCTTGAAACCAGGCGGGCGGTTGGCGGTCATTACATACCATTCATTGGAAGACCGAATGGTAAAGAACTTGATGAAGACAGGCAACGTGGAAGGCAAAGCCGTACAGGACTTTTTCGGGAATGTACAGACACCTTTCAAGTTAGTCAACAATAAAGTAATTGTCGCAAACGAGGAGGAAGTATCCAGAAATCCACGTTCGCGTAGTGCCAAACTCAGAATTGCTGAAAAGAAATGATGGAAAAACAAGAACCGAAGCCAAAGAAGGACAAAAAGAAGGCAGCCCCCAATCACATGTCCATCAAAAGTATTTTGGGCGGGGACATTTTGGCCAATGATTTCTTCAAGAGACAAACCAATCTCTTGATATTGATTATGGTCCTGACCATCTTGTACATCAACAACCGATACGAGAGCCAGCAGGAGATGATCGAAATAGACCGATTGAAAAAGGAATTGACCGACATCAAATATGACGCATTGACCCGCTCTTCCGAATTGATGGAAAAGAGTCGCCAATCGCGTATAGAAGAATATATATCCACCGAGGAAAGTCATCTGGAAACAGCTACCAGTCGGCCTTACCTCATAAAAGATTAAAACGATCATGACGCCCGAACAAAAGAAAATAATGTTACGCTATTCCTTCATCATCCTTTTGATGGTGTTGGTAGGCATTGCCATTGTCATCAAGGCGGGTGTCATCATGTTTGCCGAAAGGCAATATTGGCACGACGTGGCCGATCGGTTTGTAAAGGAGAACGTAACCGTCCGTCCTAATCGGGGAAACATCATTTCATCCGACGGTCAGCTAATGGCCAGCAGCCTTCCTGAATACAGGATATACATGGACTTCAAAGCCGGTGGAGCAGTGAAGGACTCTCTATTGATGCTACATTTGGATTCTATTTGCGACGGATTGCATCAGATATTCCCGGACATGAGTGCCAGAGAATTCAAGAATCACATATTAAAAGGAAGAAAGAAAGGGAGCCGCAATTACCTTCTCTACCCTAAACGTATTTCCTATATACAATATAAGGAAGCTAAAGCATTACCGGTATTCAACATGAGCAAATACCGGGGAGGATTCCACGAGCAGGCATTCAACCAACGGAAGAAACCTTTCGGTTCTTTGGCCATGCGTACGTTGGGCGATATGTACTCCGACGTTACATTGGGTGCCAAGAATGGTTTGGAATTGTCGTACGACTCCATCTTGAAAGGTCGTGAAGGGATTACACACCGACAAAAGGTGATGAACAAATACCTGAACATTGTTGACATCCCCCCCATTGATGGTTGCGACATTGTTACGACCATTGATGTAGGCATGCAAGACATCGCCGAAAAAGCCCTTGTCGACAAATTGAAAGAAATTAATGCCAACGTAGGAGTAGCCATCCTGATGGAAGTAAAGACCGGAGAAGTGAAAGCCATTGTCAACATGACCAAATGCAACGATGGTGAATACCGGGAGATCAGGAACAATGCGGTATCCGACATGATGGAACCCGGTTCCACATTCAAGACCGCTTCCATTATGGTTGCCTTAGAAGACGGTAAAATAACACCCGACCAAATTGTAGAAACCGGACATGGGGTATACATGATGCATGGCCGACCAATGAGAGACCACAACTGGCATCGGGGTGGATATGGAGCAATCGATGTAACCAAGGTATTGATGGTGTCATCGAACATCGGTGTTTCGAGGGTAATTGATGAAAATTATCACAACCAACCTGAAAAATTTGTGGAAGGCTTATATAAATTAGGTATAGCAACGCCGCTCAATCTGGATATACCTGGAGCAGCTAAAAAGCCCAACATCCGCAAGCCCAACAAGGACAATTGGTCCAAAACCGCTTTGGCTTGGATGTCCATCGGATACGAAACACAAGTTCCACCGATGAACACATTGGCATTTTACAATGCCATTGCCAATAACGGAGTAATGGTAAAGCCTAAATTTGTAAAGTCCATCATGAAAGATGGTGAGGTAATAGAAGAGATTCCAACCGAGGTCTTGAATCCGGCTATCGCTTCCCCAAAGACCATTGAACAAATACAGACTATTCTTGAGAAAGTGGTAAGTATCGGTTTAGGTAAACCGGCAGGTTCCAAGCAATTTCATGTATCAGGAAAGACTGGAACGGCACAAGTATCTCAAGGAAAAGGTGGATACAAAAGCGGTACCATGCATTATTTGGTCAGTTTCTGTGGTTATTTCCCTTCAGAAGAGCCTAAATACAGTTGTATCGTGGCTATCCAGAAATCAGGTCTGCCCGCTTCGGGTGGATTGATGGCCGGTAGCGTATTCAGCAAGATAGCCGAACGGGTATACGCCAAACACTTGGCACAAGATTTGTTGGAAGCAAGAGATTCAACGGCTATTCTCATACCCAACGTAAAGGACGGAGATATAGCAGCAGCCCAATACGTACTGGATGCCATCAACATCGAAGCCAACGGATACGATGAAGAATCAGAAAAACCGGTATGGGGCCAAGTTTCACATTCACCAGAAAGTCTGACCCTGACTCCCAAAGAAGTCAGCGAGAAGAAAGTGCCGAACGTCATCGGAATGGGAGCCAAAGACGCTGTATACCTATTGGAAAGTATAGGACTGAAAGTGAGCATCACCGGAATGGGTAAGGTAAGAAGCCAAAGTATTCCAGCTGGAAATAGCATAGTGAAAGGTAAAACCATTCTGTTACGATTAAAATAAACAAAGAATTATGAAACTGGAAGAAATCATAAAAGGAATAGTTACTGAGGATATCAAAGGAGACCTTGAAAAGGAAATATCGGGTATACACATCGACTCTCGTCTCATTGAGTCCGGTCATCTGTTTGTAGCCTTGAAAGGGACTCAGACGGATGGACACACTTACATAGATAAGGCTATAGAAAAAGGAGCCGTTGCCATTGTCTGTGAAACTCTTCCTTGTTCTATGACCGATGGAGTTACTTATATAAAGGTAGAAAGCACCGAAGATATCGTAGGTAAGATGGCTACAACATTCTACGGCGATCCTACTTCCAAATTCGAATTGGTTGGAGTAACAGGTACCAATGGAAAGACAACCATCGCTACCTTATTATATAAGATGTTCCGCAAGTTCGGATACAAAGTCGGTTTGATTTCTACCGTATGCAATTATATTGACGAAGAAGCTATTCCTACAGAACATACTACCCCCGACCCCATTACTTTGAATAAGTTGATGGGCAGAATGGCCGACGAAGGATGCAAATATGTCTTCATGGAAGTTAGTTCACATTCTGTAGCCCAAAAGAGAATCGGTGGTCTGAAGTTTGCCGGAGGTATCTTTACCAACTTGACACGCGACCATTTGGATTATCACAAAACCGTTGATAATTATCTGAAGGCTAAAAAGACTTTCTTCGATGGATTGGGGAAAAATGCATTTGCCGTGACCAATCTTGACGATAAGAACGGACTGATTATGACACAAAACACAAAGGCTAAAGTGTACACCTATTCTTTGAGAAGTATAAGCGATTTCAAAGGTAAAGTGCTTGAAGATGGTTTTGAAGGAATGCTGATGGAAATAAACAATGTGGAAGTTTTTGTCCAATTCATCGGTCGTTTCAATGCATCCAATTTACTGGCCGTATATGGCGCAGCCCGTATGTTAGGCAAGCAAAACGACGAGGTTCTGGTGGCATTGAGTACATTACGTCCGGTATCCGGCAGATTTGATTCCATGCGCTCCTCGCGAGGATACACCGCCATTGTGGACTATGCCCACACACCCGACGCCCTGACCAATGTATTGGATGCCATTCACGAAGTGCTGAGAGGAAGAGGAAAGGTCATTACAGTAGTAGGTGCTGGAGGGAATCGGGACAAAGGCAAGCGCCCCATCATGGCACAAGAAGCGGTAAAGCAAAGCGACAGAGTCATCATTACATCCGACAATCCGAGATTCGAAGAGCCCCAAGACATTATCAACGATATGCTCGAAGGACTGAACAAAGACGATATGAAGAAAGTGCTCAGTATAGTAGACCGCAAGGAAGCCATCCGAACTGCTTGCATGTTGGCCCAATCCAGCGATGTAGTACTGGTAGCAGGGAAAGGACATGAAAATTACCAGGACATTAAAGGGGTAAAACATCACTTTGATGACAAGGAAGTGATAAAAGAGATATTTGACAATGAATAAATCCATAGAAAGATGTTATATTATTTATTTGAATATTTAGAACAAATCGATTTTCCCGGTGCACGAATGTTTGGATACGTATCCTTCCGTTCGCTTGCGGCCGTAATCCTTGCATTGTTGATATCTACCATCTTCGGTGAATATTTCATTACTTTGCTCAAAAAGAAACAGATAACAGAAGTGCAACGGGATGCTTCGATCGACCCTTTCAACGTAAACAAGAAAGGTGTACCGACAATGGGGGGGATTATCATCATCTTTGCAACACTTATCCCCTGCCTCCTGTTAGGGAAATTGCATAACATCTATATGATATTGATGCTCATCACCACCATTTGGTTGGGCACATTAGGCTTTTTGGACGACTATATCAAAACGTTCCGTAAAGACAAGGAAGGATTGCACGGTAAGTTTAAAATTATTGGACAAGTCGGCTTGGGCCTTATTGTGGGTTTGACCCTCTACATGAGTCCCGATGTGGTGATACGCGAAAATATTGAGGTACAAAAAGGAGGCGAAGTGGTAGAAGTTGTCCACAAGAAGCAAAACCAGAAATCGACCAAGACAACTATTCCATTCTTCAAAAACAACAATTTGGACTATGCAGACCTGGTAGGTTTCATGGGGAAACATGCACAAACAGCAGGTTGGATCGTGTTTGTACTAGTTACCATATTTGTCGTTACAGCTGTATCAAACGGCGCCAATTTAAATGACGGGATGGATGGAATGGCCGCAGGTAATTCGGCCATCATCGGATTGACGTTGGGGATACTTGCTTATGTATCCAGTCACATAGAATATGCCAGCTACCTGAACATCATGTTCATTCCGGGAAGCGAAGAACTGGTTATCTTTATCTGTGCATTCATCGGAGCATTGATCGGTTTTCTTTGGTACAATGCATTTCCGGCACAGGTATTTATGGGAGATACCGGAAGTCTGACCATCGGAGGTATCATTGCTGTATTTGCTATCATCATTCACAAGGAGCTGCTCATTCCCATTCTTTGCGGTATTTTCCTTATCGAGAATCTATCGGTCATCCTTCAAGTAAAATATTTCCAAGTTGGTAAAAAGAAAGGCAAGAAGCAACGCATTTTCAAGCGTACCCCGATACACGATCATTTCCGGGTGACCATGGCACAACTGGATCCGGAATGTTCATACATGTTCACGAAACCAAGCAACGTGTATCATGAATCCAAGATAACCGTCCGTTTTTGGATCATCACCATCATATTGGCGGCCATAACCATCATTACACTAAAAATCAGATAAGAAACAGATGTCTAAAAGGATTGTCATATTAGGAGCAGGAGAAAGCGGTGCAGGAGCCGCCGTTTTAGCCCAGAAAAAGGGATTCGATACGTTTGTATCGGATATGTCGGCTATTAAGGACAAATATAAATCCATGTTGGATGAAAGGAACATTGCATGGGAAGAAAAGAAACATACGGAAGAACTGATTCTGAATGCCGACGAAGTCATCAAGAGTCCCGGTATACCCAATGAAGCACCTATCATTCAGAAACTGATAGCAAAAGGAATTCCCATCATATCCGAAATAGAATTTGCCGGACGTTATACCAATGCTAAAATGATTTGTATAACAGGAAGCAACGGGAAAACCACGACGACATCACTTATCTATCATATATTCAAGAAAGCGGGTCTGAACGTAGGTTTGGCCGGAAATATCGGTTTGAGTTTGGCCTATCAGGTAGCGGAATGCAATTATGATTACTACATCATAGAATTAAGCAGTTTCCAATTGGACAACATGTACGATTTCCGTGCAAACATCGCGGTGCTGATGAACATAACCCCCGACCACTTGGACAGATACGATCACAAGATGCAGAATTACGTAGATGCCAAGTTTCGCATCATACAAAACCAAACGGCCGATGATGCATTCATTTTCTGGAACGATGACCCCATCATTCAGAAAGAATTGTACAAATATGGTATACACGGACAATTATATCCGTTTGCGGAGCATAAAGAACAGAACAATGTTGCATACATAGAAAACAACCAACTGTTTTTCACCAAACCAATAGCATTCAACATGGAACAGGAAGAATTGGCTCTGACCGGTACGCACAACCTATTCAATTCCATGGCGGCCGGTATATCGGCCAACTTAGCCGGAATCCGAAAAGAATGTATCCGCGAAGCCTTGAGCGATTTCGAAGGTGTAGAGCACCGGTTGGAAAAAGTATGTCGGGTAAGGGGAGTCGACTATATCAATGACTCCAAAGCAACCAACGTAAATTCCTGTTGGTATGCCCTGCAAAGCATGAAAACCAAAACCATCCTAATATTAGGAGGTAAAGACAAGGGAAACGATTATAGCGAAATAGCCGATTTGGTAAAAGAAAAGTGTACCGGACTCATCTATATGGGACTCCATAATGAGAAACTACACGATTTCTTCGACAAATTCGGTCTACCAGTTGCCGATGTACAGAGTATGAAGGATGCCGTTAATGCCGCCTACAAAATGGCCAAGAAAGGAGAAACGGTATTGCTGAGTCCTTGTTGTGCCAGCTTTGACTTGTTCAAAAGCTACGAAGACAGAGGAGAACAGTTCAAAGAATGTGTTAGAAACTTATAATATCAATCTATGGGTCTGATAAAAGATTTGTTTAAAGGAGACAAGGTCATTTGGATCATATTCCTATTCCTTTGCCTGATTTCTGTAGTGGAAGTCTTCAGTGCCGCCAGTACGCTGACCTACAAGAGCGGAGACCATTGGGGACCTATCACTCAGCACAGTGTCATACTGATGGTGGGTGCCGTGATTGTAGTCCTTGTACACAACATACCTTGCAAGTATTTCAGCGTGCTTCCTTTCTTCCTTTTACCTTTATCATGCATCCTGTTGTTATTTGTAATGGGTATGGGATTGATTACCGGCGACCGTGTCAACGGAGCAGCCCGATGGATGACCTTCTTCGGCATCCAATTCCAACCTTCCGAATTGGCCAAGATGGCGGTCATCATTGTTACGGCTTTCATCCTTTCCAAGCTACAAGAAGAAGATAGTGCAAATCCCAAGGCTTTCAAGTACATTATGTGGATTATCGGTATTGTATTTGTACTGATTGCTCCGGAAAACGGTTCTACCGCCGCATTGCTTTTCGGAGTGGTTTTCTTGATGATGGTAATAGGTAGAGTACCTTGGAGACAATTAGGTAAGTTGGTAGCTTTCATCGGCATTGTACTGACCATATTCGTTGGTATCATTATGGTAACACCTGCTTCCAAGTATAGGAATGTACCCATGATGCACCGCGTAGAAACTTGGCAAAGTCGAATCAAAGGGTTCTTTGAAGATAAAGGAGCCGTACCAGCTGCCAAATACGATATAGACAAAGATGCCCAAATAGCTCATGCCAATATAGCCATTGCAACCAGTCATGTAATTGGTAAGATGCCGGGCAATAGCGTACAACGGGACTTTCTATCTCAAGCATTCTCGGATTTCATCTTTGCCATCGTCATAGAAGAATTAGGGTTGCTTGGAGGAGCCTTCATCGTTATGCTTTACCTATGGTTGCTGATAAGGGCAGGCAGAATAGCCAAGCGATGTGACAAATATTTCCCTGCATTCTTAGTCATGGGCATAGCCATGTTACTCGTTTCGCAAGCCATGCTGAACATGATGGTAGCAGTTGGCCTGTTCCCAGTTACCGGACAACCGTTGCCTCTAATCAGTAAGGGGGGAACATCCACTCTGATCAATTGCGCTTACATCGGTATGATACTCAGCGTAAGCCGGTATGTTATCCAAAAAGAGGAGCAACGTAAATTGGAAGAGCAAGAAAATGCCGACGAGCAATTACAAGCCGCCGCCCAAGCATTGGTAATCCAGGCGAAGGAATTTGTCAATGCAGAGAATAAGGCAGAAGAAGTTGCCGTTCAATAATAAATGTAACACCTGATAAGAAGCCAGATATGGACCAGAATTTAAGAATCATCATCAGTGGAGGAGGTACCGGAGGACATATATTCCCCGCCATATCCATTGCCAATGCCATAAAGGAAATGAGACCCGATGCCGACATCCTGTTTGTCGGTGCAGAAGGACGCATGGAAATGCATCGTGTACCAGCTGCCGGTTATCCCATAAAAGGATTGCCCGTTGCAGGTTTCAATCGGAAAAATTTGCTAAAAAACATACCGGTTCTCATCAAATTATTCAAGAGTCAACGCATGGCCCGGAAAATCATCAAGGATTTTCGTCCCCATGCTGCGGTGGGTGTAGGTGGATATGCAAGTGGTCCCACACTGAAAGTAGCTGGTTCTATGGGTATACCAACCTTATTGCAAGAGCAGAATTCGTATGCGGGAGTAACCAACAAGCTATTGGCTCAGAAAGCGCATAAGATTTGTGTTGCTTATGAAGGCATGGAAAGATTCTTCAGTAAGGATAAAATAATTCTGACAGGTAATCCGGTGAGACAAGGTTTGCGCAATGCAACGATCAGCAAAGAGGAAGCGGTCCGCTCATTCGGATTGGATCCCGAGAAGAAAACCGTGCTCATTTTAGGAGGAAGTTTGGGAGCACGTACCATCAACCAATGCATCATGGAGAATTTGGATCGGATCAAGGAATCCGATATACAATTCATCTGGCAAACCGGTAAAATGTACATCGAAGAAGCCCACAAGATAGTCGACCAATTTGGAGAATTGCCTATGCTACATGTAACCGATTTCATCAGCGACATGGCTATGGCTTACCGTGCAGCCGACCTTGTTATCAGTCGAGCAGGTGCTGGTTCCATTTCCGAATTCTGTCTATTGGAAAAACCAGTCATCCTTGTACCCTCTCCCAATGTAGCGGAAGACCATCAGACCCAAAATGCCTTGGCGTTGGTCAACAAGAATGCCGCCTTGTATGTAAAAGATGTGGAAGCAAAGGAAAAATTGATCGAAAAAGCCATATCTACGGTCAACCAACCGGAACTATTAAAGATATTAAGTACTAATATAGCCACATTGGCCTTCTCGGATTCGGCCAATGTCATTGCAAAAGAAGTCATCAAATTGGCAGAAACATATCAGAAAAAACATGGATGTTAATACATTGAAATCAGTATATTTCATTGGTGCCGGTGGTATCGGCATGAGTGCTTTAGTACGTTACTTCCTGTCCATCGGCAAGAAGGTAGGAGGCTACGACCGTACACCGAGCGAACTGACAGAGAAGTTGATGGAAGAAGGTGCCGAAATCCATTACGAAGACAATATAAGCCTCATCGGGTCAAGCTATCTTTGTCCTGATACAACGCTTGTTGTCTACACACCGGCTATTCCAACCCATCATCAGGAACTGACTTATTTCCGTGAAAAAGGATTCAACATACAGAAACGGTCGCAAGTCTTGGGAATGCTCACCCGATACGGAAAAGGTTTGTGCGTTGCCGGAACACATGGAAAGACCACCACATCGACCATGGCCGCCCATTTGTTACATCAGTCACATGTAAAGTGCAATGCATTCCTTGGAGGCATTTCCAAGAACTACGGAACCAATCTGCTCTTATCCAACGATAGCGATTACGTGGTTATAGAAGCCGATGAATTCGACCGTTCCTTCCATTGGTTGAGCCCCTATGCAACCGTCATCACCGCTACGGATGCCGACCATTTGGACATCTATGGCACCAAGGAAGACTATCTAGAAAGTTTCAACCACTACACCTCCCTAATCCAACCCGGAGGATTCCTCATAGCACGAAAAGGAATCGAACTGGCGCCCCGTCTTCCCGAAGGAGTCATCCTCTACACCTATTCACGCGAAGAAGGAGACTTCCATGCCGAGAATGTGCGTATCGGTCATGGGGAGATTCATTTTGATTACATATCCCCTTTAGGTAACATCAACGACATCTGTTTGGGAGTACCAGTAGCCATCAACATCGAAAACGGTATAGCCGCTATGGCATTGGCCCAAATCAGTGGAGTCGACAACGAAGAGATAAAGACAGGAATGGCCTCCTTCCGTGGAGTGGATCGCCGTTTCGATTTCAAGATCAAGAATGATAAAGTGGTATTCCTAAGCGATTACGCCCACCATCCGGCCGAAATCCGACAGAGTATCCTTTCCATGCGCGCCCTTTACGAGGACAAAAAGCTGACAGGTATATTCCAACCTCATCTATATACACGTACACGCGACTTCTATCAGGAATTCGCCGATAGCCTTTCTTTATTGGATGAAGTAATCCTTACCGAAATCTATCCGGCCCGGGAATTACCGATAGAAGGAGTAAGCAGCCAACTGATTTACGATGGTCTGCGTCCTGGCATCCAGAAGATGATATGCAAAAAAGAAGAGTTGTTGGAAGTATTGAGAGACAAGGAAATTGAAGTATTAATGACACTCGGAGCAGGTGATATCGAGAACTACATATCCCCTATCTGCGACTTATTGAGCCAAAAATGATAAAAAAGATTTTCATCCTTCTATTCCTGATACTGCTTACCGCCTATTTGGGCATGGCAGTAACGGTGTTCAATGACCGGCCCACCCAACAAAATTGCAAGGGAATGGATCTGGTTATCAACGATAGTGTGGATTATGGCTTCATCACTCAAAAGGAAATTCTGAAAGTGTTGAGCAACAAGAAGCTATCTCCCATTGGGAAATCCATGACAGAAGTCAACACCCGCGAAATAGAAGATGAACTTCGAAAACATCCGCTGATTGCCAATGCCGAATGTTTCCGGACTCACCAAGGAGGAATCGGCATAGAGGTTACCCAACGTATCCCCATCTTACGCATCATGTCGTCCAACGGTGAGAATTACTATTTAGATGAAAAAGGACAACCCATGCCCTTATCAAACAGTTCGGCCAACGTTGCCATTGTTACCGGCATGGCCGACCGTACCTTCGTTACGAAAGAATTATACGAGCTGGGACTTTTCCTACAAAGCAATCCTTTGTGGAAAGCACAGATCCAACAAATAAACATCACTCCAAGCAAAGAACTCGAAATGGTACCACGTGTAGGAGATCATATTCTATTCTTAGGAAAGCCGGGGAACTACAAACAAAAATTCGGGCGGTTAGAAAAGTTCTATAAGAAAGGACTCAACCAAATTGGCTGGAACAAATACAGCCGGATCAGCCTGGAGTTTGACAACCAAATAATTTGTACTAAAAAAGAATAACAAGATATGGCAACAACAGATTTCATTGTAGCGATTGAACTGGGATCATCGAAGATTACCGGGATAGCAGGGAAAAAACTTCCAGATGGAAGTCTGCAAATATTGGCTACGGCCAATGAAAAATCGGCGGATTATATCCGTAAGGGGGTTATCTATAATTTAGACAAGACGACGCAGAGCCTTACGTCGATTATCAAGAAACTGGAAACCGCATTGAAGGCTTCCATCGGTAAGGTATACGTAGGAATTGCCGGACAATCCTTACGCACCATCCGCAATACAGAAGTACGCCACCTAGATGAAGAGATAAAAATTTCTCAGGAATTGATCGATTCCCTCATGGACAGTAACCGTACCATGCCTATCGTAGGATACCAAATATTGGGAGTAGCTCCGCAAGAATACAAGGTGGGACTGGATATGACCATCGATCCAGTAGGCGTACAAACCGACCATATCGAAGCACGTTTCTTGAACATCATAGCACGTAGCAGCATCAAGCAGAACATCAACCAATGCTTTGAACAAGCAACGATTGGTATCGCCGATGACTCAGAAGACATCATCGCTCCATTAGCTTTGGCCGATGCCGTCCTCACTCCTAACGAAAAACGTTCGGGATGCGTACTTGTAGACATGGGAGCAGATACCACTACCGTGCAAATATACAAGAACAACCTTCTACGTCACTTGGCGGTCATCCCTTTGGGAGGGAACAATATCACTAAGGACATCTGTAGCCAACAAATTGAAGAAGAAGATGCCGAATCCTTGAAACTGAGATTTGCCAAAGCACACATCGAGCCATCTGAAGAGGACGATGAAAACAAAGTCTATCAATTGGACAACAGATGCAGCATCAAGGTACAGCTCTTTGAAGACATCGTAGAAGCCCGTCAGAATGAAATTCTGGACAACATTTTGAATCAGGTTGTCTTGTCGGGTTACGAAAACAAATTGTTGGCCGGTGCAATCTTGACAGGGGGTGCAGCTAATATGCCCCTGATGGATGTTGCGTTTACCAAGCGGACCAAAATAGAGAAGGTACGTATTGCCAAAGAAACGCAATACACATTGAAAGGTGTGGAAATCAGCAAGGACGGAAGAAACAATACACTCATCGCCTTACTAGCCAACGGAAAAGAAAATTGTTGTCTGGCCATTCCTGAAGTCATTGCGCCCAAACCGGTAGCTCCCAAGCCAACCGTAACTAAAGAACCTCTTCGTTCGGTTATAGAAGCTCAATTGTTCGATGAAGAAGGTGAAAGCATGGAAGCCGCCAAGAAACGCGAAGAAGAACAGAGACAAAAAGCCAAGGAAGCCGCACTTGCCGCCGAAAAAGCAGCCAAAGAAGCCGCCGAAGCCGAAAAAAGACGAAAGACTGAATGCGAAGAACTTATCAAAGAAGCCATCCTATTAAAGGAAGAGAAAAAATACAAGGATGCATTGAAGCGTTTGGACAAGGCCAAGAAAATGAACATTCCCGAAAAGGAAAAGGATATCATCACGTTAGAAAAAGAAGTGAAAGCCTTGAAAGACGAGAACAGCATCGGCACCAAGTTTGCCAACATACTCAAGGGAATCCTTGACGAAGATTAATTAACGCGAGTACATTATTTAAAAAACAATAGATTATGTTCGACGATAACAATATAATGCCATTCGACCTACCTACAACCAATAATTCCTGCATCATCAAGGTCATCGGTGTAGGTGGTGGAGGAGGAAATGCCGTAAACCACATGTATAAGGAAAAGATACACGATGTGGCCTTCGTGGTGTGCAATACAGATAGTAAAGCACTGGAACAATCGCCCGTACCCACCAAAGTACAGTTGGGTCACGAAGGATTGGGAGCCGGCAATCGTCCTCAGAAAGCCAAGGAAGCAGCTGAAGAAAGCTTGGCCGAAGTCCAGAAAATGCTCGATGACGGAACCAAGATGGTATTTATCACCGCTGGTATGGGGGGTGGAACTGGTACCGGAGCTGCCCCGCTCATTGCCAAGGTTGCCAAGGACATGAACATCCTGACCGTAGGTATCGTTACCATTCCTTTCCGTTGGGAAGGCGACAAGAAGATAGACCAAGCTCTGGACGGTGTAGAAGAAATCAGCAAGAATGTAGATGCTCTTTTGGTCATCAACAACGAACGGTTGAGTGAAATATACGGAGAACTTTCTTTGGAGGAAGCATTCGACCGTGCCGACGACACCCTTTCGGTTGCCGCCAAGAGCATTGCCGAAATCATTACGATGCGTGGTAAGGTAAACCTCGATTTCAACGATGTGAAGACCGTGTTGAAGGACGGTGGTGTAGCCATCATGAGTACGGGCTACGGCGAAGGTGAAAACCGTGTGACTACCGCCATTCAGAACGCCCAGCACTCACCTTTGCTGAACAACAATGACATCTTCAAATCAAAGAAAGTCCTGCTTAACATAGCCTACAGTTCCAAGAAGAAACTGATGATGAACGAAATGGCCGAAGTACAGGAATTCATGAACCGGTTCAATCGTGACTTCGAGACCAAGTTTGGTATAGCCATCGACGAAAGTCTGGAAGACCAAGTGAAGATAACCCTGTTGGCTACCGGATTCGGAGTACAAGATATCCACGTAAAAGAAATGGACGATCGAATCACCAAGCGTACTATCGAAGAAGAGCAGCGCAGAGCCGAAGAAGAAGAAAGAGAAGAAGAAAAGAGAATCCGTCGGGAAGGATTCTACGGCAAGGACAGTTCCGCCAAGATACGTCGCCGCCCACGCCGAAATATTTTCATCTTTAGTCCGGAAGATCTGGACAACGACAACATCATCAGCATGGTGGAAACTGTTCCTACTTATCAGAGAAGCAAGGATATGCTCGATAACATTCAGGCTAATTTGCCCGCCGAAGATAAGCAGTTCAACGCGCAAGAAGAAAACAAGAACGAGGGTGATCACATCATCACGTTCTGATTATTAACATAAAAAACGAAAGAATATGAATTTATTCGACCTCATCAGTGAAGATATCAAGAATGCCATGAAGGCAAAGGATAAAGTAAAGTTGGAAACCCTGCGTAACATCAAGAAAGTATTCTTGGAAGCCAAGACCGCACCGGGTGCCAATGATACTCTGACCGACGATGCCGCACTGAAAATCATGCAGAAGTTGGTAAAGCAAGGCAAGGACTCGGCCACCTTATACAATGAACAAGGCCGTGCCGACTTGGCCGATGCCGAACTGGCACAAGTAGCGGTTATCGAGACCTATCTACCCAAGCAAATGAGCGCCGAAGAGCTGGAAGCGGCTTTGAAGGAAATCATTGCCGAAGTAGGTGCTACCGGTCCTAAGGACATGGGTAAGGTAATGGGTACAGCAACCAAAAAGCTTGCCGGCTTGGCCGAAGGACGTGCCATCTCAGCCAAAGTAAAGGAATTGTTGGGATAAGCCACAAGCCATCATAAAAGTGGGATGCTCAAAGCAAATACACTGAAAGGTGTTCTAGTTTAGAGCATCCCTCTTTCGTGTTTAACACCATAGAATTAGTTATCTAAAGTATTGGGGATATAAAACAAAAAATGGGATTGATAACAACCCCATTTTCTCTTTGTATCAATAGCCAAAAATATCTTCGGTCTTCAGTTCGATAACAGTGCCGAGTTTCTTCAAAGCATCCATGTCGAGTTCCTTTTTATCACCCAAGATGGTGTAATAATAAGTGCGATCTTTCACCCACTTCTGTTGGAAATCAACTACATCCTTCAAGGTCATGTTCTGAACATCGTTATACATGCGGATACGTGCATCTACATCATAACCTAAATCTTGTGCATTGATGTATGCCCAAATAACCGATTCTTTAGTAATACGTTCAGTACGCAGACGGGCAATCATACCTTCCTTCGCCAACTTGAAAGCGGCTTCTGATTCGGGCATGTTGTTGATGATGTCGTTGAAGGTATGGATAGCATCTACCATCTTATCGTTCTGAGTAGCAATCTGAGTACGGAAGATGTAATTTTCACCCAATTTAGAAGGCTTGGCTAAAGTAGCACCGGCCGAGTAAGCCAATCCGCGGCTTTCGCGCATTTCCTGGAAGACAATGGAGTTCATACCTCCGCCAAAGTATTCTACATAAAGCTGACGAACTGGCTCGATAGTCAAATCAAAGGTTTCACCACGGTTGGATATCTGCGACATGTAGATTTGCTTGGCTTCGTAAGGTGCCAGGAATACCTTGGTTTCATCGGTAATCTGTTGTTTGAATTCCACACCTACGGGGATTTCCTTCAACGCATCGGGCGTTTGATGTTCTTTTTCGAGTACGGTCAACACTTCGCTTTCGCTACTCGGACCATAGTATACGATGCGATGCTTATAGTCGCTCAAATGGCATACGCGGTCTACCAATTCCTGCGGGTTCATACCCAACAGTTCGGCTTCAGTGAGTAAATTGGTGGCATTGTTCTTCGGGCCCCATTGTGCATAGAGATTCAAGCGGGAGAAGTTCTGCGATTGATTCAACTTAGCATTACGACGTGACTTGAGGATGTCATTGGCCATGTTGATGTAGGCTTCCTTGTTCACTTGTGCATCACTCAAGAGCTTTTCGAGAAGGGACAATGCTTGTGGCATATTTTCGTTCAAACCGCTCAAGGAAACACGAGTACGTTCGCCACCGGTGGTTACAGAAAAGGCACATCCCATCTGGTGGAACTGGCTCTTCACTTCTTCGGGAGTCATATCGCTGGTTCCCAAGTATTCCAAATAGTCTACGGCTGTACCCAAGGCCTTATCGTGACGGTTACCCATATCGTACAAATAAGTGAGTTCAAAGATGTCGTTGGTTTCGTTCTTCTTGTAGAGTACAGGGATGTCCTTGTTAGTCTTCAATTGAGCCAAGTCCTTGTTGTAATCCAAGAATACAGGTTCTACGGGAGCCACTTCAGTTTGTTGGATTTCCTTCAAGAAAATGCTGGCGGTATCGCGATTCATCACAATTGGGGTAATTTGTGGCTTGGCAATCTTCTTTTCGTTAGGATCGGGACCTTGCTTCTTGTACAACACGGCAAGGTTGGTATCCTTCAAGTATTGGTTGGCAAAGGCTACAATGTCTTCCTTGGTAAACTTGGAAAGACGGTCGAGAGCGCTAACTTCATCGGCCCAGTCGGTACCGTTGACGAACGATTGTACAAACATATCGGCACGGCTATCGTTTTCTTCCAACTGACGTTGCATATAGAGCTTGAGAGTATTGACAGTACCCTTCAACAAAACTTCATCGAATTCGCCGTTACGGAGCTTCTTCAATTCGCCCAACAGCAAATCTTTCACTTCGTCCAAAGTCTGTCCTTGCTTGGGGTATCCCTGCATCAGGAATACAGAGTAATCGCTGAGCGACATGGCCCCACTGGCGGCGGCCAATACCTTTTGTTGTTGCATCAAGTTCAAATCGATAAGACCAGCCTGACCGTTATAAAGAATCTGTGAAAGCACAGTGAGCAATTCCATTTCTTTGCTTGCTGCACCTGGGAAGCGCCATGCCAAGGCTATCATTTCAGCATCCAACCCCCATACTTCGCGAACGATAGGTTCGGTTATTTCGGTATCTTCTTTCGGAAGATTTAGCTTAGGAAGGTTGGGATTGGGTTGCAAATGACCGAAATACTTGTCGATAGTGACAATCATTTCATCGGGATTGAAATCGCCCGAGAGGCAGATAGCCATGTTATTGGGCACATACCAAGTCTTGTAATAGTTCTTAATGTTGGTAATGGAAGGATTCTTCAGGTGATCCTGTGTACCCAATACGGTTTGTGTACCGTAAGGATGGTTGGGGAAAAGAGCAGAGAGCATGGCTTCCTGTAATTTGCGTGAATCGCGGGTAAGCGACATATTCTTTTCTTCGTACACCGTTTCGAGTTCGGTATGAAAACCACGAATAACGTTGTTTTCAAAGCGGTCGGCCTGAATCTTTGCCCAATTCTCAATCTGGTTGCTAGGGATATCTTCAATGTAGCAAGTTACATCAAAACTGGTGTAGGCATTGGTACCGTTGGCACCGATAGCAGCCATGAGCTTATCGTATTCATTGGGGATAGCCAACTTGGAAGCTTCATAACTCAAGCTGTCGATTACACGATAGATGGCCTTGCGTTCAGCCTCATCGGTAGTCTTGCGATACACTTCGAACTGTTGTTCAATCTGGTCGAGCAACGGTTTTTCGAGTTCGTAGTTCTGTGTACCGAACTTCTGGGTACCCTTGAACATGAGGTGTTCAAAGTAGTGCGCCAAACCAGTTGTTTCGGATGGGTCGTTCTTACCTCCCACGCGAACGGCAATGTATGTCTGGATGCGCGGCGTTTCCTTGTTTACTGTCATATAAACCTTCAACCCATTATCGAGGGTATAGATGCGTGCCTTGAGTGGATCATTGGGCACCGATTCGTAACTGTACTTGTCCGAACAGCTAGCGAGTACTACTGCTACCAACATAAGGAGCAGCAAACTCTTGGATTTCAGTTGTTTTTTCATACCTCTTTCATTTAAATAAACTACGGCAAAGATAGGTATTTTATAGCTTCAATCAAACAATTCCTGAAGAACCTCCAAAGATTTCAACAAAGGAAAATCAGGAAGATGCAGACGATAATAATCGTTGATAACCGTAAGACAACGATTGCGTTCGTTTCGATTCATGGTAAACAGATGCATGGTATCGTAATTCATACGAAGGAGCAGACGGATACGAGCAGCCTCATCGGGTTTCAAGAAAGCGCCACCCACGGGAGAGGATAAAGTAAAGCAGGCATTAAGCATATCAAAACAACAACCTTCCTGATAGAAATCCAAATTGGGATACAAACCCAAAAAACGAGAAAGACGCATCAGAAAGACCAAATGGAAATTGGAGAAACCGGATTCGCATTCATCCAACCACCGGATGGAATGTTGCAAATAGGCAAACAAGGGTCCATCGGGTTCTTCCTCGCGTAAAGCACGATATAGGAATTCTGCCAAATACATTGCTATAGCCGATTTATAAGGATGATAAGGTAAAGAGCGGAAAGGATATAATGATTTGGCTTCCTTTATATAATGTAACCGAGAAGTGGGACGAAGGTCGGTTTCCAACTCCACCATGGCCAACGGCTGGAATAATATAGGACGCACTCCACTCTTACGCGACTTGGGAATTCTTACAAGAAAAGAAATCCGCCCATTCTGACGCGTATAAACGTGCACAATGTTCGATACATCGTTGAATTTCAAGGTATGCAGTACGATTCCTGTTACTTTCTGATACATGATTAGAATGTCATAACTCAACTACAAAAGTAAAAAAAAACAAGGAATTTACAAGAAAAGAAAGATTTTTTCTTCAGAATGTTTTGTCAATTCAAAAAGACTTTCTACCTTTGCAATCGCTTTCAGAAAAAAGAGAGCAAACCTTCGAATTGGTGTGGTAGTTCAGCTGGTTAGAATACCTGCCTGTCACGCAGGGGGTCGCGGGTTCGAGTCCCGTCCATACCGCCAAATCCGCCAAGGCGGATATTTTTGAAGGATGGTCCGTTCGTATATCGGTTAGTACTCAAGATTTTCATTCTTGCAAGGGGGGTTCGATTCCCCCACGGACTACTTAACAAGAAAAAAAAATTAAAGAACAATTTAAAAAGATTAGTCGAGATGGCAAATCACAAATCATCAATCAAGAGAATCAGACAAGAAGAAAAGAGAAGACTTCATAACCGCTATTACGCTAAGACTATGCGTAACGCTGTTAGAAAGCTCCGTGCAACTACAGACAAGGCTGAAGCCGTTGCCATGTACCCAAAGGTACAGAAGATGTTGGATAAGTTAGCTAAGGTTAACATCATCCACAAGAACAAAGCTTCTAACTTGAAGTCTAAATTGGCTGCTCACATCAGCAAATTAGGATAAGCATTGTCTTACCCATAATGATAAATTAGGCTGAACCAAAAGGTTCGGCCTTTTGTCATTTAGACACCCCCAACCTCATTTACCCACCCAAAAAGCTATTTTCGTTTTCTTCATAAAAATACATCAAAAACACTTCGTTGTTTGTAGATTTTTCCGTATCTTTGAAACATGAAATAAAGTAATATTCCACATGACTCAAGAAGAAAAAATAAACGGAGAGAACAATTATTCAGCCAGTAACATTCAGGTGTTAGAAGGACTGGAAGCTGTACGCAAACGCCCCGCCATGTACATCGGCGACATTAGCGAAAAAGGGTTGCATCACTTGGTATACGAAGTGGTGGACAATTCTATCGACGAAGCTCTGGCAGGTTATTGCGACCACATCGAAGTATTCATCAATGAAGATAATTCGATTACCGTACAAGACAATGGACGCGGTATCCCTGTAGACTACCACGAAAAGGAAAAGAAATCGGCCCTTGAAGTCGTAATGACCGTACTTCATGCCGGTGGTAAGTTCGACAAAGGATCCTACAAAGTATCCGGAGGTTTGCACGGAGTGGGGGTATCGTGCGTAAACGCTCTCTCTACCCACATGAAGACCAACGTATATCGTAACGGGAAAATATACCAACAGGAATACTCTTGCGGAAAACCGCTCTATCCTGTCAAGGAAGTGGGTGAATGCGGCAATCAAACGGGTACTCGCCAAACTTTCTGGCCGGATAATTCCATCTTCACCACTACAACCTACAAATACGATACTTTACAAAATCGTCTGCGCGAACTGGCCTATCTGAACAAAGGCATTACCATTACATTGACGGACCTTCGCGACAAGGACGAGGAAGGCAATGCCCGTACCGAAACATTCCATTCGGATGAAGGTGTGAAGGAATTCGTACGCTTCTTAAACAGCCAAAACAACAATACACCGCTTATCGATGATGTTATCTACCTGAATACCGAAAAGCAGGGAGTGCCCATCGAAATAGCAATCATGTATAATACCAGCTACCGCGAAAGCCTCTATTCGTATGTAAACAATATCAACACCATCGAAGGAGGTACACACGTAGTAGGATTCCGCATGGCTCTGACTCGTGTATTGAAGAAATATGCCGAAGAAAATAACGCCAAAGCCATCGAAAAAGCTAAGATTGAAATACAGGGAGAAGACTTCCGTGAAGGTCTTGTTACCGTTATCTCGGTAAAGGTAGCCGAACCACAATTTGAAGGACAGACCAAGACCAAGTTGGGTAATAGCGAAATCAGCGGTGCGGTAAATCAAGCCGTAGGCGAAGCGTTAGCCAACTTCTTGGAAGAACACCCCAAGGAAGCCAAACAGATTGTAGACAAGGTTATATTGGCAGCTACAGCACGTATAGCTGCCCGCAAAGCCCGCGAAACCGTTCAACGCAAGAGCCCGATGGGTGGAGGTGGTATGCCGGGTAAATTGGCCGACTGCTCCAGTCGTGTACCGGAAGAATGTGAATTGTTCCTCGTCGAAGGGGACTCTGCAGGTGGATCTGCCAAGCAGGGACGTAGCCGCGCCACACAGGCCATCCTTCCATTGCGTGGTAAGATTCTGAATGTAGAGAAAGCCATGTGGCACAAAGCATTTGAAAGCGACGAAGTAAACAACATCATTACAGCTCTCGGCGTACGTTTTGGCGTAGATGGAGAAGATGATAGCAAAAAGGCTAACATCGATAAGTTACGTTATCACAAGGTTATCATCATGACCGATGCCGACGTTGATGGCGCACACATCGACACACTCATCATGACATTGTTCTATCGATATATGCCTGAAATTATTGAGGCTGGACACTTATACATTGCCAACCCGCCACTCTACAAATGTTCGAAAGGTAAAATCAGTGAATATTGTTACAATGAAGAAGAACGTATGGCATTCATCCAAAAATATGCCGACGGCAATGAAGGAGGTATCCACACTCAACGATACAAAGGTTTGGGTGAAATGAATCCGGAACAATTGTGGGAAACAACCATGAATCCGGAAACACGTATCTTGAAACAGGTAACCATAGACAATGCAACCAATGTGGACTATATTTTCTCCATGCTGATGGGAGATGAAGTGGCTCCACGACGCGAATTCATAGAAAGAAACGCAACGTATGCAAACATCGATGCGTAATTTGTTTCATATTAATTTTTAAATCCATCCTCACATCTTACAAATGAGGCAGTCCCGATTCCTTTTTGGTCTCGGGACTTTTTTATTTCCTTTATAAAAATAACCACACCCCTTTTTCAACAGCCTCCCCAAAACATCGATGAAATGGACAGAAATTAGATATTTCCACACGAATCCTTTCTTCCGATGAACAAACATTTCTTATATTTTTTATTTATCATGTACTTAATTAAAAAAGAAAATCTTAAATTTGGCTATCGATTATCATTAAAACATTATAACCATGAAACTCACCTTTCAGATTGAATACCGTACAGCATGGGGCGAAACAATCGGCGTCATGCTTGAAGGTCAGGAAAATTCTCCTATATCGTTGGAAACATCCAACGGCATCCAATGGGAAGGAAGTGCCGAAATGGACGACGCACCAGCAGGTATCCCCCTTACCTATCGTTATGGTGTATTCCGTGACGGTCAATGTATCCGCCGTGAAAGTGGAACAATGGCACACATCTTCTGCCCTGGTAAAAAACGTAATTGCCACTACATCCTAAACGATGCTTGGAAAGACCTTCCAAACGCATCGCATCTCTATAGTTCCGCATTCAGCGGCGACAATACCCCGAAAGCGCCGAAAGCGGCCCTACCCGGAGAAAGCAACGTGGTGTTCCGTGCATTATGTCCCTGTTTGCACCACCGCAAACAAGTATTGGGTATTTGCGGTAAAGGGGAAACTTTAGGCAATTGGGACATGCTACGGCCTGTGCCTATGGAAGAAATTCAAGCCAATGAATGGGTAGTAACCATCGATTCCAAGAAATTGGAGAACCAACAAGAGTTCAAATTTGTAGCCGTGGATCCCATCACAGGTAAGGCCGAAGAATGGGAAACCGGACTTAACCGTACGTTATATATTGACAACTTGCGAAAAGGTGAAGTATACCTCACTAAAGAAATGGAAGTACACTTTGAATCCATATCGAGAAAAGTAGCAGGAACGGCCATTCCCGTCTTCTCACTTCGTAGTGAAGGCAGTTTTGGTGTAGGCGACTTCGGCGACTTGAAGACACTCATCGACTGGGCGGAACATACCCATCAACAAGCGGTACAGATTCTACCCATCAACGATACAACCATTACCAATACATGGATGGATTCTTATCCATACAATAGTATCTCTATTTATGCCTTCCACCCCATGTATATAGACATCCGCCAATTGGGCAAGTTAAAAGACAAAGAGGCAGAAGCCGTATACGAAGCCAAACGTGTGGAATTAAATGTTCTTCCACAAATTGATTATGAAGCAGTAAACAACGCCAAACGTGCCTATATCCGATTGATGTTTGAACAAACCGGCAAGAAAGTACTGGCATCGGCCGATTTCAAGAAATTCTTCAAGGAAAACGAACATTGGCTTCTGCCCTATGCAGCCTTCTCACATTTGAGAGACCTGTACGGAACACCCGATTTCAGCCAATGGCCCGAACATCAAGTGTACGACCCGAAAGCCATAGCATCCATGTGCGCTCCCGAAAGCAAATGTTACTCGGCAATAGCATACTACTATTACGTACAATACAATTTGCACATCCAATTGTTGGATGCCGGCAACTATGCTCGCCAAAAAGGTATCATTTTCAAGGGCGATATTCCCATTGGTATCAGTCGCAATAGTGTAGAAGCTTGGATAGAACCATATTACTTCAACATGAACGGACAAGCCGGTGCGCCACCCGATCCATTCTCTGCAAAAGGACAAAATTGGGGATTCCCCACTTATAATTGGGATGTGATGGAACAAGACAATTACTTGTGGTGGCAAAAGCGTTTCCGCAAGATGGCAGAATACTTCACCGCTTATCGTATCGACCATATATTGGGATTCTTCCGTATCTGGGAAATTCCTTTGCATTCGGTACATGGTTTACTCGGTCAGTTTGCTCCTGCCCTGCCCATGGGCATAGAAGAAATTGAAAGTTTCGGGCTTCACTTCCAGAAAGATTTCATGACACGTCCATTTATCAACGAAGATATTTTATGGAGAATGTTCGGTGAGAAAGCCGCTTACGTAAAGGATAATTTCTTGAAGCATAGTCACGATGACATTTGGGAAATGAAACCGGAATTTGATACCCAACGGAAGGTAGAAGCATGGTTTGCCGACAAGAAAGACGAAGAAAGTATGAATATAAAAGAAGGTGTCTACGCTTTGATCAGCAATGTATTGTTTGTGCCTGATCGCAAGAACCCTTCAACCTATCATCCTCGTATCACTGTACAGAGCGATTTCATCTATGAGCGTCTGAACGACCAGGAAAAGGATGCGTTCAACCGACTTTACAATCATTATTACTACCAGCGCCACAACCAATTCTGGTATGGGGAAGCAATGAAAAAGTTGCCCATACTGACTCAATGTACTTCCATGTTAGTATGTGGAGAAGATTTAGGTATGGTACCCGATTGTGTACCCTGGGTCATGGAACAATTGCAGATCTTAAGCCTCGAAATCCAACGTATGCCAAAGAATCCTGAACATGAGTTCGGACACATTTGGGAATACCCTCTCCGCTCGGTTTGCACTATTTCGACACACGACATGGCCACCTTGCGCGGTTGGTGGGAAGAAGACATGGGACTTACCGCCAATTATTACAACCACGTATTGGGACATTGGGGAGAGGTACCTGCTACCGCACCAGGAAGCATCTGTGAAGAAATTATTCGCCAGCATTTGAATTGTCCTTCACTCCTTTGTATCCTATCTTTCCAAGATTGGTTATCGATGGATGAGGAAATCCGCTACCCCGATGCACAAGCCGAACGCATTAACGTACCGGCCAATCCACGTCACTATTGGAGATATCGCATGCATCTTACATTAGAGGAATTGATGAAAAACAAATCCTTTAACGAAAAAATGCGTAGTATGATTGATGAAACTGGTAGAAATTAATTCCAAACGAACATTATCATGAAGAAAATACCCGATTTAAGTTTTTGGAAGCTATGGAACATTAGCTTCGGTTTCTTTGGCGTACAGATTGCTTATGCACTACAAAGCGCCAACATCAGCCGTATCTTCTCTACCCTCGGAGCGGATCCGCACGACCTGAGTTATTTCTGGATATTGCCTCCCTTGGCAGGTATCATTGTACAACCCATCATCGGTGCTATGAGTGACCGTACCTGGACACGTTTCGGACGTCGCATTCCTTATTTGTTTGTCGGTGCATTGGTAGCTGTAGCGGTAATGTGCCTACTTCCCAATGCCGGTAGTTTTGGAATGTCGGTAGGAGCAGCTATGATATTCGGTTTAGTGTCGTTGATGTTTCTCGACACCTCCATCAACATGGCCATGCAACCATTTAAGATGATGGTAGGCGACATGGTCAATGAAAAACAGAAAGGATTGGCTTATTCCATTCAAAGTTTCTTGTGTAATGCAGGGAGCTTGGCCGGATACATTTTTCCGTTCCTGTTTGCTACTATCGGAATCAGTAACATTGCCCCTAAAGGTGTGATACCCGATTCGGTTATCTACTCATTCTATGTAGGAGCAGTGATCCTCATTTTATGTGTTATCTACACTTCGATAAAGGTGAAGGAATATCCTCCCCAACTTTATGCAGAGTATCATGGAATTGACCAGAACGATAAGAAAGAAGAAAAGACCAATATGTTCAAACTTTTGGTTAAAGCTCCAAAAGCATTCTGGACAGTAGGTTTAGTACAATTCTTCTGCTGGGCAGCCTTTATGTTCATGTGGACTTATACCAATGGTACGGTAGCTTCTAACGTATTCGACGCACCCTCCATTCTGAATGCAACAGGTGCTACGGTAATTGATACGGCATCCGAGCAATATCAAGCGGCTGGCGACTGGGTAGGTATTCTGTTTGCCGTACAAGCTATCGGATCTGTAATATGGGCCACCATCATTCCACAATTCAAGAGTTTGAAGTTGGCTTATGTAGTCAGTCTGATATTAGGAGGTATAGGATTCATATCCATTCTCTTTATCCAAGACCAATACGCCTTATTTGTTTCCTTCCTATTGATAGGATGTGCATGGGCAGCGATGTTGGCTTTGCCATTCACTATCTTGACCAATGCTTTGACTGGTGGCCACATGGGAACATATTTGGGATTGTTCAACGGTACCATTTGCATACCTCAGATAGTAGCCGCCTCATTGGGTGGATTAATACTAAAACAATTTACTACAGAAGGAACCGTTCCTCCCGAAGTAAATATGTTGGTATTGGCCGGTATCTTCCTCTTTATAGGTGCATGTTGCGTCAGCATTATTAAGGAAAAGAAATAACAATTAAATCATTACACATCGTTTTCCTCCCCGTAGAACAATGTTTTCCGTGGAAGAAAACGATGTTTTATAAACCAACGCCACTCAATTTACTATTTTGTACCCGATGAAGGGCTATAACTTCATTACATTTTCTTCGAACAAGTCTTTGTCTCCTAAAGCGCGATTGCGTATCTTGCTACGATAATTATAAATAGTTGCCAAAGAATAACTCAAGAAATGAGCGATTTGGGCACTATCGGTTACTCCCAAGCGAATCAGTGCAAAAATGCGGAGTTCGGTAGTCAACAATTCGCCCGATTTGGGATAAATTCGTCCATCTTCCTGTAACAATTCATTAAACGATTCTATGAAATTGGGGAATAAATCGAGGAACGATTTATCAAATTCATGATAGAAAGTCTTTCGCTCATCCCGGATAAACTGTTCGGATTTTATTGCATTGAACAAATCATCAATACGCGAAGCCATAGCCAATTTGGCGAGTGAACGACGATATTGCTCCAATTTATCGAGATAAGAAACACAACGTTCCAAATAACGTGCAATATACACTTCCTTTATCTTTCCCGTTTGCTCCAGTTCTTCGTTGGTAAGTTTCAGTTGGTTGTTGGCTTGTTTCAAGTTTCTTCGCATGATGGACAATTTCTTCATCCATCTATACAGATAAAATACGGCAACAATCAGGAAGATGGACAAAAGGCTTACACAAGCAAGCATAATCATAACCGTTGTTTTGCCTCGTTGTTCCTTCACTTTATATGCCTTGTCAATAATGGGAAAGAACTCCGCCACTTCAATAAACCTCAAACGGGCATTACATGCCACGGCATCCTCCATCGAACAATTCAAATATTGATAAGCACGATCCACATCCCCCTTATCATACAACAAATAGGCTAATTTCTGAAGGGAAGCATATTCCTTGGTAGCTGCTTTCAAATCAAGAAGGGCCGTTTTAGCCAACTTCTCCATCTGATTCTCAAAATCTCCTTTTTCACCGTAAGTTTCAGATAAAGTATAATTGATATAGGCCTGTTGGCGGGCATCCGGATTTTTCATCAACATTTCATTAAGCATCCGTTCCGCTTTATCTGCATCCCCATCCAACAACGTCTTTTCTGCTTCCACAATATCCCGATCCAAGCCTGAAGGCATAGTAAGCATAATGGAATCACGATACAAATGCGTTTTCAACAAATATTCATTTTTGACTTCTGGATAAGTAACGTAATCGGCCATCCATCCATAATAAGCCCTCATTGTACGATAATAATAGCCCAATAATTCCTGATCTAATTTGTTTGGATCAATCCTCTTCAGCAAATCGGCCGCCTCATTATACATACCCATCACCCCCATCACTTCGGCTCGATTTATTAAAAGTTCTTCCACCCTTTGGCCATCTTTCAATTCCGGGAAATAACGCTGTTTGCAATCTACGTAATACAAAGCAGAATCGGCTTGATAATGTAGATAGGAAGTAAAAAGTTGGTCACACAAATCATACTGTTCACCGACAGAATTAGAACGGGATAGACGGTTCTTTAAATCAGCTATTTCTTTTTCTTTAGAAGCCGAATATGATTCTTTATTTTCTACGGCCCAATCGAGTTCCTTGAGAATAGCATCCAACGAAGATTCATCTGCATAAACACACATGAAAGGGAATATAAACAGTAGTATTAGAAAGGTTTTTTTCATGATTAGTCATTAGTTTCCACAAATTTAAAAAAAGATTCGCTTAAATCCACTATATTATAAGCTATTTTTTTATTTCAGATTTATATTTTAGGTTATTAACATTTTATACAACCACTTATATAGCAATTATTTAGCAAACAAATTAGTTTACATTTTTGTTCCAAGCCAAGGAGACAATTCCATTAGCCACTATTTTTGCAACCGTAAGATGTATATATTAATGTAAAACCTAATAAAGTATCATGAAAAGAACATTTGTCTTTATGGCATTATTTGCATTTTTTGGTTTGACCGGAATACAAGCAACCGTTGTAAAAAAGGTAGCCCCTACATTTTGGTGGGCTGGTATGAACAATCCGGAACTTCAAATCCTATTGTATGGAGATAACATTGCATCTCATGATGTAACCATTTCATCAGCCGATGTAGAACTTCGCGAAGTGGTAAAACAAGAAAATCCCAACTATCTCATTTTGTATGTAGACTTGTCGGAAGCTAAACCACAGACATTCAACATTACATTAAAAAAAGGCAAAAGACAAACCATCATTCCTTACGAACTGAAGCAACGCCGAGCTGATGCAGCCCAAGTAAAGGGATTCGATGCAAGTGATGTACTTTATTTAATAATGCCCGACCGATTTGCCAATGGTAATCCGGATAATGATGTGGTGCCTGGCATGTTGGAAAACAAAGTAGACCGCAATGAACAATATGGACGTCATGGAGGCGACTTGAAAGGAATTGAAAACCATTTGGATTATTTAGAAGACTTGGGCGTTACAGCTATCTGGTTGAATCCTACACAAGAAAATGATATGCCCGAAAGTTCGTATCATGGTTATGCTATCACCGATTACTATCAAGTGGACCGTCGTTATGGAACCAATGAAGAATTCCGTCAGTTGGTTGATAAAGCACGCCAAAAAGGAATGAAGGTGGTAATGGATATGATTTTCAACCATTGTGGTGCAAAGAACTTCATTTTCAGTGACAAACCTTCAAAAGACTGGTTCAATTTCAAATCAAACTTTGTACCAACTTCTTACAAGACAGCTAGTGTGCAAGATATTCATGCTTCTGAATACGAATATAAAATAGCTGTTGATGGTTGGTTTACCGAAGTGATGCCCGACTTGAACCAACGCAACCGCCACGTTGCTCAATTCCTGATTCAAAGCAGTATCTGGTGGATTGAATTTGCTGGTATCAACGGTATTCGCCAAGATACCCATCCGTACGCTGATTTTGATTTTATGGCTCGTTGGTGTAAAGCCGTCAACGATGAATACCCCAATTTCAATATTGTGGGCGAAACTTGGTTGAATAGCAATGTACTGGTTTCTTTCTGGCAAAAGGATAGCAAACTGGCCGCTCCTCGCAATTCCAATTTGAAAACCGTAATGGACTTCCCGTTGATGGAACATATGAACAAGGCTTTCGATGAAGAAACAACCGATTGGGCCGGTGGTCTGTATCGCTTGTATGATTATCTGACTCAAGATTTGGTATATGCCGACCCGATGAATCTGTTGACTTTCCTCGACAATCACGATACAGCCCGTTTCAGCACCAACGAAGAAAAAGCTAAGAATCTTACCCGCTATAAGCAAGCTATTACTTTCTTGTTGACAACTCGTGGCATTCCTCAACTTTATTATGGAACCGAAATTCTGATGACCGGTGATAAGAGTGAAGGAGACGGTATGTTACGTAAAGATTTTCCTGGTGGTTGGGCTGGTGATGCACGCAACTGCTTTGAAGCAGCCGGACGTACCACTCAAGAACAAGAAGCATTTGAATTTACCAAGAAAATGTTGAATTGGCGTAAAGGTAATGATGTGATAGGTAAAGGAACTTTAAAGCACTATTCCATTAATCAAGGCGTTTATGTGTACGAACGCAAATATAATGGCAAATCAGTAGTGATTATTATGAACGGAAACGATCGCGAACAAACCATTGCTTTGACTCCCTATGCAGAAAGTTTACCCAAGTCACAAGCCAAGGACGTACTAACCGGGAAAGTTGTGACATTAGGCAAGGATTTGACCTTAAGCAATCGTCAAATGTACGTATTGGAATTCTAATACAATTTATAAATTTGAGAGTTAACAAAATATATAACTAATTGATTGATATATAATTAAAAGTTAATAAAGTTTCATTTCGTTTATATTTTCATTAGTAGATGTAGAACGAAAGCCTACAAAGTCTATATTTGCATTATCCTAACGGATGAAACCTGTTAACTGTAAATTTAATAAAGGCTATGAATATAAGAAAGAATCTTTCAATCGTTGCCACGCTTTTTTGTGCGATAATGGTAAACGCACAAAAGCTCACTTCACCAAATGGCAATTTGGAAATGAATTTCTCCCTCGACGCAAAGGGAGCACCCGTATACGAATTATCATATAAGGGAAAGCCAGTAATCAAGCCCAGTAAGTTAGGGTTGGAACTGAAAAAGGAAGATGCCAACAAACATACTGACTTTGAATGGAAGGAAGTAAAAGATGTCACTACGCTTGACATCAAGACCAATCTTTACGATGGTTTCAAAATTGAAAAAACAGAAATCACTTCGTTTGACGAAACTTGGCAACCGGTATGGGGTGAAGAAAAGGAAATACGCAATCATTACAATCAGTTGGCCGTTACTTTGGCTCAGCCCAAGAATAATCGGTAGGCGAATTCAACTTGCAAATGCAATCGAATTCTAATTTGTTAATATTGAATTAAATTTCTCATTTGGTGTGAGATAACCAAGCCTCTTTCTGGGTCTGTTGTTCAACTTGTTCTCAACCCAGGAA
>SUXW01000040.1 GCA_015060765.1 Bacteroides sp.
TACTCTCACATGAAACCAATCCGAAAACCAGCATGGTAACAAGAAAAAAGACATTCAGCTTTTTCATTTCTTTTGCATTTTTACTTATTATACAATCATAACAACAGATAACTTATTTTGTTTTATCTGACAATGCAAAAGTAGAGAAGAGATGTTACAAGATAATCACAAGAAATAAACGGCTCAGTGAAGAATAGGTTACAATGATATTTCGTAGGGCTTTTACATAAAAACGCCTTGGCGCTTTTATGTAAAACGTCAAGGCGTTTTGATTCAAACGTGGAAACGTTCATCAAAGGCTTGTCAGAAGCCGAAGTAACAACTGATATATCCCATATAGCTATCCTGATTTCCTCCGTCCACTTCTGCATGATTCCAACGGAAGTTTGGAGAAACTTTCACATACTTACCCAGTTTCCATTGCACACCGGCAATGAAACCCGATTCGTCACCGTTATAATCATCGAAACGCAAATAGAGGTCCGCTCCCTTATTCAATTTGATATTACTATAGATGGAGAAACCATTCATATCAGAACCATCTACATGCTTCATGTTCCAAATACGGTTGTACTCAGCACCCAAAGAAAAGCCATTCAACTTCAATCCTACAAAAGTAGCCAAGTTCTGAATGTTTTCTTGCTTTGCATCCGTTCCTTCGTTCAAGCCATAATAGGCACGGAAAGTCAATGCCTTGGTAGGAGTGAGGGTTGCTCCCAAACCATACATCAAGCCGTCGTTCTTCTGAATCTTCTTGTAGCCTTCGCCATTCACCACAATCGCATCTGCCGAAAGCCAATCATTGAACTTATAGGCAGCCGAGATACCCAAGTCGGCACTATTACCGAACTTGAACTGGTCTTGGAAAGACTTCATCACATAACGATATCCCCAGAACTTTTCCTGCATATTGAACTGGATGGTCGAAATCAAACCACCATTGAATGTCCAGTTACCGGTCTTCCAGGTAATCTGCGCATTCTTGATGTAGGCAATGCGATGATAGTCGTTCACATCGTCCGACTGACCGATATCCATGACACCCTTGATTTGCAATCCCTTTCCCAAATCATATTGATAGCCCACATAACTACGGTCCAATTCAAAACCACGGTCATCGTTGTTGGCTCCGAATCCGCTATGGAAATTACTGAACACCTGCACAATGGCCTTTCCTTTCGGTTCTTCCTTTGATTTCTGTGCCGATGCGGTCACACTAGAGCAAGCCATCATAGCTGCTAAAATCCAAATACTCTTCTTCACAATAAATTGTTGTTTTATGTTTCTTGTGCAAAAATAAGCATTCTTTATTACATCTATATGTCAAACATTAGAATCTTACATGACATACACAAAAAGAGGAATCACTTCTAAAAGTCATTCCTCTTTTTCGTACATCCTCAGGGATTCGAACCCTGGACCCACTGATTAAGAGTCAGTTGCTCTACCAACTGAGCTAAGGATGCATTAAACAAATCATTTCTCTCTCTTTGGTACATCCTCAGGGATTCGAACCCTGGACCCACTGATTAAGAGTCAGTTGCTCTACCAACTGAGCTAAGGATGCAACATATACAAATCATTATTAACCTTCGTACATCCTCAGGGATTCGAACCCTGGACCCACTGATTAAGAGTCAGTTGCTCTACCAACTGAGCTAAGGATGCATTCATTTCTGATTTGCGGTTGCAAAGGTAGAGGTTTTATTTGAATTGAGCAAGCCTTTTTGGCATTTTTTTCATCATTTTCTTCAAAAATTATTCGAAGACAATGTACTCAGAAGGCGTATTTCGCTTTAATGCAGCGAGTTGCACATCTTTTCCCACACAAATACCTTTTCCACGTAAAATCAATTCTACCGTCTTCAATGCCAATTCCGGATGATTATTATCCTTACTTAAATGGCAAAGCCAGATATGTTCCAACCCTTCGTGCATGTTATCGGCCAAGAATTCAGCCGTAGCACGATTGCACATGTGACCATTAGGACCGGCAATACGTTCCTTCAAATGCTTCGGATAAGGCCCCATCTTCAACATTTCATCGTCATAGTTGGCTTCGATGACCAGATGATTGGCCATACAGATGTACTTGGCGGCGGTAGGAGTGATGCATCCCAAATCGGTCAGGAATGAAAAGACTCTTCCACCTGCCTCAATGCAATAGCCCACATTGTCCGTACCGTCATGAGGAACTTCGAAAGCGGTAATCTTGAAATCTTCCAATTGCAACGGCTCTTCCTTATATATATAGCGCACACTGGCCGAAGTCAACTTTTCGGTCATGCAATAGTTCTTGTTGATTCCCGCATGAATCTCCGGGGTAGAATATACAGGAATTCCGTATTTCTCTCCCAAGGTTCCTACCGACTTGATATGGTCTGCATGGTCGTGCGTCACGAATATAGCCCGTACCCTTTCCAATGCCAATCCATAATCTTTCAAATGTTTTTTGATGGTGCGAACTCCTATCCCCGCATCAATCAATATGCCATATGTATCTGTCCCCAAGTAATAACAATTGCCGCTACTTCCACTTGCGAGACTTAAGAATTTTATTTTCATGCAATTACGTTCGTTGTTATATAATGCCTTTTGCTTTCGAAAGCAAAAGGAACGCAAATATACAAAATCTTTTTCTTTCCATAAAGCACTCATTAATCAGTTTATTATTTTATCTTTGTCCCCACATTTAGAAATCGAGCAAAATATGAAACCACAAATTCTCATCAGTGCGGCAACGGCTAGTAGCGGAAAGACCTTTCTCGCTATGGGATTGTTGCGTGCCTTGAAGAAGCGTGGCATGAATGTGCAACCTTATAAATGTGGACCCGATTTCATCGATTCCCAACAATTGTCCATTGCCGCCGATTGTGAATCGGTCAACTTGGATGCATGGATGTCTTCTTCCCACCATGTCCAGCACTTGTTCAACAAATACGGAGAACAGGCCGATGCTTGTGTGATAGAAGGTACGGGAGGCTTGTATGACGGTTATCGACGGATGCAAGGAAGTACCATCGAGATGTCCAACCTGCTGAATCTGCCGGTAGTTCTGCTCATCAATGCTCGTCTGGCGGGATATTCCGTCGCTCCGATGATCTACGGATTCAAGCATTTCTACACAGGAGTCCGATTGGCAGGAGTCATCTTCAACCAAATATCATCGCCAGCCCACTATGCCCATTTGCGCGAGGCTTGCGCCGATACGGGAGTGGACTGCTTGGGATACCTTCCCATGATGGAAGGCATCAAATTACCTCCTAAGCATAGCGTCATCTCCGTAGCCAACCGACGTAGCTTGAATGAACAGGCCGACCAGATAGCCGAACAATTGGAAAAAACGATAGACATCAACCGGATGCTAAGCCGATGCAACCGGAACTTCCCTTGTCCATATACCTTGCCTTACAGTTCGGACATGGAAGACGATTCGCTTGTGCTTCCATTACGGAAAATCAAGATTGCGGTTGCCCGAGACCCCGCATTCAATTTCACCTATCGCGAAAACCTTGCCCGTTTGGCCAAATGGGGAAACATCACCTATTTCAGCCCCCTGTATGGCTATGAACTTCCGGAAGCAGATTTGATTTATCTCCCTGGAGGATATCCGGAATTGTTTGCCCGTCAGCTTCATCGTCGATACAAGATGATGGAAGCCCTGAAGGAATATGCCGAAAGAGGAGGGAAGATACTCGCCGAAGGAGGAGGGATGGTCTTCTTGGGACGTAGTCTGAAATCCAAGGAAAACGGAACGGCTTATTCCATGAGCAACATCCTTCCCATCGATTTCACGATGCCCGCCACACCTAGATTGCAATCCGGCTATCGGAAAACCAACTTCGAAGAGATGGAACTGAAAGGATACGAATTCCGCTATACCAGCATTCAGGAAGACGAAACTCCTTCGACATGCCGGAAGAGCATCATTACCAATCTGAAGGGAACCGAAGACCTCATGCCCTTCTACCGATACAAAAACGTGTTGGCAAGCCACTCACATTGGTACTGGGGAGACAAGGATTTGCTAAGATGGTGGGAATAATTAAGCCCTTTTGTTATTTTTAACAACTATATAATGTGAAATTCATTCAAATAATGTACATTTGTATGACAACATTCTCAAAAAGAGAAGACACAAAAAAGTATATAAAACTAGTATCCATTTAAAATTATTGATTATGAAGAAATTAATTGTACTTTTCAGCATGATGTTTTTCATCATGGGTAGCGCATTTGCACAAAAGGGAATCCAATCTGCAGGTGTACATTTGAGTTATGGAACTGAAATCGAGTCATTCGGTATCGGTGTAAAATACCAATACATGATTACAGACAATATCCGTTTGGAACCATCCATGAATTATTTCTTTGAAAACAATGGAGTCGACATGTTCGATATCAATGCCAATGCACATTATTTGTTCCCAATGGCCAGCAACGTTCGTGTATATCCATTGGCAGGTTTGACATTTGCCCGTTGGGACTTCGGTAAGGTTACAACCCGCCTTGGTGTCAATGTAGGTGGTGGTGCTGAAATGGACATTACAGACAACCTGATGTTGAACTTCGAATTGAAATACCAAGTAGTAAGTGACTTGGATCAAGCCGTATTCAACGTAGGTATTGCATACATGTTCTAACGAAGAAAAACGAGAGTACTCTCGATGCCATGTGTAAGTAGTCTCATCAGCTCGTCTAAGTAGTCTCGCATGCCATCGTAAGTACTTAGACTTTCGAATCCAGTTGAAGGCATAATAAAAAGGGGGTGTTCATTTCGGAACACCCCCTTTTTTAGGCATGAATTACATACCCTTCCTATTTCTATATCAAAACTCCTAGTCCTTGAACGAGGAAGTAAAAACAAACGATTACTTTCAAAAGCGTCCCTACCAGGAATCCTATCAGCGAACCGATACCTGCCCGAATGGCATGAGCCAAATCACTTCCACCCAACATTTCACCAGCTACCGCCCCAATAAAAGGGCCAACGATAATTCCCCAAGGCAAAAAGAACATCCCAATCAATGTACCTGCCACACATCCTCGGTTTCCGAACGAAGTACCTCCTGTGTACTTGCTTCCCAACAAAGGAGTCACAAAATCGACGACTTGCAAAATAATCACAATGATTAGCCAAGTCACCAATTGTGTCGTCGAGAAATCCGCTCTACCGGTAAAATGCAACAACAATAATCCCGCATAACCCAAAGGTGGTCCAGGCAATATCGGAAGTACACAACCGGCTATACCTCCCACCAACAACAGGAAGGAAAGCACATAAATCAATACATCCATGTTTCAGAATCT
>SUXW01000008.1 GCA_015060765.1 Bacteroides sp.
ACGACGAACAAGCTAAGTACTACTTCTTGTCTGGCTTTACTGCTAAGTTGGCTGGTACAGAACGTGGTATCACTGAACCTACTCCTACATTCTCGGCTTGCTTCGGTGCTGCTTTCTTGAGCTTGCACCCAACTAAGTATGCTGAAGAATTGGTGAAGAAGATGGAAAAGGTGGGTGCTAAGGCTTACTTGGTAAACACTGGCTGGAACGGTACTGGCAAGCGTATCTCTATCAAGGATACTCGTGGTATCATTGACGCTATCTTGAGTGGTGATATCAACACTGCTCCTACTAAGGTTATTCCTTTCTTCGACTTTGTTGTTCCTACTGAATTGCCAGGTGTAGATCCTAAGATTCTTGACCCACGCGACACTTACGAATGTGCTTGCCAATGGGAAGAAAAGGCTAAGGATTTGGCTGGTCGCTTCATCAAGAACTTCGCTAAGTTCACTGGTAACGAAGCTGGTAAGGCTTTGGTTGCTGCTGGTCCTAAGCTCTAATCGAAACGATTTAGATAAAATATGTAAAAAAGCGGTTCCTTTTAAGGAATCGCTTTTTTTTATGAAGAGTATTGTTTAGTTTTGTCAAGAAACAAAAAAAATAAGATTATGAAATCATTAAATGCTATTTTAATGGGCGGTTTGTTCGTTTTGTGTAGTTGCACACAACCAACCCAAAAAGAAGCCGTAAAGGCTGATGAAGGAAAGAACGTGGTGATTGAAAACATCATGGCTCGCCGTAGTATCCGTAAGTATAAAGACCAACCGGTAGAACGTGAAAAGTTGTTGATGATAACAGGTTGTGGTATCAATGCTCCAAGTGGAATGAACCAACAACCTTGGGAAGTACGTGTGGTAGATAATGCTGATTATATCAATGGTATTACTGAAATCTATAAAAAGGAAAATCCAAAAACAGCAGAAGATCCTGATTTCAAGAACATGTTCCGTAATGCTCCGGCAGTAATCTTTGTGGCTTCACCCAAGAATGGAAGCGGACAGTTGGACTGTGGTATGTTGGGAGAAAACATGATGCTTGCTGCTTTGTCTCTTGATTTGGGAACTTGTTGTTTGGGTGGTCCCATTCGTTTCATGAAGAGTAATGAAGAAGCTGCACCTTATTTGCAGAAGTTGGGTTTCTCTGAAGATTATGAATTGCTTTATGCATTGGCGGTTGGTTATCCGGATGAAGAACCGGCTCCCAAGCCTCGCAATACTGAGAAAGTAAAGTTTATAGAATGATAAATAAAGGAAAAGGCTGCCAATTGGCAGCCTTTTTTATTATTCTTATTCTTTGTTGGCACGTTTACGTTCCAATTCATCCAAGATAACTTTACGCATACGCATGCTCTTGGGCGTCACTTCTACGTATTCATCAGCTTTGATGTATTCTAATGCTTCTTCCAAAGAGAAGATAACCGGTGGAATGATACGGGCTTTGTCATCCGAACCCGAAGCACGCATATTGGTCAATTTTTTCGACTTGGTAACATTGATAACCAGGTCCTTTTCGTGAACGTGTTCACCTACTACCTGACCGGCATATACTTCATCTTGCGGATAAATAAAGAATTTTCCACGGTCTTGCAACTTGTCGATGGCATAAGCAAATGCTGTACCGCTTTCCATGGCAATCATCGAACCATTGCTTCGACGGTCGATATCTCCCTTGTAAGGTTGGTATTCCTTAAAACGATGAGCCATAATGGCTTCACCTTGTGAGGCGGTCAATACATTGGTACGGAGTCCGATAATACCACGAGAAGGCATATCAAACTCAATGTTTACACGGTCGCCTTGTGTTTCCATGGAAGTCATTTCACCACGACGACGGGTAACCATATCAATCATTTTGCTACTGAATTCTTCAGGCACACTGATGGTCAATTCTTCGATGGGTTCACATCTTACACCGTCTATTTCCTTGAAGATTACTTGTGGCTGACCCACTTGAAGTTCGTAGCCTTCGCGTCGCATGGTTTCAATCAAGACTGAAAGATGAAGTACCCCACGTCCGGATACAATCCATTTACCGTCTTCATTTTCGGTTTTGCTTACACGAAGAGCCAAGTTCTTATCCAATTCCTTCATCAATCGGTCGTGGATATGGCGTGAAGTGACAAACTTACCTTCCTTCCCAAAAAATGGCGAATCATTGATGGTAAAGAGCATACTCATGGTAGGCTCGTCGATGGCGATAGGTGGCAATGCTTCCGGATTTTCGAAATCACAGATGGTGTCACCAATTTCAAAACCTTCCACACCGATGATGGCACAGATATCACCCGAAGATACAGATTCCACTTTTTTGCGTCCTAATCCTTCGAACGTATTCAGTTCCTTGATTTTAGATTTGACCATGGTGCCATCACGTTTGGCAAGTGTAATATTCATGCCTTCTTTTAAGGTTCCTCTGTGAACACGTCCCACGGCAATACGGCCGGTATAGGCAGAATAGTCCAATGAGGTAATCAACATCTGTGGCGTACCTTCCAATTGTTGTGGAGCAGGAATATGCTTAATGATGCAGTCAAGCAATGGTGTGAGGCTGTCGGTGGGTGTTTGCCAATCTTCGCCCATCCAATTGTTCTTGGCTGAACCATAAATGACGGGGAAATCGAGTTGATCTTCTGTTGCATTCAAACTGAACATGAGGTCGAATACCATCTCGTATACTTCTTCAGGACGGCAATTAGGTTTGTCCACCTTATTTACAACCACAATGGGCTTCAATCCTATTTGGAGTGCTTTTTGAAGAACAAAACGGGTTTGTGGCATGGGGCCTTCGAAAGCGTCAACCAATAGAATACATCCGTCGGCCATATTCAATACACGTTCCACTTCACCTCCAAAGTCGGCATGCCCCGGAGTATCGATGATATTAATTTTGGTACCGTTATAATTGATGGATACATTTTTTGAAAGAATTGTTATCCCTCTTTCTCGTTCCAAATCGTTGTTGTCCAAAACCAATTCGCCATTGGTCTGGTCGTTGCGGAAAAGGTGTCCCGCCAGCATCATTTTGTCCACGAGGGTGGTTTTACCATGGTCAACGTGGGCAATGATGGCAATGTTTCTAATATCCTGCATACACTATACCTATATATTTGGGTGCAAAGGTAGTGTTTTTACTTGAAATAAATATTCTTTATTGCTTATTTTTCGGCTTGTATATGCGAAGGTGCAAATGATGATGGGGTTGCTCCATAATATTCTGTAAAATGCTTTCTGAAGGTCGGGATATCGCTATAACCCACCAATTCGGCAGTCTCTGATATGCTGTGTGCATGGGTCTTGAGTAATTCGGCCGCTTTTTTCAATCGGGTAGCACGAATCAATTCTATGATGGAGTAATCGGTTGCTTGTTTGACACGTCTGTATAAAGTGGGCTGACTGACATTCATGGAGTCGGCCAATTTCTTAACGCTGAATTCTTTATTGGATATATTATCTTCGATAATACCAAGTAGTTTGGACATGAAAGGGTCTTTCTGTTCCAATTCTTCAGCTATCTTTTGACGATTGTCTGCATTGCTTTCCTTTTCCGATTGCGGATTGATGAGTTGACTATAGAAGGCCTTCAGATCCTGTCGGTTCTTTATCAATCTTTTTACTTTAGTCTTCAGTATTTCCGGATTGAATGGTTTGATGATATAGTCGTCTGCTCCCAACTCCATTCCTTTGATGGCATCATTGTCATTGCTCAATGCTGTCAACTGGATAATGGGAATGTGGCAGGTAGTCAGATTCTCTTTGAGTAGGCGGGTACATTCAAATCCGTCCATGATGGGCATCATAATGTCTGTTATAATAAGGTCGGGCATCAGTTCCTGTGCCTTTTTCAAACCTTCTTCTCCATTTTCGGCCATGTGAAGAATGTAGTCATTCTTGAAGAGTACGGTCAGGTATAATCGGATATCCTGATGGTCTTCTATAATCAGGATACTCTTCTTGTTCGCTTTTTCTTGAATAGGTTTTTCAACGGAAGGAGTAGGAGAAACAGGCGTTTCAGCAGTATTTGAATCCTCCGGATTGGGCTTTATGAGATTATTTGAATGATCCTTTTCTTGGAGTCCCTTTTGTAATTCCCTGATTTTTAAATGCTGCATAATCAATGCTGCAATCAATAAAATGATAAGAATCTCTTTATAGTAACCGACTATTAAGGGATGAGTTGCAATAAAGATAATTTCCATAGTTCCAATTTTTAAAGATTTATTCCCTTTATGAGGTAAAAAAGTGCCGTTCTGGTGGCTTTCACAAGTTCAGAACGGCTGTATAATAAAAATGATATGAAGGGACTTGTTTAATTGGTTACAAAGATATGAAGAATATTTAAATATCCAAAAGAAAAGAATAAAAAGAATCATTTTTGAAATAATTGTCTATAAATCATTGCGGTATAAAAAAATATATCTATCTTTGCACCCGCTAATTAAAAGTTATATATTAAAAAATCTAAGAATTATGTATTTAGATTCAGCTAAAAAACAAGAAATCTTTGAAAAGTACGGAAAGTCTAACACTGATACTGGCTCACCTGAAGCTCAGATTGCATTGTTTTCATACCGTATTTCTCACCTGACTGAGCACCTGAAGCTCAACAGAAAAGATTATAGTACTGAAAGAGCATTGACTATGTTGGTAGGTAAGCGTCGTGCTTTGTTGAACTACCTCAAGGATCGTGATATCGAAAGATATCGTGCTATCGTTAAGGCTCTTGGCTTGCGTAAGTAATCTTACTTGTAGCGAAAGAACTAAAAAACCGTCCTTTATGTTAAGGACGGTTTTTTTATTGTATAGGATTATGCCTTAGGAGAAGTTATTGTGGATATGTCAGATTATCTTCTGTGATATTTTCCAACACTTCATGTAAATATTTGGCTGCTTCCCATTTGGCCATAGGTAAATCCTGAAGCAGATAATTACCACAATCCTTAGGAGCTGCACCAGGAATTTCTCCTTCATATTCTGCGATGAAATGGAACGTTTCTTGCATCAGTCCCACAATGTCCTTGGATTCATAATCGCCTTTTATCAGTAGATAATTGCCGGTGAGGCATCCCATGGGTCCCCAATAAATGATTCGATCGGCCCAGATGGGATGGTTGCGAAGGAAGGTTGCCGCCAAATGTTCGATGGTGTGCAATGCACCTTGAGCCAATGCTGGTTCTCGGTTGGGTTCTTTCATACGGATATCGAAAGTGGTGATTGTTTCTTCGCCTGCTTGGTCTTTACGGGATACATAAATGCCGCGCAACAATCGGATATGGTCGATAGTGAAACTGGGTATTTTCTTCATAATAATTTGCTTATTGGATTTGGTTGGGTAATGAATCGAGGAATGCTTGGGTCACTCCAAATGAACGGTCGGCCATCTCACCCCAGAAATTAGTGTATTGTTCCCAATGGTTTTCTGCTCCGGGTGTGTCGCTGATGATGCGGAAACTGATAAAGGGTACCTTATATATATAGCATATCTGGGCAATGGCTCCTGATTCCATGTCTACCGCTAATCCTTCAGGGAAATTATTCTTGATGGCATTCAACTCTTCTCGGTCGGTAATGAATTTGTCACCGCTACAGATGAGACCTCCATGGATGGCTGTCCCGGAATCAATCGACATTGCGCAATCGAACAAAGTATGGTTGCCTTCGAAGTAAGTAGGCATTCCTTGGATTTGTCCATAAGCATTTCCTTCACCACACCATACATCGTGATATACTATTTGTTTGCTCACCACTACGTCCATGACTTTCAGACAGCGATCGATACCACCTGCAACACCAGTGCTGATGATACAGTCGGATTGGAAGTTGCGTATCAATTCCACAGCACCTGCTGCTGCATTGACTTTCCCGATTCCACATTGAGTGAGGATGACAGTGTTGTTCTTGATCTGCCCTTCGGTATAAGTATATACACCTTCACAATATTCTTTTTTGTTTTCCAAGAGTTGTGCCACTTGTTTATGTTCCGAACTCATGGCGGTAATGATCCCTATTTTCATAAAATATGTATTAATTCAAGTGCAAATGTACGCATTTTCTTGGAGTTATCGTATCTTTGTACCTGAATATAAGAAGATAATGAAGATGAATACATTTAAAAGAGTTTTACCTGATGTTATAGCAGTCGTATTCTTTGTTATAATTTCATTTGTTTATTTTTATCCGGCTGTGACCGAGGGACGTATCTTGTCACAACATGATTCAGTGGCGGGTATTGGTGCTGGTCAGGAGCAGAAGGAATATATGGAACGCACTGGCGAACGCACTCGTTGGACAAATTCCATTTTCAGTGGGATGCCTACCTATCAGTTGGCTCCGAGTTACAATTCGACTAACTTCCTGAATCAGATAACCAATCTTTATCATCTGTATCTGCCTACTTATGTGTGGTACGTATTCGTGATGTTGCTTGGATTTTATATTCTTCTTCGTGCTTTTAACTTTAAAGTGTGGATGTCTGCATTGGGAGCCATTCTTTGGGCGTTTTCGTCTTATTTCTTTATTATTATTGCTGCCGGTCATATTTGGAAACTGATGACACTGGCTTATATACCTCCTACTATTGCTGGTATGGTGTTGATATTCAGGAAGAAATACCTGTTGGGCGGATTGCTTACAGCTTTGTTCGTAGCCATGCAGATTAATTCCAACCACATTCAGATGAGTTATTATTTTATGATTGTGATGTTAGCTATGTACATTGCATACGGCATAATGGCTCATAAGCAACAAGAAATGTCTCATTTCTTCAAAGCTACAGGCATATTGGTTGTAGCAGGTGTTTTGGGCATTTGTGTTAACTTGTCCAACATATATCATACTTACGAATATAGTAAGGAGTCCATGCGTGGCAAGAGTGAATTGGTTAAGGAAAACTCGGCCAACCAAACCGATAGCGGTTTGGAACGTGATTATATTACTCAGTGGAGTTATGGCATTGGTGAAACATTCACGTTACTGGTCCCCAATACCAAGGGAGGGGCTTCTGTGCCTTTGGCCATGAATGAAAAGGCTATGGAGAATGCGAATCCCATTTACATGAACATCTATCGTCAGCTTGGACAATATTGGGGAGAACAACCTGGAACTTCAGGACCGGTTTATGTGGGTGCTTTTGTCATGTTCCTCTTTGTCTTGGGTTTGTTTATCGTCAAAGGCCCGATGAAATGGGCGCTTTTAGTGGCGACCATGCTTTCTATCTTGTTGTCGTGGGGTAAGAATTTCATGGAATTTACGGATCTTTTTATTGATTATGTACCGATGTATAGCAAGTTCCGTACGGTATCATCCATCTTGGTAGTTGCAGAATTTACCATTCCACTATTGGCTATGTTGGCTTTGAAAGAATGGATGGAACATCCACAATGGTTGAAAGAACGGTCGAAAGATTTCTTGATCAGTTTTGGATTGACGGGTGGATTGGCTCTTCTGTTTGCATTGGCACCTAAGTTATTCTTCTCTTCATACGTTTCTACGATGGAAATGCATGCTTTGCAAGGTATTCCTGCCGATCAATTGGCTCCTTTGCTTGCTAATTTGGAAGAGGTGCGCATGAGTATGTTTACATCGGATGCATGGCGAAGCTTTTTCATCATATTGATTGGCGTTGTGTTGTTGTGGTGTTACAGTGCAGGCAAATTGAAACCGCTTGCATTGGTCGGTAGTTTGATTGTTTTATGTCTGGTTGATATGTGGGATGTAAATAAACGCTATTTGTATGACGGACAGTTTGTGGAGAAAATAGAACAGACCAGAACTTTTGAGCCGACAGAAACCGACAAGAAGATTTTGGAGGATAAGGACTTGAGCTATCGTGTGTTGAATTTGGCTGGTAATACATTCAACGAAAATAATACCGCTTATTGGCACAAGAGCATTGGAGGGTACCATGCAGCCAAGTTGCGCCGTTATCAGGAAATGATAGAAGAGCATATTTCTCCAGAAATGAGTGCTCTGTTTGGAGAAGTGGCAGATGCAGGAGGGGATATGGACAGTTTGGATGCATCGCAATTCCCTGTATTGAATATGCTGAATGCCCGTTACTTTATTTTCCCCTTGCAAGGAGGACAAACGGTGCCTTTGCGCAATCCTTATGCATTGGGTAATGCTTGGTTTGTGAATGAAGTGGTGTATGTAGAAAATGCCAATGAGGAAATAGAGGCTGTTCATGGTATAAATCCTACCCAAAAGGCGATTGTAGACAAAAAATTTGAATCAGTGATAAAGGCTGTAACTCCTGCCGATTCTACTTGTCGTATCGAATTGGTTGCTTATGAACCGAATGATTTGAAATATGAAGTGAATTCTGCCAACGGAGGAACGGTGATTTTCTCTGAAATCTATTATCCGGGTTGGCAGGCATACATTGATGGTGAAAAGGTAGACCATGGACGCGCCAACTATATTTTGCGTGCCATGAATGTTCCGGGCGGCAAACATGAAATAGAGTTCAAATTTGATCCGGATTCATTGAAGCTGACCGAAACGATAGCCTATATCGCTTTTGCTTTGTTGATGATAGCGGCTGTATGCTACTTCCTCCTACGAACCAGTAGGAGGAGTGCAGTCAAGAATACGACTCCTAAGCAGATGTAACCTGCAATGGCCCACCATGAGTACCACCATGGTGAACGTATGTGAATCTTGATATTCTTTATATCGGATTCCATGACATTGTCTATTGCCTTTATTTGCAATTGATAATTGCCTGGTGCCAGATTGTTGAATGATATGTAGTTGATGCCTTTAGGTAAGTTCATCCAATTTTCACCGTCTATCGTATAAGAATAGGTGATGCGTTCGGGAGCGTTCAATTCTATGGTCGACAATTCAATACTGAATGTATTGTCTTTGTAGTTTAAATGGAATTCCTCCGCATCGTATATGGCGCAATCAATGATTGCTTTGTTCCCGCTTAAATCACCTTTTCTGACCGGTGTATTGTTCAGGTAGAAGTCTGTGACACGTATTCCCCATTTTTTATTAGGGCTGACAATTTCCTTGGGAGAAAAATGAGTTATTCCATTAACGCCTCCAAAGTATATATTTCCTTGCATATCTTGATAGGAAGCAGCTTTGGAGAACTCATTTCCTTGTAAACCGTCTGTTACATAATAATTGGTCACTTTGTGTGAGTCTATATTGAATTGTGCTAATCCCATGTTGGTGGACAGCCATAAATTTTCTTCTTTATCACCTTGGATGGCATAAATGGCATTGCTTGGCAATCCGTGGCTGATGTTGTACGTGATGAACAAACCGCGTTCCAAGTTCCACTCAACAAGGCCGTCGGAAGTACCTAACCATATATTCCCGTTTTTGTCCTCGTAAATATCGAGAATAATTTGTCTTCTCAAATCCCATGTTGTATGGAAATTATCGGTATTTAAATCGGCACATCCAATACCGTCGTACGAACCAATGTACAGTTTGTTGCTCTTCGAAGAGTAATATAGATTAGTAATCCAAGCGCTCTGTACCATTCTCTCCACATCTCCATTCTCTATGATTTTTTTAGTTTGAATGTTGTAGCAATAGATGCCGTTACCCATTGTTGCTATCCATAACCGTTTTTCGTTATCTTCTGCAAAATCATAAATTCGTTCCACAATGTTTCCTTGTTGGTTTCTGATAGGCACATATCGGAAGGTTCCGCTCTTCTTGTCCATCCATCCCATACCAACGTTATAACCTCCAATCCATAATGTTTTTTCACTATCCTCGAACAAGGACATAATGGTACTGGGAACACCACTCTTGTCGACTAATGAACTATAATGTTTGGAATTTCCTGCTTTAATTGTATAGATTCCATCATTGTCTGTTCCAACCCACAAATCACCTTCGTGGTCCTTGACGATGGAAGTAATGCAGTTGGAACCTATAAGGTCGTTCATTGTCGATTTATAACCATAATAATTAAAATTGTTTCTGGAGGCAGGAATCATGACTACTCCTTTTTGGAAGATGGCAAACCATTGGTTCCCGTCCTTATCTTTTAAAATGGAGTGAACTTTCAATAACTTGGAGTTCAATCCACTAATGTCTATTGGATGATCTATAAGTGTATTCTTGTTGCTTTCCAATGTTTTTGTTCCTTTCCCGTCGGTACCTACATAGATCTTGTTTTCATCGTCGATGTAGATGGTCATCACTGGTAAATCTCTGTCATTTGGATCTATAACAGGGATGAATTCACCTTTTGTCTCATCATATTTCATCAATCCTTTGGTTAGGGAACCCGCATAAATATTCCCTTGTGCATCATAGGCCAATGATGTGAAACCTGGTTTGGGTTCCTTATTCATGTAATAGCTAATGTGTCCGGTAACATTTATTTTGCATAATTTGTCGGTATCGTAAATCATCCAGATTCGGCCGGATTCGTCTTGAATAATTTCTTCTATGTTATTATTGGAATGAGCAGTGGTTTCTATTGGAGAAGCAATCGGTTGGCCGTTCTCAACGGTCAGTTTGCATGGCATATTGCCCGAAACCCATATCTCGCCATTCTTTAATTGTATAAAAGAAGCGCCGTTACTACGGAAAGGCTTTCCATCGTTCCATATAGCATTTTCAGAGAATGAGTCGGTTTCAGGGTTATATACTTGGATACCGTTGTATGTACCAACGAATAACCGTCCATCTTTATCCTCGAATAGTGTGTTGACGAAATTGTGACAAAGGGAATACTGGTCGATGGGGTTGTTTTTGTAAATGGTGATTTTGCTTCCGTCGTATCGATTCAAACCGTCCTCGGTAGCAATCCATATCATTCCATTGCGGTCTTGGAATATTTTGTTGACAAGACTGCTGGAGAGTCCGTTGTCTGTTGTAAAAAACTTTGTCTGAGCATTCAAAACGAGAACCAGACATGACAAAATAATGGAAATAACAATACGTTTCATGGTAGATTGTTTTTATAATTGATACAAAGCTATTTTATTATAGCTCTATAACCAAATTATGTCTTTAGTTTTAAGGGGGTTAAAAGTTATATGAATGAAACTTGTATCAAACGTATGGCTTGATGGAACGTTAATGGAAGAAAATGGAACAGACTATTGGTCTTGCTTTAAGAGGAAGTTAACAAATAATGCTCCTTTGTTGATATGGACTATTTCTTATAAATTGCTCGGAATACGAACCACAAATGGTGAAAAACGGTGCTTGCCCATCCGTAGTGTTTGGCCATGATTCGGAATCTTTCCCATAGAGACGCTTTATGATTTTGGGTAGTCATTCCCTCATTCAGATAGTCAATAACAGTCAATTGGGTGTTATGCAATAGTCTTGATTTTTTCATGATACGGATACACCAATCAAAATCAGCAGAGAACTTGTAAGAGAGGTTGTAGTTTTCTTCTTTGGCAAGCTCTCTCTTGGCAAAGAATGCCTGATGACATACCAACATCCCTTTTTGGAAACTTTTCCAAGTCAGTTCTTGAGGGGTAGAGAGTCTCCTCATTCTAAGGAAATGACCATTGGAATCCACAATAGCTGTTTCTCCATATAGTACATCCGGTAAATCTTTCAGTTTTTGCATAGAGTGTACCATGAGTTGTAAGGTATCCATTCCATGCAATTTGTCGCCGGCATTCAGAAAACAGAGATAATCTCCGGTAGCCAGACGGATACCTTTGTTCATGGCATCGTATAAGCCTTGATCTGGTTCACTGACGATACGATGAATGCGGTCTTTATATTGGTTGACAATGTGCAATGTATTGTCTTTGGATCCACCGTCGATGATTAGATATTCAAAGGAGTGATAGGTTTGTGATATGACACTTTGTATCGTATCTTCCAGGACCTTATCGGCATTGTAGGTTACGGTAATGATGGAAAATTTGGGAAGTACCTGTCCGAGAGTGTCATGCATGGTCGCCCGTTATTTTATTGTAAACTTCAATGTATCTTTTAGCAATGATACCTTCCGAATAGCAGGCTGTTACTTTACGGCTTGCTTCTTCGCTGAGAGTTTCATATTCACCTTCGGTCAGTGTCCAATGGATACCGTTGGCAAAATCTTCTGCCGATTTATATTCGGCCACGTATCCGTTGTGCAGATGGTCAATCATTTCAGGGATTCCTCCCACGTTGAACCCTACGCAAGGTACCCCACATGCCATGGCTTCCATGATGGTATTGGGGAGATTCTCTTCCAATGAAGGAGTTACGTAAAGATCGACAGCATTGTATATATTCACCAATTCTTTTTCGTTGCTTATATAATTGAAAGCATATACCTTAAATGGCAACAAAGGAATCAGTTGGTCTGAATATTTCCCGTATACAACTACTCCTAATTTCTCTTTCAACTCTGGATGTCTTTCGGCAAGCAGTTTGCATGAATCGATGAAATAGTCAATTCCTTTTCGTTTATCTGTTATTTTGATGGAACCGAACAATATCAACTTCTGGTCTGTAGGTAAGTTGCATTTGTTTCTCGCTTCTTGTTTATTGCGAGGCTTGAACAAATTAGTATTGATGGGATTAGGAATATTGCAGATGGAATGTCCTTTCAACAATTTACTTGTAAAAGCTTTTGTCTTCAGCCATTCACTGCATGTGATGAATGTGATAGGTGCTGTTTGATACAGTTTTTCTTTTTTATGGAACACCTGGTTGGACAAATCCTTTTCGCTCCCTCCATTTAATAGATAAGGACAACATTTACATTCTTCCTGATATTTGTTGCATTCGCGTGCATGATGACAAATGGATGTACAAGGCCACATGTCGTGCATGGTCCATACGACGGGCTTACCTGACGAGAGAATCTGTTTGATGCCATTCAATGATAATAGTCCTTGGTTTATCCAATGCAAATGAATGACATCAGCTTGTTTGAATTCGGGTAATGAAGTGATATCTGTTCCCGTATTGGCAATATCTACAGCAAACAAATTGTGTTTCTTGAATTTGTTGGCTTTCCATATAACGACACGTTCCCAAATGAACTGCCATACCTTCCACCATGATTTTTTCAATCCCACTACACTGATTTGGTCGGTTTGCTTATCGCGTACCAGCATTTTGGCTTTAATGCCGTTGTTCTTCAGAGCGTCCATCAGACGGTAGGCCGCAATGGCCGCTCCTCCTATTCTTTCAGATGTATTGATGATAAGTACTCTCATGGTTTTCCAATAGGTTTATGCAAAGGTACATAAAAAGGTTGAAAGGTGTATTAGTTCATTTGAATAAATCTTCAAAAGTCGTTTCTTTCTGAATATACCAAAATATTTCTGTTGGATTCTTTCTTGATTATTCACTCATGTATTTCCCGAATTCTCTTGCAACCTTGCAACACTCCCTTCCAACCTATTGATAATCATCTGTAATACGGTGGCAAGAGCCTGTAGTTCTCTTGCAACACCTGCAACAGGCACAGCGATTGTATTCAAACATAGGGAATGGTTTGTTAACATGAGGTATGGAATGTTGCATCTTTTGTGTGGCAAGAGTGGCAAGACATTGTAAACTCTTGCCACTGTAACTCAATTGATTGCCAGTGTGTTATGAATCCGTTGCAAGAGTGGCATGGGGAAAGGGGATTTCCTGATAGAGGGATTTCAGAGTAAGAAAAAGCGATAGGATACCCCTAAAAATGTTCCTAATCATTTGTACAAAAGATACGTATCTTTTGGGTAAACAATACGTATCTTTTAATCAAACAATACGTATGTTTTTGAACATCCATTCTGATAAATAGTCTTTCTTATATTTTAGTTAGACATTTTTTTCATTATCTGAAAAGGTGCACATCTTCTTTTTTGCGATACTGGTTGTGTTTACACATCCTTTGACTCCATGCTGATAGTCTTGACACCTTGGTTTGATGAGACAGTGGGAACTTTTTTTCTTTGTTCGTATCATAATTTATAACTTGCATTTATGGCTAAGTTTGTTTTAATTTGCATTAGAATTAATAAGGATTTCTATTGCGATGAAAAAACATATACCCCAGTTGGATTATTTGAAAAGTATCTTTATCATTTTGATGATTCTATTTCATCTGGTTTATATAGGCGATACTTATCCTTATTTAAAGAAGGTTGTATATACATTTCATATGCCTATTTTTCTTATACTTTCTGGTTATTTATCAGGGATAGACAAAAGTATAAAGCAATTTTTTGTTTCTTTTTGGTGGCTATTCTTACCTTATTCCATTATGGAATTTGGATATGTTTTGGTTGCATCTGTTTTACCTGTTAGAGAACAAATAGGCGATTTAAGCGTCCTTAATATCATAAGGAGAATCTTAATAGATCCAGTTGGTCCTTATTGGTATTTACATACGTTGTTGTTATGCAGAATAGTACATTATTTCATTAGCAGATTGTTTCAATATAAATTGGATAATTGGGGGCTGCTAATTATTATTGGACTTTGTTTTTGGGGAATTTCAAAAGGTGCCGGTTTAATGTCTTTTTCTTATTCCATGTATTTTTTAGCAGGTATTGGTATACGTAGCTTTAACCTGGATTTCATTAAATTGTTCTCTCCTTCAGTATGGAGTATTATTCCTTTAATTGTTCTTTGCTGTTTTCCTGAGAACTTAATGGAATTTAATTTGGCTGGATGTGCTATTGTGTACTTAATGGTTAGTTTTTTACTTAAAGCATACCCGCTTTTACCTTTACCATTAGTAAGGCTAAGCTTATTTATTGGTAAGAATACCTTGTGCTTATTATTATTCTCACCTATTTTCACGATGCTTTCCCGTATGTATCTGTCACTATTTATGTTTGAGCCAACAGGTATTTGCTTTGCTCTGTTTACGCTTGTACTTACGGTTTTAGGTTGTTTTGCTATAACTTGGTGTATGGATAAGCTAAAAATATCTCCTTGGTTCTTTGGGCAAAATAAGATGTTGAAGGCATAACTCTAATTAGTGCTATAACTGATAGGGATATTCCCAATAATTATATAGTAAAGGTTGGGACATGATATTTATGCCCAAATAATGTTAATATCCCATTTGGCGTATTTCCTCTAAAGTATATCTTCTTGAAAGGTCTATAAAGTAATGCGAATGATGACTCTTGCGTTTTTCAATTGGCGGTGGAGTCATGTAATCACCATACATCTTTGTTAAATAGGCATCATAGTTATTAGGCCCCCAAACTTTTCTACCCTCAAATGTATATTCTTTTAAAGGATTGAACCACGAATAATCAGATATCTCTTTTTCTTTCCACGCTCCGAAATAATTGGCTATATTGTATTGCTTGCTATATGGATATTTTTGGGAGTATTTATCACATATTTTTAATGCATTATTAAAACTCCTAAATATGGTCTTGTATATCAAATATCTAAAATAATACTGTTTTTTATAATTGAATGAATATTTTGCTAATATAAGATTGGTCGCGGCATAACGAATTTTCCAAATTCGATGGATTCTTTTATTTGCATTTTGAGGAATTCCGTCTAATGGAAAAATGTCAATGTATATTCCGCCTAAATAAAAAAAGTCTTTGGACTCAATTAGAGTAGTATCATTGTCAAAAAGTTTAGCGAAAGGATATACATAATTTTTGTCATTATATGCTGAAACAAGTTTGTATTTTCTTCCAAATACATTGTCAGCAATAGATAATAACTTTTCATAATCGTCTCTTGGCATTCCAACATCAATATCATCGTCCCATGGGATTATTCCTTTATGTCGAATGGCGCCTAAGACACTTCCGCCTAATAAAGTATATTTTAAATTATGCTCATTACAAATTTGGATAAATCTATCTAATATTTTTAGTAAGATATCCTTGAATTTTTCATCAATATAATTCATAGAAATTATTTTAAATCTTATATATGTTTTTACCACTCAAATTACAATAAATTGCAACTATTGTCGCTGAATATAATTTCCGATAGAAAGGTGCCATAGTGAAGGCAATCCACCAATGATTTATTGCAATTAGATATTTTTTTGCTAAAACGGCTCCTACCATTCTACGCTTATGCCATGAAGCTATATATAAACGAACGTTTTTGCGATGGGATGCTAAATGTTTTAAAGAATGGAATATTGAATCTATAGGATCTTTTAATAAAACAAGACGATGTGATTTTCCTTCATTAGGTGTCAAATAATATATGATAGTTGCTTGTTTTGTATAAGCAAAATCGCAAACAGAGTATAATCTTGCAATTGTTACGATATCTTCTCCTGCAGGTATACCTACAGGGAATCCTCCTATTTTTTGTATCATTTCTTTACGAACGAGGATAGAGTTTATATGCATAGGCATGTCCCCACTATATGCAGCTAATTTGTAGTAGTTATCAATAATGCCATGTTTTGTAGGTAATAAAGAATTATTTATGGAAGGGAGGAATGCTTTCCCATCCATTGGTTTGATATAATATGGTGAAGCAAATAAACCACATTGTGGATATAAATGGGTTAAACTTATCAATGTTTCTAAATGGTTGGGTAGCCATTCATCATCTGCATCCAAAAAAGCAATGAATTCTTGTTTTGATTCAGCTATACCTTTATTCCTTGCTGCTGATACCCCTGCATTTCCTTGGTTTATTAGGCGTACTAAAGGATGGCTTAATTGTTCTACAAGAATATTACCACCATCTGTAGAGCCATCGTTTACCACGATTATTTCTTCTGGCAATATAGTTTGTGATAATATAGATTGTATTGCACGTACAATGTATTTTCTACAATTATATAATGGTATGACTACACTTATCATATTAGATTCTGTTTTTATGGAGTAGTGAAAACTTCCATACTATTTTTACATAAAATTGACTAATTATATATGGTAAAAAGAATGGTGACAATCTGAATAAATCTAAAATTTTCAGGTATTTGAAATATTTTAGAGTAGTCTTTTTTACTAATTTAGATATAGGTTTTAGATGTTCCTTATGTCCTTTCAAATACCTACAAGGTTTATTCCAATATAAGAGGGCATTTTTGCAAAAACATGAAATATATATTGGAATAGCTTGGCTCTCCTTTTGTAAGATTTTACAAATGTAGTTTAAGATAATTTCAATAGAATGAAGATGTTGAATGGTTGCTTTGTGAGATAAACTGACTTCATTATATCTATAAAAATATGTTTCGGCAGATAAAACTGCCATAGTTGATAAATGTTGAGATGCGTTTATTCTAAACAATGTATCTTCATAAATGATATTTGATTGAAAATAAATGGAGTGGTTGATTATAAAATCTGATTTATATAATATGTTCCAAACAAATAAGTTAGTTTCACCTAATAGAAAATATTCCTTGCATTTATAATTGTGAAGTATATTAAGATGGTAGTCCCTAGAACTTTTATTAGAAGTGTATTTGTTGTCCGTTATGTATTTACCTTTTACAATTTCAATACCTTTGTACTTGATAGCTACATTTGCTAACAATTCAATAGCATCTAACATAATAGCATCATCACTATCTATAAAATAGATATACTCCCCTTTAGCTATTTTCATTCCGCTGTTTCGTGCTTCGGAAAGCCCTTTGTTATGTTTGTGGTTGATGATGGTAGTGGGGTATTTGTCTTTGTATTTGTTAATGATGGTATTAGCAATTTCCATAGAATTATCAGGAGTGCAGTCATTGACTAGAATTACTTCAATTTGGGGGTATGTTTGTTGGTAGACGGACTCCAAACATTCTTCTATATAATTTTCTACATTGTAGATAGGAATGATAATACTTACTAACATTGTATTAATGCTTATTGTTAAGATATTGTATACTCTCTTTAAAAGTTTTTGCACCACTCATCCACATAATTAATATATATAGTAGGGCGGCAATGATTATTTTGCTGATAAATAGCAGATGTATGTTGCTGATTTTTAAAGTAAGGAAATAGGTGAATACCATTACACCTCCCGCAATGAGGAGAAAAGGGACGATATCCATCATTAAGTGAACGAAACGATATCGGATTTCACGCTGTACAAAATAGTACCATACTAAAAGCCACGCAATGTTGATGCTAATATAGGTAATAATCATGGCTTGGATGCCATAAGGGTAAATGGTGCACATGACCAATAATTGCAGAAGTCCCAATGCGATGGCATTCCACATGTAGATATTCGATTTTCCTTTGCTGATTACCAAATTAGAACAGAGTCCGGTAATAGGTATGAAAGCTCCACTAATGCAAAGTAATCTAAGTATTTGAGCACTTCCCATCCACTTGTCGGTGATGGCGATGGTTATCAATTCAGGGGCAATAAGAGATAAACCAAACATCGCAGGAAAAGATATGAAAGCGGTAAAGCGCATCATCTTACGGAATACACGGAGTTGACGTTCCTTGTCGTTGGTAACTTGGGTTAAAACTGGTTGTGCAACACCATGAATCATGCCACTTATCAATGAATGTCCCATATAGTTCCATTTATTGGCTTGGTTATAATAACCTACTTCTCTTTCTGAATAGAATTTTCCTAAAATGATAGAGAATATATTGTTGTTCAGATGATTGAATATATTGGTGGCAAGCATCTTGCTACTGAATGCTATCATTTTCCTTAAAGGGGTGAAATCCAGTTGGAATGTAGGTCTCCATGGGGAATAAAACCAATATCCTATCATAACCGTACTTATATAAGCTATGTTTTGTGTAGCAATACCCCAATAGGAAAATCCATTGTATGCCATGGTTATACCAATTGTCCCTGATAATATTAATGCGGTTATGTTTAAGATAGCCCGTTGTTTGACCATTAAGTTCTTATAAAAATAAGCACTATGTGCTACGCCTGTACTTGAAATGAAGAATCCAAGGAAAGAATACCGTGCCAAAGAGGTCAGTTCCGGCTGATTGAAAAAACGGGCTATGAGGGGGGCGCAGAAAAACAATAGTGTATAAAGACAAAGACTGGTTAATATACTAAACCAAAATACGGCATTATAGTCTTCGTGCTTGATGTCTTTTTTATTGATTAAAGCAGGAATGAATCCACTTTCTTGTATAGTGCCGGCAATTAAAGAAAAAATAGTCAGCATACCTACCATTCCATAGTCATCGGGGGTAAGTAAACGTGCCAAAAAAACACCAAAAAAGAGGTTCAGCAACTGCTGTACGCCGTTGCTGATACCTCCCCATAAAAGGCCTTTCGCTGTTTTTTCCTTTAATGATTCACTCATTCATTATTTGACTTCACTGCCTGGTTTCACTTCTTTTAATAAAGAAGTTACAGCCAATGAACCGTCGTAGTTCTCGGCACTCAGAATCATTCCTTCGCTTACTAATCCGTTTTTGAATTGGCGTGGAGCAAGGTTGGCAATAAACAATACTTGTTTGCCTACCAATTCTTCGGGTTGGTAATGTTGGGCAATACCGCTGACAATGGTACGGTTTTCCAATCCATCGGCTATCTTGAACTTGAGAAGCTTTTTCATTTTAGGAACATTTTCACATTCCAATACGGTACCTACACGAATATCAAGCTTTTCAAAGTCTTCGAAACTGATAACCGGTTTGATAGGATTGGCTTTGTATGCAGCAGCTTCGTTTTGCTTTTTGATGTCTTCCAAACGCTGCATCTGTGCATCGATAGCACTGTCTTCTATCTTTTCGAACAACAAGGCGGGTTCGCCCAATTGGTGACCTGCTTTCAATAAATCGGTGCTACCTAACTGGTTCCAATCGAAGCTGTCCATATTCAACATCTTGCGAAGTTTTTCGCTACTGAATGGAAGGAAGGGTTCGAAAGCAATAGCCAAGTTGGCCACTAATTGCAATGAAATATGAAGAATGGTTTTTACACGTTCCGGGTCTGTCTTGATTACTTTCCAAGGTTCGCAATCGGCCAAGTACTTGTTACCAATACGTGCCAAGTTCATGGCTTCTTTCTGTGCATCGCGGAATTTGAAAACATCGAGCAGTTTTTCCACTTCTTGTTTTACATCCGAGAATTCCTTTAATGTTTCTTTGTCGTAATCGGTCAATTCGCCACAAGCAGGTACTACACCGTCATAATACTTCTTGGTGAGTTGGAGTGCACGGTTGACAAAGTTTCCGTATACAGCTACCAATTCATTGTTATTACGTGCCTGAAAATCTTTCCAAGTGAAGTTGTTGTCTTTGGTTTCGGGAGCATTGGCTGTCAATACATAGCGCAAAACATCCTGTTTGCCAGGGAAGTCACGCAAATATTCATGCAACCATACGGCCCAATTGCGTGAAGTGGAAATCTTATCGTCTTCCAAGTTCAAGAACTCATTACTCGGTACATTGTCTGGAAGAATGTAGCTGCCTTCGGCTTTCAACATGGCAGGGAATACGATGCAATGGAACACAATATTATCCTTACCAATGAAATGGATGAGGCGTGTTTCCGGATCTTTCCACCAGGTTTCCCATGAATCAGGGAGCAGTTCCTTGGTGTTACTGATATAACCGATGGGAGCATCGAACCAAACGTAAAGTACCTTTCCATCAGCACCTTCAACGGGTACAGGAATACCCCAATCCAAGTCACGGCTTACGGCACGAGGTTGCAAGCCCATGTCGAGCCAACTTTTACATTGACCGTATACGTTAGGACGCCATTCCTTATGGTCTTCCAAAATCCATTGGCGCAACCAACTTTCGTGCTTGTCAAGCGGAAGATACCAATGCTTGGTTTCTTTCATAACCGGTTGGCTACCACTGATGGCACTTTTAGGATTAATCAAATCGGTAGGAGAAAGTGAAGTACCGCACTTCTCGCATTGGTCACCATACGCTCCTTCGGCATGGCAATGCGGACATTCACCGGTAATATAACGGTCGGCCAAGAATTGTTTGGCTTCTTCATCGTAATATTGCATAGATGTCTTTTCCACAAATTCACCCTTGTCGTACAGTTTGCGGAAGAAATCCGAGGCCAATCCATGGTGAGTTTTGGAAGTAGTTCGTGAATATACATCGAATGAAATACCGAATTCTTTGAATGAATCTTTGATGAGTGTATGATAGCGGTCTACCACATCTTGAGGAGTAATACCTTCTTTCTTGGCACGGATGGTGATGGGCACTCCATGTTCGTCGGAGCCTCCAATGAAGAGTACGTCTTCTTCTTTCAGACGGAGGTAGCGTACATAAATGTCGGCAGGAACATATACACCGGCTAAATGCCCGATGTGTACAGGTCCGTTTGCATACGGAAGTGCCGAAGTGACGGTCGTTCTTTTGAATTTCTTTTCCATATATGTCATTTTATTGTTATCATAAATAATTAATGCGCAAAGTTAGTGATTTATTGCGTTTTCTGATAATTTGAAAGGAGAAAAAGAACACATGAAATAGAAAGTATTTTCATAAATTGTTTTAGGTTTTATCCTCCCCAATTTTCTCTGTCTAGATTACGATAACTGATAGCCTCTGCCAGGTGGTGGGGTAATACCTTTTCACTGTTCTCTAAATCGGCAATGGTACGCGCTACTTTGAGGATACGGTCGTAAGCTCGTGCGGAAAGGTTCAACCGATTCATGGCATTACGTAATAATTCAAGCCCTTGTGCATCGGGCTCTGCATATTGATGGAGAAGGCGATTCTCCATTTGGGCATTGCAATGGATTCCCGGATGGTTGGCAAATCGCTTTTCTTGTATTTTTCGGGCTCTTATTACTCGTTCACGAATACTTGCACTGCTTTCTCCTGGTGCACTTTCGGCCATCTTTTCAAAAGGAACAGGTACAATTTCCACTTGGATGTCGATGCGATCGAGTAAAGGTCCACTGATTCGGTTTAGATACCGTTGTACTTGTCCCGGATTGCAGACACATGGCTTGGTGGGATGATTATAATAACCACATGGGCAGGGATTCATGCTTGCAATGAACATGAGCGAACAAGGGTATTCAATGGTGTATTTGGATCTTGAAATGGTTATCTTACGGTCTTCAAGGGGTTGGCGAAGAACTTCAAGCGTAGATTTTGAAAATTCAGGTAACTCGTCTGCATATAAGATTCCGTTGTGCGCCAGACTTATTTCGCCAGGTTGTGGATTGCTTCCACCTCCACACATAGCTACTTGTGATATGGTGTGATGAGGACTACGAAAGGGGCGGATAGCTATTAAAGAATCGTTCTTTTCTAATTTCCCGGCAACAGAATGTATCTTGGTCGTTTCCAAACTTTCGGCTAAAGACAAGGGAGGTAGAATGCTGGGTAATCGTTTGGCCATCATGGATTTTCCGCTCCCTGGAGCACCAATCATGATGAGGTTATGTCCACCGGCCGCGGCTACTTCCAAGGCTCTTTTTACATTTTCCTGCCCTTTTACATCTGCAAAATCAAAAGGGAAATTAATCTGCTGACTATAGAATTCCTCTCGGGTGTTTACATGTGTAGGAATCAATTCTCTTTCGTTATTGAAAAATTCAATGACTTCTTTGATGTTTTCCACTCCATATACTTTCAAATTGTTGACAACCGCCGCTTCCCGTGCATTTTGTTTGGGAAGAATAAATCCTTCAAATCCTTGCTCACGAGCTCTAATAGCTATAGGAAGTGCTCCTTTGATGGGCTGTAAACTTCCGTCCAGACTTAATTCTCCAATAATCAGGTATTTGGATAACTTTTCTGATGATACAATTTGCGTAGAAGCCAAGATACCTATGGCTAAAGGAAGATCATAAGCTGAACCTTCTTTTCTTATATCGGCCGGAGCCATATTCACTACTATCTGGCAAGTAGGGAATTTATATCCATTTACTTGCAAAGCAGAAATGATTCGTTCATGACTTTCCTTTACTGCAGAATCGGGGAGTCCTACTAAAAAGAATTTAATACCTCTCGAGCTGTTCACCTCTATGGTGACAATGGTGGCGTCAATACCTTGTACTGCGGCACCGTAAACTTTAACTAACATATCGTTTTATTTGGTTTGGTTAATTGTAACCGTTTTATTTTCTTTTTTTCGTTCTTTCCGCTTTTTTTCGTTCTTTCTCTTTTTCTTCATCTCGTTTAATCAATTCTTTAACCTTGTCGATTAATTCTTGACCTCGGATATTTTTGGCAATGATTCGTTTGTAAGGATCCAAAAGGAAATTGGCCGGAAGTGCATGTATGCTTTGTTCCTTCACAATTCTATTGTTCCATCCTGTAAAATCACAAATTTGTATCCATTGGGTAGTATCCCTTTGTGAAGCTTTCAGCCATGCTTCTCTATCAAGGTCCAATGATAGGCTGACAACATGGAATTTCTTCTTTTTCAAAGCTTTCAGAATGCTTACCAATGAATCCTGGGTTTCTATACTTTTTTTGTCCCAACTAGCCCATAAGTCAATTAGTACATATTTATTCTTAAGATTAGACCAATTGAAGTCTTTTCCTTCCCGATCTTTTCCCTGCAATGTGTATATGCCTTGGTTGTTCTTGTAAGTAGTCAGTTTCTCTATTTTGGCTTGTAGATCCATCATGTATGGGGTGTCTCTAATCGTACCACTCAATCCATTAATCATGTCTTTAATCTTTTGATAATCAGGAAGACTATCTTGTACATAATATTTATCGATCAAATATAAGGATGTAAATGAGAATGCATTACTTTTGATGATTGAATCCAATTTGATGCCAATGGAGTCGGGGGTAGCCTGATTAAGGGAAGTCAGACATTGGCGCAGATACTCATTCTCTCCTTTGCCATTGACGATAAGACTGTCAGTTTTCCCATTGACTTCTACCATTTCTCCTTTGTTTGCATAAATGGGATAATAGCTCAAAGAATCAAAGACTAAAGAAAAGATAGTGAATGTATCTGGATTGATTTTATATTCAAATTGTCCTTTTTCTGTATATATAGTATCAAGCTTTAATTTCGGCAGTTGATAATATACAAGGAGAGTGTCGGATTTAAGGCCCTCTATTTTGCCTTTGAGTGTAAATTCTGTCTGTTTATTACAACTGATGAATGACAGTAATAGGATGATAAAGTATGCCGTTTTTTTCATTATTACAAATTTTCGGCTAAATTACGCATTTTGTGTTTATAATGAATGATTTTTGAAATAAAAAAACAGGACTCTTTAAAAGAATCCTGTTTTTTTATTGTATGAAAGTCAGATTACTTCAAAAGGCCAGCGAATTTGATGAATTCGATATCGTTTGCAACTTTTGATGCGATTGAAGAATCCTTGGCAATAGCGCTCTTCAAGCTCTTTGCAACCAATGATTCATTGTTGGTGCGTGCACCTACGATAGCCATCAAATAGTCGGTCATAGCGTCTTTGTTCTTGATAGCTTCCAAAGTAGCCTTAGCCTTGTTGTAGTCCTTAACCAAGATTTGTGCTTGAGCAGCGCTGTTAGTCTTGGCATCACCAAATGCATTGACAGCTCTTTGGTATTGACCTTGCTTGATATAAAGGTTACCCAATGCTTCGTTGATTGCGTTAGCACCAGCAGCCTTACCCAAATAAGTTTCAGCAGCAGCTACATTGTTGTTTACCAATTCGCTCAAACCAAGGTTAGCGTTAACTTCAGCAGCATTAGCATTCTTGGAAGCAGCTTGCTTGAAGTAAGAAGCAGCCTTGGCAGCATCATTAGCAGCGAATGCTAATTCACCCAAGTTGTTGTATGCGCGGTAATCGTTAGGATACAATTCTGTAGTCTTCTTGAAGATAGCTTCCTTGCGTGCATTGTCGTTAGTCAAAGTTGCAGCATAAAGCAATTCTTCTACGCTCAATACCTTAGCGTCTGTGTTGAATGCTTCGTTGATTTCTTCATCGCTACGGCCGATGATATCGTAGTTAGCAGTCAAACGAGCACGACGCAATTGTGGAAGAATTTCGTCAGCCAAAGTCTTGTATACAGAAGAAATGTTCTTGATTTCATTTTCTCTTTGTTCAGGATCTTGGTACATAGAAAGAACGCGAAGGATCAAATCCTTGTCTTGCAAGTTAGATTTAGAAACCAATTCCTTGAAACCTTCCCAGTCTTGAGCTGTATATTTAGCATCTACATTAGTTTCAATCTTAGCTTTCTTCAATTGACGGTTCAAATACTTTTCAGTATTCTTTTCACGATTTTCTGCCAAACCAGAGTTCAATTCCAAACCACCATCAGGAGATGCATAAGCTGAAATTTCAATGTTGTTCAACTTGTAGTTCTTTGTATCAGCGTTCACTTCAGCAACTTTAGCGTGGAAGTTCTTCAAGTCTTCTGACTTCAATTCGCTGTTGCGGAGGTTTGCTTGTTGGATCAAGAACATGATGTTAGCTTCTTGGGCTTGCTTAATGATGCGTTGGTAAGCGTCTTCAGCGTAAGAAGCGTTAGCGCTTGCAGCTGTAGGAAGTTCTGAAGTTGCGATTACACCATCAGCAATCTTTACTGAAGGGATAGTATAAGTTTTGTTACCCTTGGTGATTACGAAATCGAGGTACAATTCAGACTTAGCCATTTCAGGAACATAGTCGAAAGAAGTCTTCATAGTGTAATTGCCACCTACTTTATAAGAGATAGTTTGACCGTTACCTTCTACCTTTTCACCTTGGAATAAAGCTGGTTGGCCTTTTGCTTCGCCACCATTCCATCTCAATACAGGAGTAACTTCTACAGTAGCGTTCTTCTTCATGTATTTTTCAGGGAACTTACCATTGATTGTTACAGGTACCTTACCACCTACGGCTTCAAGTACTTCAGGGTTAGTAGTGAAATAGTCTGCAGACAATTCACCCATCTTGCCACAAGATGAAAGAGCAAGAACCATTAATGCCACTAAAGGCAAATACAACTTTTTAATCATAGATACTTTTGTTTATTAAACGTTTATATAATGTATTATCACTTTTTATACTTTATTCGCAATATAGTGGCAAAGATAGGAAAAACAACTTTATGTATAGCTATTCTTCTTGTTTTTTTTTCTAAAATTAATAAAATAAGGGAATTAAAGGAGTTTGTTGTTGTTTTTCTGTTTTATATTTCGTGGATGATGTTCAATAATTTGACTACGGAGCATGTGTTTGTCTATGTGGGTATAGATTTCGGTTGTTCCGATGCTTTCGTGTCCTAACATAGCTTGGATGGCTCTTAAATTGGCTCCTCCTTCCAACAAGTGGGTGGCAAAGGAGTGGCGGAAGGTATGGGGGCTGATGTTTTTTGTCAATCCGATGGAATCGGCCAATTCTTTGATGATGTGAAATACCATGATGCGGGAGATGTTTTTCCCTCTTTTGCTGATAAACACGTAATCTTCGAATCCGGGTTTGATGGTTGTTCGATTGCGGTCTATGAAGTAGTGTTGAAGCTCTTTGATGGCACGCGGTGAAATGGGAACCAAACGTTGTTTGCTACCTTTCCCCTCAATCTTGATGAATCCTTCGTTGAGGTAAAGGTCGGATAGCTTGAGGTTACAGAGCTCGGACACACGAAGTCCACAACTATATAACACTTCCAAAATGGTACGGTTGCGTTGTCCTTCGTTGGTGGATAGGTCGATATTGTTTATCAAATTATCTATCTCATCTAAACTAAGTACTTCGGGTAGATGAAATCCTGTCTGCGGCGATTCCAAGAATTCTGTCGGATCGGATTGCAGGTGATCTTCCATTAACAAAAAACGATAGAAGGAACGGATTCCCGAAAGAATGCGTGCTTGCGAACGGGGACAGATATTCAAATCCCTTAATTGGGCAGAAAAGGTTTCCAGATCATCTATTGTAACATCAAGATAATGGATACCCTCTTCTTTCAGATAGTCCAGTAATTTGACTAAATCAAAGAGATAAGAGTCTATCGTATTGGAGGATAGTGATTTTTCCAACATTAAATATTGTCTATATTTGTTTAATATCTTATCTGATTTATCGATGGTTTTCATTTCTTTTTCTACCTTTGTACCCAAATTGCCTACAAAGTTAGAAAAAGTTCAGACATTATTGGGATTATGAAAATACAAATTATCAATGGACCTAACATCAATTTGTTGGGAAAGCGCGAACCTTCCATTTATGGCTCTCAATCGTTCGAAGATTATCTGGTTGAATTGAAGACTAAATATCCACAAGTGACTTTTGAATACTTCCAGTCGAATGTAGAAGGTGAGATGATTAATAAAATCCACGAAGTGGGTTTCGAATCCGACGGAATCATTCTGAATGCAGGTGCTTATACGCATACTTCCATCGCTTTGCAGGATGCTATACGGGCGATAACTTCTCCTGTTATCGAAGTGCATATATCGAATGTACATACTCGTGAGGAATTCCGCCACAAGTCTATGATCTCTTGTGCTTGTAAGGGAGTGATTTGTGGATTTGGCCTGAATTCTTATCGATTGGCGATAGAGGCTTTACTGCTGAAATGACTGATGATGTTTTTCCGATGATAAAATGGCATTTTACGATGAAGAAAGTGCCGTTTTACGACTGGGAAAACATAGTTTTATAAAATGGACAAAAAGACGGAAAGATTATGATGTTGAAACAAACCAAAATCGTTGCATCAATCTCTGATTTGCATTGCGAGGTGGATTTTTTAAGAGATTTGTTTGAAGCGGGTATGAATGTGGTGCGCATGAATACGGCTCATGCCTCCCGGGAAGGATTTGAGAGGTTGATTGCCAACGTGCGTGAAGTATCTAATCGTATCGCGATTCTGATGGATACAAAGGGACCTGAAATTCGTACAACTTCTTTAGTGGATGGAGCACCGATTGCATATCAGGTGGGCGACCGGGTAAAGATTGTCGGCAATCCTCAACAAGATACTTGTCGGGAATGTATTTCGGTTTCGTATCCGAATTTTGTAAACGACTTGAAACAGGATGGATGTATTTTGATTGATGATGGCGCTTTGGAACTTCGTGTAGTGGAGAAGAATGAGGATCATTTGATGTGTGAGGTTCAGAACAACGCTACATTGGGTAACCGTAAGAGTGTGAATGTGCCGGGAGTACGCATCAATCTTCCTTCGTTGACGGAAAAAGACCGTAACAATATCTTGTTTGCTATCGAAAAAGATATAGATTATATTGCTCACTCGTTTGTCCGTACCAAACAGGATGTATTGGACATCCGGCAGATGTTGGATATGTATGGTAGTGATATAAAAATCATTGCCAAAATAGAGAATCAAGAAGGGGTAGACAATATAGACGAGATATTGGAAGTGGCGGATGGTGTTATGGTGGCTCGTGGTGATTTGGGTATAGAAATTCCACAGGAGCGTATACCGGGTATCCAACGAATATTGATTCGTAAATGTATTTTGGCAAAGAAACCAGTCATTGTTGCCACGCAGATGTTGCATACTATGATTGAGAATCCACGTCCCACCCGTGCAGAAGTGACGGATATTGCCAATGCCATTTATTATCGTACGGATGCACTGATGTTGAGTGGTGAGACGGCCTACGGAAAATATCCGGTTGAAGCGGTCAAGACCATGACCAAGATAGCAGCTCAAGCTGAAAAGGATAAATTGGCTGAAAATAATATTAAAATTCCTTTGGTAGAAGGTTCCAATGATGTGACCGCTTTCTTGGCCAAACAGGCGGTAAAGGCTACCGACAAATTGAATATCCGTGCCATCATTACAGATAGCTTCAGCGGACGTACAGCCCGTAACTTGGCTGCGTTCAGAGGGAAATATCCGGTACTTGCCATTTGTTATAAAGAAAAGACAATGAGACATTTGGCATTGTCTTACGGTGTTGAAGCAATCTATATGCCTGAAAAGGCTAATGGGCAGGCATATTATTTTGCAGCATTGCGTAAGTTGTTGGAAGATGGTGTTTTGTCAGAAAATGACATGGTAGCTTATTTGAGTAGCGGAAAACAAGGCACGAACACTTCTTTCCTCGAAATCAATGTGGTGGGGGATGTCTTGAAGTATGCACTTGAGTATGTGTTGCCCAACCGTAACAGATATTTGTAAGAAATGAAAGAAACCGAATTATTGGATGACTATATCATTCAGCATATAGACAAGGAACCTGATTATTTGAAGGCTCTTTATCGTGATACTCATGTAAAGTTATTACGCCCGCGCATGGCTTCCGGCCATTTGCAAGGGCGTATGCTTAAGATGTTTGTGCAGATGATTCGTCCCAAGCAGGTTCTTGAAATCGGTACTTATAGTGGATATTCTGCTTTATGTCTGGCAGAAGGGTTGGAAGAGGGAGCTTTGTTGCATACCTTTGAAATCAATGATGAACAAGAGGACTTTACCCGACCGTGGTTGGAACATTCTCCTTATGCAGACAAGATCAGATTCTATATTGGTGATGCTTTGGAACTGCTTCCGGAAATGGATATTGTATTCGATCTTGCTTTTGTGGATGGAGATAAAAGGAAATATGTAGAATATTACGAGTTGGTGTTGAAGATGCTGACTCCTGGAGGCTATATCATAGCGGATAATACATTGTGGGATGGACATGTACTGGAAGAACCTCATCCTACGGATAAGCAGACCATAGGTATAAAAGAATTCAATGATTTGATAGCTGCCGATGAAAGGGTTGAAAAAGTGATTTTGCCTTTGCGGGACGGATTGACGATCATTAGAAAGAAATAACAGTGAATATATATAACATAGATTTAGTGATAATAATATGGAAACAACCAGACAGAATAAAGTTTGTCGTTTGATTCAAAAGGAATTGAGTGAAATATTTTTAGCTCAAACAAAAGCAATGAATGGTGTATTGGTATCGGTTAGCACAGTTCGTATCAGTCCTGATATGAGTATTGTTCGTGCTTATTTGAGTATATTCCCTTCTGCCCGCGCCGAAGAATTGATAAAGAACATAAATAACAATGCAAAATCAATTCGGTTCGAATTGGGTAATCGGGTGCGTCATCAGTTGCGTATCATTCCTGAATTGAAATTTTTTGTGGATGATTCTTTGGATTATGTGGAACGTATTGATGAACTGTTAAATAAATAACAGTTGTGAATCTTCCTTTTTTCGTTGCCCGACGATATTTGTTTTCTAAGAAATCGCATAATGCCATTAATGTGATTTCTGGAGTATCAGTGTGTGGAGTAGCATTGGCAACTTTAGCATTGGTATGTACTTTGTCTGTATTCAATGGCTTTCAGGATTTGGTCTCAACACTATTCACGGCATTCGATCCCCAATTGAAGATCATATCAAACAGCGGCAAAGTGTTTGATTCTCAAGATGATCGAATTCTTCAATTGAAACAAATGACTGATATTGAGGTACTCTCGGAAAGTCTGGAAGATTTTGCAATGGTGCAATATAAAGGGAAACAAACCATGGTAACCATTAAAGGGATTCAAGATAATTTTCGGAAATTGACCGCTATTGATAGTATTCTTTACGGTAGAGGAGATATGGTTTTGCGTGATGAAATTGTAGATTATGTTATACCAGGCGCAGAACTTGTTTCTATTTTAGGAACGGGGGTCCGTTTTGTAGAACCTTTAGAGGTATATGCTCCTATGCGCGGAGCTAAAATTAATGTTGCCAATCCGACAAATAGTTTTCGTTCATCTCTTCTTTATTCGTCGGGATTAATTTTTGTTGTAAACCAGCCCAAATATGATGCGTCTTATATGCTTACTTCTCTTGAATTTGCCCGTGATTTGTTTCAATATGATACGGAAGTAAGTTCGATAGAGTTAAAACTAAAGGATGGGGCAGATCTAGAGAAGGTAAAAGCGCTCATTAAAGATCGGTTGGGACCGGACTTTAATGTGCTCGATCGTTATGAGCAGCAAGCGGATACTTTTCGTATAATGAAAATTGAGAAATTGGTTTCTTATATTTTCCTGACTTTTATATTGTTAATCGCTTGTTTTAATGTGATAGGCTCTCTTTCCATGTTGATTATTGACAAACAAGCGGATGTAGAAACCTTGCGGAATCTTGGTGCGAATGACACATTGATTAGTCGTATCTTTTTGTTTGAAGGATTGATGATAACTTTTATAGGGACTTTTATAGGTGTCTTTATTGGTCTTCTATTGTGTGTTTTACAAGAAAAATTTGGCTTTATAAGTCTTGGTAATGATGCGCAAGGATCATTTATTGTAGATGCTTACCCCGTAAGCGTTCATGGGACGGATATAATGCTCGTATCTTTAACTGTATTGGTCGTTGGATTTATTTCTGTATGGTATCCCGTTCGTTATCTATGTCGTCGTTTATTCATGAAGAAGCTATTCCAATGAAATACTTTCTATTTTAAGATCGTCTTGTTTTAAGAATATACTAGCCGACTCCTTGAATTTTTCTTTACTTTCAGTTGTCAAAAAACGGCATTTGCCTTGTTTGGTGCATCGCTTGTCCATTTCCTGATGTCGTTGCAGGTAGTCCTTTAAGCTATGGGCTACATATTCGCCTTGTGCAATGATGTGAATATGAGATGGGGTATATTCTCTGATTTTATTATATAATAAGGGATAGTGGGTACATCCTAAAACGATAGTGTCAATCAGTGGATCGTTTTTCAATAAACGGTTTATGTGTTGTTGGATGAAATAATCTGCTCCTTGTGACTGGTATTCATTGTTCTCTACCAACGGAACCCACATGGGGCATGCTTCTCCGGTAACTGTTATATCAGGAAATAGTTTGTGTATTTCCATGATATAGGATTCTGATTTGATAGTTCCTGTAGTGGCGAATATTCCTACATGACGGTTGTTTGTGATGGCTCCAATGCATTCAGCCGTAGGGCGGATTACCCCCAATACTCTACGTTGTTTATCTATTAACGGTAAATCGATTTGTTGGATACTTCGTAAAGCTTTTGCGGATGCTGTGTTACAGGCAAGTATAACCAACTGGCAGCCTAAATCAAATAATTTCTTAACAGCTTGTAATGTAAAGTCATATACAACCTCAAATGAACGGGTACCATAGGGAGTGCGTGCATTATCTCCTAAATATATATAATCATATTCAGGCATATACTCACGTATTGTCTTTAAAATAGTAAGACCACCGTATCCTGAATCAAAGATACCTATGGCTCCTTTGGATTGAATATGTTTTTCCATACATTGTAAAAAACACGGATTACACGGTAATATCCGTGAAATCCGTGTCTCTTATAGCTTCTTTTGTAACTAATTATAGACCTAATTTGGCTTTTACGGCAGCAGTTACATTGGTAGATGAAGTCTCATTTACGAATGGAATGTTTACTGCGCTTAAGTCGAATATATAAGTATATCCACCTTCTTGCCCAACAGCTTTAATGGCATCATCTACTTTTTTAGCAATTGGTTGAAGCATTTCCATCCAGCTTTGATTCAACTGTTGGCTAGCATCTTGTTGGAACTGCATGCCTTTTTGCATCAAGTCATCCAATTCTTTCTGACGTCTTTCAGCAATGTTCTTTGGCAAGTTGGCTTGTTCCTGTTGATAAGCGGCATATTTCTTGCTCAATTCTTCTTCAGCACGTTTGATTTCATCTCTGTATTGCTGTTCCATTGCTTGAATATCAGTTTGAGCTTTAGTGTATTCAGGCATTGCTGTTATAATTTCTTGGACATTAGTGTGTCCAAACTTTTGTGCAAATACACTCATCGGAGCGATTAGCAAAAGGATTAATGCGATTTTCTTTAACATAATTCTTTTATTTTGATTTAATGATTATTATTCAATATTGTCTGCAAATGTATAAAATTAATTTGAATATCCTAACTTTGAGAGAATTTCATTGCTTATATCGATTTTTGGGGATGCAAAAATGATGCTGGTAGCTGAAGCGCGATCCAAAATGACATCGTAGTTATATTGTAATGAAATTTGTTTAACGGCTTCATAAACTTTGTCTTCAATAGGACTGATTAATTCTGCCTGTTTCTTTGCCATGGTTCCTTCGGGACCAAAATGCTTCAATCTAAGTTCAGCAGCTTCTTTTTCTTTAGCGACAATCTCTTCTTCCTTTTGAGTTCTGGTTGTGCTATTATACGAAGCGGACTTTTGCTGGTAAACTTTATATAAATTCTCAGCTTCTTTTGCTTTTGTTTCTACTTCTTTTTGATACTGTTGTGATAGTTGATTCAAATGATCGCAAGCTTGTTTATATTCTGGAATATTTTCTAGAATATACTCCATGTCGATTAATGCGAAGCGTTGTGCATTAACGCAAATTAAACTTGCCAAGCAAAATAATGATAATAAGAATAACTTTTTCATAAGTTGATGTGTATGAGGTTAGAATTCTTGTCCTAAAATGAAATGGAATTGGCTTCCACTATATTGTGAGGAACCGTTTATCTTATCGAAACCATATGCCCAGTCTATACCCATCATACCAATCATTGGCAAGAAGATACGTACACCAATACCGGCTGAACGTTTCAGACTGAATGGATTGAACTTGTTTACTTCGGTCCAAGCATTACCTCCTTCAACAAACCCTAACGCATAGATGCTTGTTGAATTTTCCAGCATTAACGGGTAACGGAGTTCGGCACCTAAACGTACATAAGCATAACCTTCGCTACCATAAGGAGTCAATGAACCATTTTCATAACCGCGAAGTGCAATTGTTTCCGAAGCATAGCTAGTACTATAACCGGTCATACCATCACCACCCATGTAGAATGTTTCGAAAGGTGATTTTTTGTATTTATTATAATGTCCTAATAATCCAAATTCGACACGTGTCATGATAACAGGACATTTTTGTGCATTAGACAAAGCAGTAAAAGTTTTGGCTTTGAATTTCCATTTATGATATTCTATCCAATTATAAACACTGGCCGCTTCGTCATAATCGTTCTTTCCATAGGTCTCATAGTCCTTATTACTGAAAAGAGAATATGGAGGAGTCAGATGTACGGAAGCCGTAAATTCAGATCCTCTACGTGGGAATATTGGATTATCTGTAGAATTACGGGCTAAAGTAAAGCCAAGACTCAAGTTGTTACAACTACCGGTCGACATGTATTCTCCGTTATTTAGGCGGATGTAAAGGTAACTCCAATCTTTTAAAATGAATCGTTGGAATGATAATTCTGCCGACAAGGTAAAATAGTCATCCGGCCATCTGAGTCGTTTTCCCCATCCGATAGAAGCACCATACATTTGGATAGACTTGTCGGGATCATAGTATGATTCATAATTGTTATAGTATCCATTGTACATACCATAACCACTATAATAATTATAGTAGTTGTTCATGTATGCAGAATTGTAATAATTGCTGCTGATATCTGTTTGTACAGAATAGAATGCAGAAACCGAGAAAGAATTAGGTCGCTTTCCTCCAAACCATGGGTCGAAGAATGAAACACTATAAGATTGGTAATAGCTACCATTAGTTTGTCCACTAATGGTCAGTGTTTGTCCATCTCCTTGTGGCAGGAATCCACGATAATTATCATTCTTCCTAAAAAGATTTGCAACAGAAAAGTTAGTAAACTTAAGACTTAATTTACCAATAACACCTGTTTGTCCCCAACCTGCAGAGAATTCCACTTGGTCGTTTGCTTTTGATTCCAAGTTCCAATTGATATCTACTGTACCATTGGTGCCATCAGGTTGTACATCCGGCTGGATATTTTCAGGATTAAAATGTCCCATTTGGGCAATTTCACGATAAGAACGTTCCAATGCGTCTTTATTGAACAAGTCGCCCGGCTTGGTACGTAATTCACGGCGTACAACATTTTCATACAAGCGGTCGTTTCCGTTAATACGCACTTTGTTAATGGTTGCTTGGGGACCTTCCATAATTCTCATTTCCAAATCAATGGAGTCGCCGTCAATGTTTACTTCTACAGGATCAAGACTATAGAAAACATATCCTTGATTATAATAGTCGTTACCTATAGCATCATCATCACCGCTGATACGTTCATTCAGAAGTTTCTGGTTGTATACATCTCCTTTCTTCATGCGTAGTTTATATGCAAGCCAATCTGAATTGTACACAGTGTTACCCACCCATTCAATGTTGCGTATATAATACTTGTTCCCTTCTTCTATACGCATGTAGACATCTACTGTACGGTCGTCATAAGGAGTGATACTATCAACAACAATCAGGGCATCCCGATATCCTAATTCATTGTATTTATCAATGATAAGCTGCTTGTCTTCTTCATATTTTTCTTCAATGAATTTTTTAGTACGGAAAATGTTGACCAATTTATTTTTTTCATTGGTCTTTTTCATTACTCGTTTCAGTTTTTTGTCACTGAGTACGGTATTTCCTTCAATTGTTATTTGGTGGACTTTGACTTTTTCTTTCTTGTCAATCATAATATCCACGTTTACTTGTTCTTTGTTTCCTGCAATTGGTCTTTCTATAATATTGACTTCTGCATTTTTGAAGCCTTTGTCGTCAAAATGTCTTTTAATGACAATTTTGGCGCGGTCAATTAAGTTAGGAGTAATTTGACTCCCTTTTGCCAGACCTAATTTTTCTTCCAAATCCTCACGTTCACTCTTTTTTACACCATGATATTGGATTTCTGCAATACGTGGACGTTGAGCCAAAATGATTTTTAGATAAATTTTATTACCTACAATTTTTTCAGCCTCAATTTTTACATCGGAAAATAATCCGTGCCTCCAATAATGTTTGATAGCTGTAGTAATTTCATCGCCAGGAACTGTGATTGTCTGCCCAACAGAAAGTCCAGAAAGCCCAATCAGAACATAATCTTCATAATTCTTGACTCCTTCCACTTTAATGCCCCCGATTTCATATTTTTTAGGTGTGGTGGAGTAAGTAATGACGGGGCTGTTATTTTCTTCAGCTGTTATTTCTTGTGAATAACAGTTTGCATTGAAACAAAATAGACTTATAATTAGTAATAATATGGATGAAATTCGATATATCATTTTATTCAACTTTATATTTGTTCACTTGTTTTCCCATAGCGACGTTCTCTTCCCTGATAGTTACAAATAGCCTTGTAAAATTCTTCTTCCTTAAAATCAGGCCAATATGTGTCACAGAAATAAAGTTCGGAATATGCACATTGCCATAGTAGATAATTGCTTAAACGGATTTCGCCTCCTGTTCTGATTAACAAGTCGGGATCAGGCATGAAATTAGTACTTAAATGCTTGTCAATTGTTTCGTTGTCAATGTTTGATACAGATAGCTTTCCTTCTTTTACTTCTGATGCTATATTTTTAACGGCATTTGTTATTTCCCATTTTGAGGAATAGCTCAAAGCTAACACAAGACACATCCCGGTATTACCAGAAGTGTGTTCAATGCATTCATTCAATTTCTGTAATACCATTTGGGGTAATCTTTCTGTATCTCCAATGATTCGGAAACTGATGTTGTTCTTCATGAAGATTTCTTCTTCGATAGATGCCATGAGTAACCCCATTAATGCGTTCACCTCATCGGCAGGTCGATTCCAATTCTCAGTAGAGAAAGTATACAGTGTAAGATATTTAACACCTAACTTTGCTGCTTCTTCTGCGATGATGTGTACAGTCTCTGCACCAGCTTGATGCCCAAAGCTACGAACTTGTTTCCTCTCTTTGGCCCATCTGCCGTTGCCGTCCATTATAATGGCAACATGAGTTGGTATTCTATCTTTATCTATTTGCTCTTTATATAGCATCTTTTTATTATTGATTTATAAAACCAAGTTTATTGATTCTACCACGCCATACATCTCCGGTTTTTCCCCACATAATCCATAGATAATTTTCGTTGTCTATGGTACAAGAATAGCAACCGCTTGATTGGATATAGAGGTTATTGAATTCTTCAGGGAATGTAGCGCCTTTGATAACTTTTTCCCAACCAATGCCATTGTCTTTGGAGGAATAGAAATAGTCAAATGCTTTGGCCGATCCACCGTTTTTCCCAGGTCCTCCGAATACGTAAAGTTGATCGTTGTAGAAAATCATACTTGCATTTCTCAAATTGGGGCAACTGTTGGGATTGTCTTCCATAGTTAATGGGAACCATTCATGTTCAGATGCCAATTGTGACCAAATTACGTTTGTTGTATCTGCTACCAATTGGTTTTGTCCCATAACAACTATTCGATTGATATTTTCATTGGTCTTCAAGGGATACGTAGCATAATAATAACTGCTCGTTGGGAATGTACTTGGAATGGGGGCGAAAGATGTCCAATTGCTTCCGTCAACGCTTTCTGTATATAAATTGTCGGTAGTTACGCCTATTAGTTTTTTATCTGTATCCGAATGGATGCCGGCAATCAAACTGTTTAATTTTTGTTCGGTCTGAACTTTTGTCCAATGGATACCGTTGTCGGATTGATACAATTGACTCTCTGCTAAAATATAAAGGAAATCTCCCCAAACAATTACGGAAGAATAATCTGCTTTTTCGGGTATATCTATTGTCTGGAGTGGTTCCCATACATTGCCGTTTGATGCATAGGCTGTTGTTACAGCTATTTGATTTTCTTGTTTTGCAAAAACGAATATCTGATTCTTATAGAATACTGCTTTCTGTTCTTGGATTTCAGTACTGAAATTACTTTGGTATTTGTTCCAAGTCATCTTTTCAGGATCTTGTTTGTGGACATTTACTTTAGAAGTATATGTGCGGCCAAAAGAACCATCATATGCCATAACTTTGAACTGTATTGGATTTTCAAAATTCAAGGAATCAGTTTCTTCCCATATGGAATCAGTTTCAGCTGCAATGAATACATAACCGTCTGCATTAATGTTAACTACTACTTTGCTGACGTTTGTTCCATAAGGCAAAGAATCTACATTATAGATAAGTCCTTGTGCCTGATCGATGATAAAAGGATAATTAGAGCCATATACGGTAGCAATGAGTGTAGTGTCTTTTCCATTAACTGTAGCTTTGTATTTCGTCTCTATGTTGTTGATAGAGAAAGAAATAATGCTGGCGTTAGGGCTAAATTCACGAATTTCTTCATCACTGTCCAAACACGAGGTTGCCGTAAAAATGACTATAAACAAACAAGTGATAATATTCAGTATTCTTAATTTCATTTGCAAATGATACTTTTGTTACAAGATGCAAAAGTAGGAAGATTTTTCTCTATACAGAAGTTTTAGAGCAAGTTTTATATTAATTTATAGATAAAATAAGTCTTTTTTTAGGTATTTGAGTTTATTTCGGTTAAAATATTCTATTAAAGGTGTATTTGAAACTTCTTCCAAAATGATTCTTAGTAAAATTCAATAACCCTTCTTGCATATGGGGCGCTTTTATCCCTTCTCTTAAAAGCATGGGAGATGTTTCGATACAAGCTTCATCCCATATTCCAGAATCAATGAAAGATTGTAATAAAATGCTTCCACCTTCTACTATTAATGATTGTATTTTCTTTTCGTATAGTATTTTCATTATTTGGGGAAGAATGTTTTTTGAAAAATCCAGATTCACAAATTCAGTCTTTTGATGTAAGGACGTTTTATGTTTTTGAGTGAAGACAATGGTTGATTCTGTATCGTCGAATATATGAAGGTAATCGGGCAATTCCAAATCCTTGTCTATGATTAGGCGTATGGGACTTTTCCCTTTCCAGTGTCGGGTAGTAAGGGACGGGTTGTCGAGTAGTGCAGTCTTTCGCCCTATCAATATCGCATCATGTTCTGCCCTTTTCTTGTGTACGAGCATGGACGTCAATGGTGTAGAAAGGAGGACTGGACTGCCATGAGTACGCTTCATATCAATGAAACCGTCGGCTGATTGTGCCCATTTCAATAGAATGTATGGTCGTTTTTGGGTATGAAACGTTGTGAAACGGTGAATCAATTCTCTACATTCTTTTTCGAGGATACCAACTGTGACATCAATTCCTGCATGGCGTAGTTTATCAATTCCTCTTCCAGCGACGAAAGAAAATGGGTCCATACATCCGATTATTACTTTAGGAATTCTTTTTTCAATGATCAAATCAGAGCATGGTGGTGTCTTTCCATAATGAGAACATGGTTCAAGACTTACATAAATGGTAGATTCTTCTAATAGCGATTTGTCCTTGACGGAACGTATCGCGTTTACTTCAGCATGCGCTTCGCCGCACCGAACGTGGTATCCTTCGCCTATGATTCGGTCGTTATGAACAATTACAGCACCTACCATGGGGTTGGGAGCAGTGTTACAAAATCCATTACGTGCTAATTGGATGCATCGGGCAATATATTTTTCGTCTTTAGTCATGGAGGTTCGACTTTAATTTTTACTTTTGCAATTCGAAAGTTTAGAGATGCATCCTGTATATCAAAAAATAAAACAAGAGCTGAAAGAATACTATTCGGATTCAGAAGCGACTGCATTGGCAAGAATGTTGCTAATGGAGAAGTTTTGCTTCTCAAAACTTGAATTGTTCGGAGGCAAAGATAAGCAAGTTTTTAAAAAGGACCTTGATGTTTTGGATGAAATGTTGAGCCGTTTGAAAATCTATGAGCCTATTCAGTACATTTTGGGGAAGGAGATTTTTTGTGGATTGGAATTTGAGGTGGACAAGAATGTTCTGATTCCTCGTCCTGAGACTCAAGAATTGGTGGAATGGGTGATATCCGATAGCATAAACAAAACGACTCGTATATTGGATATTGGGACCGGAAGTGGTTGTATTGCCATATCTTTGGTCAAGAACTTGCCTCAAGCAAAAGTGGATGCATGGGATATTTCTCCAGGAGCACTACATGTAGCAGAAAAAAATGCAGGAATACATGAAGTTTGTATTGAGTTCAGATTGATAGACGTATTGAAAGAAGTTTCGGTCAATCAGGTTTATGATACAATAGTCAGTAATCCCCCTTATATAACTGAACAAGAAAAAAGTGATATGGATTCCAATGTGTTGGATTGGGAACCTTCTGGTGCTTTATTTGTCCCAAATGAAGATCCTCTAATCTTTTATCGTAGGATAGCTCAGATCGGGAAACAAATTTTGAAGAAAAATGGGGCGTTGTATTTTGAAATTAATCGATCGTACGGTAAAGAAACGTTGGAATTATTGCTTGAATTAGGCTATCAAAAGGTACAACTTCGTGAAGATTGTTTTGGAAACCAACGAATGATAAAGGCGATAAGACCATGAAAAAAGAATATACAGAAAGCGAGGCTCTTTATAAAGCAGAATCTTATTGTTCGGTAGCCGAACGTTGTGTGTTTGATGTTCGAATGAAACTTCAACAGTGGGGTATGGCTTCAGGTGCTGTAGATAAAATTATAGAGAATTTGATTGAAGATAATTTTATCAATGAGCGGCGTTATGTTGATGCTTTTATTCGCGAAAAGCAACGTTTGAATCACTGGGGGCGGACAAAAATAGTTCAAGCTTTGAGGGTGAAGCGGTTGCCTACTGCGCTGATAGAAGAGGCAATGAAAGAAATTGTAGAAGATGATTATTTGTCTTCTTTATCTTCTTTACTTCAGAAAAAAAAGAAGGATATAAAAGCACGCAATGAGTATGAACGCTATGGAAAACTTGTTCGTTATGCATTAGGTCGTGGATATGAAATGAATGATATAGTACATTGTCTGAAAAAATGTGGTATCACGGATGAGTATATGGAATGACCTTTGGGAATTGTTTTTCCCCCGTTATTGTGTGATATGTGGCAAGCGTTTGTCTTCTTCGGAAGAATGTTTGTGTGTGGGGTGCTTGTTTTCACTTCCTCAAACCCGTATGCTTTTACAAGAAGAGAATGAATTGGAAAAGAATTTTTGGGGACGTTTTTCTCTTGGACGAGCCGTTTCCTGTTTTTATTATTCGAAAGGAGGAGATGTTCGAAAACTGATGTATGAGTTGAAGTATCATGGGAATAAAGAAATTGGTCTATTTATGGGGAGATATATGGCTATGAATTTGCATCCTGATTTCTTTAAAGATATGGATGCTATAATACCTATACCTTTACATCCGGAAAAGAAACGTAAACGAGGATATAATCAAAGTGAATTGTTAGCTATGGGGATTTCTCAAATTACAGGTCTTCCCGTTTGGACGGATGTTATTGAAAGGGTACAATTTACAGAGACTCAAACACATAAAAGTCAGCATGAACGTTGGATGAATGTAAGTACAGCTTTTTCGAGAGTAAATGAATATAAAGTCGCTGGGAAACATGTCCTTTTGGTCGATGACGTGTTGACTACAGGAGCTACTATAATTGCGTGCGCAGATGTGTTGAAAGAAGTTGCCAATATAAAAATAAGTGTTTTGACGTTAGCTTGGGCGGCAGATAGTTGATTTTCTTACTTAATACTGAAAAAATTGCATGGTTCTTTTTCGTAAATTCAAAACCTTTCTCTAATTTTGCGGAAAATTATCACAGACAGTTTAGTTATGAAAACTTTAGAGAAATTATTCGCAGAGAAGCTTTTGAAAATTAAGGCTATTAAGTTGCAACCCGCCAATCCTTTCACTTGGGCGTCGGGTTGGAAGTCTCCTTTTTATTGTGACAACCGTAAGACTTTGTCTTATCCTTCTTTACGAAATTTTGTAAAACTGGAAATCAGTCGTATCATTCTTGAAAAGTTTGGTCAGGTGGATGCCATTGCAGGTGTAGCTACGGGTGCTATCCCTCAAGGAGCCTTGGTTGCTGATGAACTGAATCTTCCGTTTGTTTATGTGCGATCTACTCCAAAGGACCATGGTTTGGAAAATTTGATTGAAGGAGAACTTCGTCCGGGGATGAAAGTGGTAGTCATCGAAGATTTGATTTCTACAGGTGGAAGTAGCTTGAAAGCTGTTGAAGCAATCCGTCGTGACGGTTGTGAAGTTATCGGTATGGTTGCTTCTTTCACTTATGGTTTCCCTGTTGCTTTGGAAGCCTTCAAGAATGCCAAAGTTAATTTGATAACTTTGACAAATTATGAGGCTGTGTTGGAAGTTGCTTTGAAGACCGATTATATTAATGAAGAAGATGTTCCTGTATTGAATGCTTGGAGAAAAGATCCGGCTCATTGGGAACCAGGTAAATAATTTGTTGATTGTTGATTGAAAACATAGAGGAGAGCAGTTCGGATGCTTGAAGTGCCCGAACAGTTCTCTTTTTGCATAATATATATGGCACAATTCGAAAGTAGTGTGAAGTATGTTCCTTATAGTCAGGAACGAGTATATGGTAAGTTAGAGGATTTGAATAATCTGGCTTCTCTTAAGGATCGTTTTGAGCAAATGCATGAAAAGGTAGGCGATAAGATTCAAGATATTTCGTTCGACCGTGATTCGCTGACTCTTACTGCCCAAGGTATGAACGTGACATTGCGCATTATTGAGCGTGAACCATGCAAATGCATCAAGTTTGAAGGGGATAAATCTCCTATTCCAGTCAACTTGTGGGTACAGATTCTTCCGGTTTCTGACGAACAGGCGAAGATGAAAGTGACTATTCGTGCTGAAGTGAATATGTTTATGAAGGCAATGGTAACCAAACCTTTACAAGAAGGTGTGGAAAAAATTGCAGATATGTTGGCAATGATTTCATATTGATTTGAATATGGCACAGAAACTTTGGGAAAAGAGTGTACAGGTAAACGAAGAGATTGATCGTTTTACTGTAGGTCATGACCGTGAAATGGACCTTTATTTGGCCAAACACGATGTGCTGGGCTCAATGGCGCATATCACTATGCTCGAGAGTATTGGTTTGCTGGAAGCGGATGAATTACAAGCTCTTTTGAATGAATTGAAAAGTATTTATGCTTCTGCAGAAAGAGGAGAGTTTGTGATTGAGGATGGCATTGAAGATGTGCATTCGCAGGTAGAATTGATGTTGACTCGTAAGTTGGGTGATGTCGGTAAGAAAATTCATAGTGGACGCTCGCGTAATGACCAGGTGTTGGTCGATTTGAAACTATTCACTCGTACGCAATTGAAAGAGATAGCCGAAGCTGTGGAAGATTTGTTTAAAGTGTTAATAACCCAAAGCAATAAATATAAAAATGTATTGATGCCGGGGTATACTCATCTTCAAATTGCTATGCCTTCATCATTCGGGTTGTGGTTTGGTGCGTATGCCGAAAGTTTGGTAGACGATATGATGTTCCTTCAGGCTGCATTCAAGATGTGCAATCGTAATCCGCTAGGATCGGCAGCCGGTTATGGCTCTTCGTTTCCGTTGGATCGCGAGATGACTACTTGTCTTTTAGGATTCGATTCCATGAATTACAATGTGGTGTATGCGCAGATGGGGCGAGGCAAGATGGAACGTAACGTGGCTTTCGCTTTGGCATCCATTGCAGGAACAATAGCTAAATTGGCTTTTGATGCATGTATGTTCAGTAGCCAGAATTTCGGATTTGTGAAGTTGCCTGATGAATGTACTACTGGCTCCAGTATCATGCCTCATAAAAAGAATCCGGATGTATTTGAATTGACACGTGCCAAGTGCAATAAAATACAGTCGCTTCCACAACAAGTGATGATGATTATGAACAATCTGCCTTCGGGATATTTTCGTGACCTTCAAATTATCAAGGAAGTATTTCTTCCTGTTTTCGGGGAGTTGAAGGATTGTCTACAGATGGCTACTTATATCATGGATAAGATCAAGATTAACGAGCATATTCTGGATGATGATCGCTATCTGTATATTTTCAGTGTAGAGGAGGTTAACCGTTTGGCGAGTGAGGGGATGCCTTTCCGTGATGCCTATAAAAAGGTAGGTTTGGATATAGAGGCGGGGAAATTTACTCATAACAAGCAGGTTCATCATACGCATGAAGGAAGCATCGGTAATCTTTGTAATGATAAGATTATGGCTCTAATGGCCAATGTAATTGAAGGATTCAATTTTGCAACGATGGAAACTGCTGAGAAGAATTTGTTAGGACGATAAAATAGATTAACTATGAACAACTACCAACCTTCGGCCGACCGTTATGATAAAATGCAATATAAGTATTGCGGGAAGAGCGGTTTGCTATTACCGAGAATCTCATTGGGATTGTGGCACAACTTTGGAAGTGTGGACGATTTCGGAGTCGCTACTGATATGATAAAGTATGCTTTTGACAATGGTGTAACTCATTTTGATTTAGCAAATAACTACGGTCCCGTTCCTGGAAGTGCAGAAAGTAACTTCGGGAAAATATTGAAAGAGAATTTTCAAGGATATCGCGATGAAATGATCATTTCCTCTAAAGCCGGTCATGACATGTGGTCAGGCCCTTATGGAGATGGCAGCTCACGTAAAAATTTGATGGCAAGTATTGACCAAAGCCTTCGCCGTACAGGGCTGGAATATTTTGATATCTTTTACAGTCACCGTTATGATGGAGTGACTCCTGTAGAAGAAACTATTCAAACTTTGATTGATATTGTGAAGCAAGGAAAAGCCTTGTATGTCGGAATTTCCAAATATCCGCCGGCACAGGCTAAACAGGCCTACGAAATGATGAAGGCGGCAAGTGTTCCTTGTCTCATTAGTCAGTATAAATATAATATGTTCGATCGTACTATCGAATCGGAAACTCTTCCGTTGGCGGCAGAATATGGTTCTGGCGTAATTGCTTTTTCACCATTGGCACAGGGAATGTTGACCGACAGATATTTGAATGGTATTCCTGAAAATTCTCGTGCAGCCCGTTCTACAGGCTTTTTGAAATTAGATCAGGTGACCGATGCATTAGTTTCAAAATCGCGGTTGTTGAATAATTTGGCTGCTCGTCGTGGTCAGACGTTGGCAGAGATGGCATTAGCTTGGGTATTGAAAGACGAACGAATGACATCTGTCATTGTAGGAGCTAGTTCGGTTCGCCAATTGGCTGCCAATCTTCATGCGATGGACAATCTTTCATTCACATCCGAAGAACTTCAGGAAATAGAATTGGTCTTGAATAAATAAGAAAAAACGGGTGCAAAAATTTGGCTGTTAATGTAAAAGCCTTTATCTTTGCACCCGTTAAAACCGAAATGCGGAAATAGCTCAGTTGGTAGAGCATAACCTTGCCAAGGTTAGGGTCGCGAGTTCGAGCCTCGTTTTCCGCTCTCTATTGAGGATGCTCGAATGGTGGAATCGGTAGACACGAGGGACTTAAAATCCCTTGGCCATTGCGGCTGTGCGGGTTCAAGTCCCGCTTCGAGTACAATATAATCCCTTTAAATCATTGATTTAGAGGGATTATTGTTTTGTTGGGTCGTAAAAGGGTAGTAAAAAACGACAACACTCCTATATTTAATGGAAAAAATAAAGCTTCAACAAATAGCTTTCTATCTTGATGTTTTCTTGGGATAATTAACTTGTTGGCACAATTTATATTTTTATCGTCATAATATGAATTGTGTCAACTAATATATAATTCCCTAAATTAATTGTGAGAGAGGTTATGTTTTTTTGCTTAATTGTTCCTATATTTATGCCATAAATTTTATTTAACGAAAACGGATATGAAAAGATTGTCTTTCTTGGTGTTGTGCTTTTTGTTGTGTATCGCTACTTTTGCACAACAGGCGTTATGGGGAAATGCTCCAGTTGTGTCTCCCGAAGTTCATGAGAACCATACAGTTACTTTCCGTCTGAAAGCTCCAAAAGCGGTAAAGGTACAGATTGTAGGCGATTTTACTCCACAAGGTGTGGTCGAAATGGTGGAAAATAAGGAGGGAGTATGGGAATACACCACTCCCGAGCCGCTTACGCCGGAATTGTATTGTTATAATTTTGTAGTGGATGGATTGAAGATAAACGATCCCAATAATGTGTATCGCATCCGTGATGTGTCCAGTGTATTCGATGTATTTATCATAGGAGGTGGACGGGCTGATTTGTATAAAGTAAGCAAGGTTCCTCATGGTACGGTAGCCAAGGTGTGGTACAAGAGTCCTTCCTTAGGTATCGACCGACGGATGACGGTTTATACACCAGCCGACTATGAAACCAGTGGTAAGCGTTATCCAGTGTTCTATTTGCTGCATGGCATGGGAGGGGATGAAAATGCATGGAGTGAATTGGGGCGTACTGCACAGATTATGGATAACCTGATAGCGCAAGGCAAGGCAGAACCGATGATTGTAGTGATGACCAATGGTAATGCGGCGCAGGAAGCTACTCCCGGTGAGTCGTCGTTGGGATTTCTCCCGCCTTCCATGCAACTGCCCAAAACCATGGAAGGATCTTTCGAAACTCATTTTCCTGAAGTGGTGAAATTTATAGATAAGAATTACCGAACCAAGGCCAACAAGAAAAATCGTGCTATAGCAGGATTGTCAATGGGTGGATATCATTCTTTGCATATCTCCAAACAATACCCTGATATGTTCAATTATGTGGGCCTATTTTCTGCGGCAATATTCCCCAATAAAAATGTATCCTCTCCTGTGTACGAAGACATGGAAGGCAAATTGGAAGTGCAGTTTGCCAAAAAACCGGCGCTTTATTGGATAGCCATCGGAAAAACTGATTTTTTGTATAAGGCAAATAGTGATTACCGTAAATTACTCGATGAAAAAGGGTACAAGTATGAATATTTCGAAAATGAAGATGGACACATTTGGAAGAACTGGCGGATTTATCTGACAGAATTTGCTCCACGTTTGTTTAAGTAATAGAGATTAATAAAGCGGGACTACTCTCACCTTTTTTCGAGAGTAGTCCCGCTTTTTATTCTTCTATAACGATGCCTCGAGGAGCTTCGTGTGGAGTGACTTCTTTCTGTTGTTTCAAGTATTCAATCAGTGCATCCGAGGCTTTTACCTTCATTTCTTTGCCAGGTTGGGGCTTGTCGAATTTGTAGCTGGAAGAAATGTAGCTGTTCATGCCAACTTTGTAACGTCTGCTTTCGTCCAACGGATTACCATTCATGTCGGTCAGACTGACTCGAGTAGCGACACCATCTTTGGTATAGATAGTATATTTCAATCCGGAAGGTAACAAATCCACCCGTTTGTTATATTTGCGGTGGGAGTTTTTCAATAAAGTACGAATTTCTTCAGGAGTCATCTCGTAAACCACTACGGTATTACCGAACGGATCGAGCTTGAATACATCGGCCATGGTGATGTTTCCTTTCGGAAGCATGCCGATACGTACTCCGCCGGAATTCTGAAAGGCGAAATCCACTTGATGAATGTTTACAATAGCATCGGTCATCAAGGAGCCGAGTGGATTCTTACCATTGAATTGTGCGGTTGCTTTTGCCAGTACCTGACCAAGTGGTGATTCGTCGTGATAACGTTGTATCATCTGTTTGACTACAAGGTCTTCTTCTTGCAGGTTGGCTAAATTGATGAGTTCAAATTTTTTGCTGATAATCTTTTTCTTGTTCAATGTAATGGTTGTTTTGCCAATGTATTCCAAGTCGTCTTGTGCTTGTGTTATTAAAACGCCGTTTTCTATTTTTGTCGATTTGATTTTAGTATGTGAATGGCCTCCGATGATGGCATCCAATTCGGGCATAGCTTGTGCTATTTCCAAATCTTTTTCGTAACCGGTGTGGAAAAGGCCGATGAACAAATGGCATTTTTTACGTAGCTTTTTATATTCTAAAGCTGTTTCAAACGGATTGGTAAAAGTGATGCCTTTCAATCTGTCGGGGTGTGTGGCTGGCAACCATTCGCCGTTGCGTTTTTTACTGGCCTCAATCAATCCGAGAATACCTATTTTGATCCCATTTACCTTTATAATAATATACGGTTTGGGCTGAGAAATTTGGGCAATATTTTCGTCAACATGTATGTTGGCACAAAGAAACTGGAAATTGGCGTCGTTTATCCGCTGCGCCAACACCTCTTGTCCGTAGTCGAATTCATGATTGCCAAATACGCCATAATCGTATCCTATCTGGTTCATAAGTTCAATCATAGGCAGCCCTTGTTGGGTGTGTTGGTCTACAATTGGATTACCGGAGAAGATGTCTCCACCGTTCAGAACCAGTATATTGGGATTTTGTTTTCTTTCGTTTTGGATAAATCTTGCAATCTTGGCAAAATTTGTGATACTTCCGTGTACATCGTTAGTGGAGTAGATAACAATAGTCTTTTCCTTTGCTTGGATGTGATAGGCAGCTAGGACTATAAAAAAAATGAGACAGAATATTTTTTTCATGTTCAAATGATTTTATGCTACAAATATACGAAATATTGCGGAGTAATAATAAAAAGAAGGAGGGATAAACAAAAAAGGCTCGCCTTTGCGAACCTTTTTGCTCTTCCTCTTGGACTTGAACCAAGGACCCTCTGATTAACAGTCAGATGCTCTAACCGACTGAGCTAAGGAAGAATGTTGCATTCAAGATTTTTTGCTCTTCCTCTTGGACTTGAACCAAGGACCCTCTGATTAACAGTCAGATGCTCTAACCGACTGAGCTAAGGAAGAATGTTATTTTTCTCAAATGCGGTGCAAAGATAATAGGAATTTTGGAATTATGCAATATCTTTGCAGAAAAATTTAAAATAATGAAGAAATTTATTGGAATATCCTCTATTTTGGCAGGTGCCGCTATATGTTGCGGTATTTTCTTTGGCTTTAAGAATAGTGATGAACGGAGTTTTCAGATAGTCAAGAGTCTGGATGTGTTCAATGCCGTATTCAAGGAATTGGATATGTTCTATGTAGATACCATCGATCCGAAAGAAGTCATTGAATATGGAATCAATGCCATGTTGGCAAAAACGGACCCCTATACAGAATATTATCCAGAAGAAGATAATACCTTGAAGGAAATGACTACTGGTAAATTTGGGGGAATCGGTTCGGTTATACGTTATTGCACTTCGCGGAAATTGGTGGCCATTATTGAACCGTCAGAAGGAAATCCAGCAGCTGAAGCCGGGCTTAGAGCAGGTGACCTCATTCTGGAAATCAATGGAAAGGATATGTCGCAGGGCAACCGTACTCCCAATGAAATGACTTCGTATGTTAGCGATAATTTGCGTGGTGAACCGGGTACGCTTTGTGTCATAAAGGTAGACCGCCCTACCTCCGATAGTACTTATGTTCCTATGGAGTTTAAGGTTACTCGTGGTACTATCCGCACCAATCCCATTCCGTATTATGGGATGTTGAACGACAGTATCGGCTATATCTATATAAGTACCTTTTCGATGGAAGGTTGTTCAAAAGAGGTGAAGAAAGCATTCATGGAATTGAAACGAGAAGGGGCGACATCCTTAGTTCTTGATTTGAGAAGTAACGGAGGGGGCTTGCTGAATGAAGCGGTGGAGGTTGTGAATTTTTTTGTTCCTAAAGGGAAGGAAATTGTAACGACGAAAGGGAAATTGAAACAAGCTGCTTATTCTTATCGCACAAAAAATGAACCGCTTGATTTAGAAATACCTTTAGCTGTATTGGTGGATGGAAATACAGCATCAGCGGCTGAAATCTTGTCGGGTTCTTTGCAGGATTTGGATAGGGCTGTCATTGTCGGAAACCGAACCTACGGTAAGGGGCTGGTTCAGACACTCCGTAATTTGCCATACAACAGTACTATGAAGATTACCACTTCCAAATATTATATACCCAGTGGACGTTGCATTCAGGCTATTGATTATTCCAAACGTAATGCCGATGGTTCTATAGCTCGTACGCCAGATAGTCTGACTCATGTGTTCTACACTTCTGCTGGTCGTGAAGTACGCGATGGAGGGGGAATTCGTCCGGATATTGAAATGGTGGAAGAAAAAGTACCGAATATCTTGTTCTATCTGGTAAATGAAGATATGGTATTCGATTATGCTACTTTGTATCGTATCAAGCATCCGCAGATTGCAGCGATAGAAGAGTTTGAGTTGACCGATGCTGATTATGAAGAGTTCAAGGCTATGTTGAAAAAACGTAATTTTACTTACGACCGTCAAAGCGAAGCAGTGCTTAAAAACCTGAAAGAACTCGCCGAGTTTGAGGGTTACATGGAAAATGCTTCCGAAGAATTTGCTGCATTGGAAAAGAAATTGAGACATAACTTGGATTTGGAACTCGATCGTTTTGCTAAACAAATCAAACCTTTATTGAAAGAAGAGATTGTCAAGCGTTATTATTTTGAACGGGGCGCTGTGCAGGAAGCTTTGAAGGACAATCCTAATTTGAAGAAAGCTATTGAAGTGTTGCAAGATACGACCTTATATAATAAGGTGTTTGAAGTAGCGAAAAAATAAAATAAATAAAGAGTCACAGAACTTTGTTTTCAATCAAAGCTTCTGTGACTCTTCATTTATAGATGATAAGCTGAATTATTTTTCTACATAATCCCCGTTCTTGCGAATCAATTCGATGAGTTTTTCTACCGCATGCTCTTCAGGGATGTTCTTTTCAATGCATTCTTTCTTTTTATAGAGGCTTATCTTGCCGCGACCGGCGCCTACATATCCATAATCGGCATCGGCCATTTCACCTGGACCATTCACAATGCACCCCATGATACCAATTTTCAAGCCTTTTAGATGAGAGGTAGCGGTCTTGATGCGGGCAATGGTTGCTTCCAGGTCATACAATGTACGTCCGCAACCGGGACAAGAAATGTATTCTGTCTTGCTGGTTCGGATACGACCGGCTTGGAGAATACCAAAAGCGGTCGTGTCCACTATAGTATGTGACAAGTCACCTTGATTAAATAGGAAGATACCGTCGCACAATCCATCGAAGATTAAGGCACCCATGTCGGCGGCCGATTTGATTTGAAGGTCTTCCGCTTTGTTTTCTTGGTAATGTTGAAAAAATATAATCGGATTCTTCAATCTTTCGTACATCAGTTCATGTGCCATGGCACGAAATTCACCCAAACGGTTGGGATGGTTGCTTTGTGCTACAATCACGACTTCAGGATGTTGTTTCAAAGCTGCCATCACTTCGTCAGTCATGGTCATGTACGACAAGAAAAGGAATTTCAGGTCGGTTTGCACCAGATGCAAGCCAATCATCTGCTCATAGTTGAAAGCGGGATATACGTTTTTGTATTCTGGTTTCCAGACCGTAGCGTCCACGATGTAAGCAATATCTTCTCTACGTTTAGTCGGCAGGTTCTTCCCACAATAAATGTAGTCGGGTTTGAATTGTTCGTCCACATCCTCTTTGCCATCCAATCTTTCTGAAAGAACTATTGGCAGATTGTCGCCACCAATGTTGTAGATGGCATCAGTTTTTCTGCGTACCGGTGAAAGGTAGTTGAATTCCGACGCTATTCGTCCAGGAATGTATGGATGGTTGTTCCGTTGTATGATGTAATCGACCAACTTCCGAGCTACAGGTATCTCTGCTTCAGGTGCTTCACTGAGCGATACACGGATGGTGTCACCCAATCCATCGGCTAATAAAGCTCCAATACCTAATGCCGACTTGATACGTCCGTCTTCGCCGTCACCCGCTTCGGTTACACCTAAATGAAGAGGGAATGCCATGCCTTCCTTTTCCATCTCTGCGGCAAGCAAGCGGACGGTTTTTACCATGACAACCGTGTTTGATGCTTTGATGGATATAACTACATCCATGAATTGTTCGGCTACACAGATACGTAGAAATTCCATGCACGATTCTACCATGCCTTCGGGAGTATCACCGTAACGGGACATGATGCGGTCGGATAGTGAACCATGATTCACTCCGATACGGATAGCTGTATGGTTTTCTTTGCAGATATCCAGAAACGGTACCAGTCGGGCCCGTATCTTTTCAATCTCTTGGGCATATTCTTCGTCGGTGTATTCCAATTTCTTGAAGGTACGGGCAGCATCTACGTAATTCCCGGGGTTGATACGCACCTTTTCTACATAACGGGCCGCTACATCCGCAACGTTCGGATTGAAGTGTACATCGGCAACCAAAGGGGCATCGTATCCTTGTGAACGGAGCCCGATGTTGATGTTCATCATATTTTCAGCCTCGCGCACTCCTTGAGTAGTCATACGTACATATTCTCCTCCTGCGTCTATGATGCGTTTGGCTTGAGCCACACACCCTTCAGTATCCATGGTGACAGTATTGGTCATGCTTTGGATACGTATAGGATTGGCGCCACCCATGGGGGTAGCGCCAATATTTACTTCCGTAGATTCACGGCGTGAATAGTTGAATAAATCCATTAATTTGTCTTATAGGTATATTTCACTTCTTTCAGCTCTTCATTGGCCTTGACAATTTTGTTCTTCAAATTTGTCTTGTAATTGGCAAATTTGGTAGCCAGTTCTGCATCCGACAAGGACAATATTTGTACGGCAAGGATTGCAGCATTCATAGCACCGTTGATGGCTACTGTCGCCACAGGGATACCTGGAGGCATTTGGATGATGGAGTAGAGAGCATCCATTCCGTCGAGTACAGAGCCTTTGATGGGTACACCGATGACAGGAAGGGTAGTGCTTGCGGCGATGACTCCCGGCAGAGCGGCGGCCATCCCAGCTGCAGCAATGATTACTTGGATGCCACGACCGGCGGCATTCTTGGCAAATTCTTCTACTGCTTCCGGCGTACGATGAGCCGAAAGTGCGTTCATCTCAAAGGGTACTTGCATTTCGTCAAGCAGTTTGGCCGCCTTTTCCATAACAGGAAGGTCGGAAGTACTGCCCATGATAATACTTACGATTGGTTTCATTCTAATTAAATTTTATTCCAATGTAGCCTGATAAGCCGCAGCATCGAGCAGATCGTCTGCGTCAGCTACATCATTGGGTTTAATCTTGATCAGCCAGCCTTCACCATAAGGATCTTGGTTTACCAGTTCCGGATTGTCGGCTAAAGCTTCGTTCTGTTCCAATATTTCACCGGCAACAGGCAAGAAGAGGTCAGAAACGGTCTTTACTACTTCGATGGTACCGAAGGTTTCTCCTTTTTCCAATGTTTCACCTACTGTGGGAATGTCGATGAAGACAATGTCTCCCAATTGGTCTTGTGCATAATCTGTAATACCTACATAAGCTTCATTGCCTTCAATACGAATCCATTCATGTTCGCTGGTGTACTTGATGTTCGTTGGGTAGTTCATGATCTTTCAAATTATAAGGTTAATAGAATTTTTTTTCAAATAAACAAAATTCCGATGATACCGCAAAGAAAACCGACTATAAATCCGCTAAAAACTTCCGATAAGGAATGTTGGTTTACGATAATGCGGGCGGAACCTACCATTCCTGCCAATAAAATGAAGATGGAGAGAGCCATCAGTGGGTTGAAATGGAAAATCAAGCTATACGACAGAAGGCCGCCAATGAGCAATCCACTACTGGCTACATGGGTACTGATTTTCCATTTTAGGTTGATGATGGTGCATGTAATCATGCATATCAAGGAAGCAATGATGATACCCGACATGTATCGGGGCAGATGCAGTCTGTTCATGGTAATGAAACAGGTTACATAACTCATGATGGTCAGTATGTATGGAATGAATCTTTTCTTTCGTTCACCCAGTTCGCGGATTCCCCAACCATTGACCTTCTGAAACAGGTAGATAGTAAGCATTGGCAACAAGAAAGTAAAACTGAACACAATGCTTAAAACGACCAATTGATAAGGGGTAGGCAGAATGCGTAAATAAGTAAAGAAGAACAATAAGACAAACGAAAGGGTAGGTACGATGAAGGGAGTTGTCAGAATCGTCAATATACGTGAAGCTTTACCCAAAAAGGTATTTTCGGGTTTTTCGTCTGGAATGGTATACTTTTCTTTTTCTTCCATATTATCATCTTCTTAACCGTGCAATCGGTATATTGAGTTGTAACCGGTATTTGCTGACTGTCCGTCTGGCAATCGGATATCCTTTTTCTTTCAATATCTCGGCCAGTTCATCGTCATTGTAAGGCTTCGATTTATCTTCATTGTCCACGCATTCCTGAAGTATCCGTTTGATTTCGCGTATGGACAATTCTTCGCCTTCGTCGGTGGTGTATCCGTCGCTGAAAAAATATTTCAACGGATAAATACCAAAATTGGTTTGTACGTATTTACTGTTGCTTACTCGCGATACGGTTGATATATCGAGTTTGCTTCGTTCGGCAACATCTTTCAGAATCATGGGTTTCAGTAAGGTTTCATCCCCATCCAAGAAGAAAGGGCGTTGCAGGTCTATGATGGCTTGCATGGTTGACAACAATGTATGTTGTCGTTGTTTGATGGCGCTGATGAATCCTTGTGCGGCGTCCACTTTCTGTTTCAGGAATAGGAATGCTTCTTGGGAGGCCTTACTTTGGTTGTTTTTGTTGTTGATTTGTTCGTCGAGCATGTCCGAAAATTCTCTGCTGAGCCGTAGCTCCGGTACGTTTCGGTTGTTGAGGCTGAGGGTAATCGTACCATTGTCTTCCGTTTCTACAAGAAAATCGGGAACAATCTGTTGCAAATTCTTACCCATGACTTCCCCTAACGAACTGCCTGGGCGGGGATTCAGTTTGATCAACTCGTTGGCTGCTGCTTCGTATTCCTCTTCACTGATGTTTAACCGTTGGATGATTCTTTCTTTGTTCTTGCGGGTAAAATCATCGCAATATTTGCTGATAATTTTCCATTGTATATCTTTGGTAGGTGAGTTGGGTTTACGCTTCAGTTGCAGAAGCAGGCATTCTTGCAGACTACGTGCACCGATTCCTGCCGGATCAAAATTTTGGATGATGTGGAGAATCTTCTCCAGATCTTCTTCTTGTATGTAGATGCCACGATAAATGGCCAATTCGTCTAAAAGGGTTTCCATGCTTTTTCGGAGCAATCCGTCATCATCGAGGGAACCTATCAGATAATCGGCTATTTCCCGCTCTTCGTCATTCAGGTTTTGCATGTCGAGCTGTTCCTTCAAGACTTCATAAAAAGATATTTGTTCCGAGAAAGGAATTTCTTCGGGAGCATTGTCGCGGGTGCGGTTGTGCTCTTGTAATTTGTAGTCGGGAATGTCGTCTTCCGATAGATAATCACCTAATGAAAGGTCTTCCTGCTCGTATCTTTCTTCTTCTGGATAGTCTCCATTGTCTTCGTTGGCTTCTTTCCCTTCTTCCAATGCTGGATTGTCCAATATCTCGGAACGGACACGTTCTTCGAACTCCACGACAGGTAGTTCCAGTAACTTGATGACTAGAATCTGTAATGGAGACAGCGATTGGATTTGCTGTTGGGCTTGCGCCTGTATTTGACGTGAGTTCGAGTTGGATGCCATTTAGCTGGTTTTGAATTTGCCTGCAAAAGTAACTAAAAAATCAGTATCGGAAACTGCTCCCTCCCAAGAATTCTCGCAATAATGATGTTGGAGGCAATTCTTTATCCTGCAACGGCACGAAATATTCCAGGAATTTACGTAATCGATAGGCTTCGGAATATTCAGAACGGTTGTTGGGTACGTTACGCAGAATTGGTTCTGCATAATCCTTGATGACCGCCAATTCAAACAATAAAGCGGAATTGAACATCACGTCGGCATTTTCCTGGAATGGGAATATCCATTTATCTTCGCCGGCACGTACACTGGGCCATCGACTGATGGTTTCTTCGGCAGAGTATCCACGATATTTATAGTCGCGGATGATGCGTCGCAACAAACGGTTATCGGTGGTTGGAATGTAATTATGGTTGTCCAACAGAATGGTGGTAAGTGCCGATACATATATTTTGAACTTGCTTTCAGCCGGCAGATGGGCGGTAAGTTCGGGATTCAGCGCATGGATACCTTCGAGTATCAGTATCATGTTTTCGTCTATCTTCAGTCGGTTACCACTCATTTCACGTATGCCGGTGGTGAAATTGAAACGGGGAAGTTCGACTTCTTCCCCATTGAGCAAGGCTTGCAGTTGCCGGTTGAAGAAATCCAAATCGAGAGCATAGAGCGATTCGTAATCATACTCGCCATTGGCATCGCGGGGTGTCTGTTCGCGATTAACGAAATAATCGTCCAAAGATACAGGGTAAGGGCGGATGCCGTTGGCCATGAGTTGTACGCTCAACCTTTTGCTGAATGTGGTCTTGCCCGATGAAGAAGGTCCCGAAATCAATATAATCTTTATCGGTTGTCCCTTTTGTTTCCGATTGTAGATTTCATCGGCTATTTGTGAGATGCGTTTCTCTTGTAAGGCTTCAGATACATTAATGAGTTCGGTGGCATGACCTTTGTTGCAGGCTTCATTAAAGTCGCCCACATTTCCTACGCCTAAAATTTGGTTCCAACGACGATGTTCCTTGAATACATCGAGCATCTTTTCCTGCTTGATCATTTCTTCGAGTTCGTCGGGCTGCAGACGATTGGGCACTTGAAGCAACAGACCATCGTAATATTTTTCGAGTCCGAACAAATGAATGTACCCTGTACTGGGCAACAAACTGCCGTAGTAGTAGTCTACGGTATCGCCCAATGTGTAATAATAAGAATAGAGGTTACCCGATGTTTCCAGCAGTTTCACCTTGTCCATCATCCCTTTCTGTCTGAAAAGTTCCACTACTTCTTCAGTATGGCATTCGTATCGTTTGAAAGGGATATCCTCGGCTATGATTTCCTTCATGCGTTGCTTGATACGTTGTACATCGTCCAATCCGATAGCGCGGTCGAGATTCATGCGGCAATAATATCCTTTCGATACAGGGTGCTCCAACATGATGCTGCTTTGTGGATAGAGTTCTTCCACTGCTTTACAAAGTACGAAACAAAGGGAGCGGACGTAAGTGCGCATACCGGAGGAGGTGCAGATGTTTTGGAATTCTACATCCTTGTTATGGTAGAATCGGTAGTTCAATCCTTCTACTTTATTGTTGACTTTAGCGTTGACGGGTCCGAAGGGAATATCAAGTTCAAATCCTTTATAAACATCTAAAAGTGAAATTCCGTAAGGGAAAGATTTGGTTTTATTAATATTTTTGCAATATATTTGTAACATAAACGTAAAATTAATTAATAACGCTGATTTTGGCGGTTAAATTACTCAATTAATGGGAGAATCGCTAATCCAAGCTAAAATTATTAAAGATGGAATATTCTTTTTATGATTTCTTAAAGTTGTTGGGCTCATTGGCACTGTTCCTCTATGGTATGAAAATCATGAGTGAGGGCCTTCAGAAATTTGCGGGCGACCGCTTGCGTAGAATCCTTACAGCCATGACTACCAATCGGGTGACTGGGGTTCTGACCGGTGTCTTGATTACAGCTCTTATCCAATCATCTTCGGCCACAACCGTTATGGTGGTGAGTTTCGTAAATGCAGGATTGTTGAGCTTGTCACAGTCTATCGGTGTCATTATGGGTGCCAATATTGGTACCACAGTGACGGCTTGGATTATTTCAACTCTTGGCTTTAAGGTGGATATAGCAGCTATGTCATTACCTCTTTTGGCTATTGGAGTTCCTTTGCTATTTTCAAGTAAAAGTAACCGCAAATACATAGGCGAATTTATCTTCGGTTTCTCTTTCCTCTTTATGGGCTTGTCCATGTTGAAGGCAAATGCTCCAGATTTGGGGCAGAATCCGGATATGCTTTCGTTTGTTCAGAATTACACCGACATGGGATTTGCGTCCGTTATTCTGTTTGTGTTGATTGGTACCATTCTTACCATGATTGTACAGGCTTCGGCGGCGACCATGGCTATCACTTTGATTATGTGTGCCAATGGCTGGATTAGTTTTGAACTGGGTGCAGCGTTGGTGTTGGGAGAAAATATCGGTACAACCATTACAGCCAATCTGGCGGCCCTTACCGGTAATGTGCCGGCCAAGCGTGCAGCATTGGCCCACTTGGTATTTAATGTATTCGGAGTTATTTGGGTGCTTTGTCTGTTCAAACCGTTTACTATGGCCATTTCTTGGTTTGTTACCGATGTGATGCAGACTGTTGATCCGGCCGTTGCCGTATCGTTCAAGCTATCGGCTTTCCATACAGCTTTCAATATCTGTAATGTCCTTATCCTGATTTGGTTTGTAAAACTGATAGAGAAAACGGTATGCAAGATTATTCCTCAGAAGGAACAGGAAGAAGAATATCGTTTGCGTTTCATTACCGGCGGTTTGCTTTCCACTTCCGAACTTTCCATCATGCAGGCTCGCAAGGAAATCAACTTGTTTGCTGAACGTATTCATCGTATGTACAACATGGTAGGCGATTTGTTGCATATAACCAATGAGAATGAATTCAATAAACTCTTCAGTCGTATAGAAAAATACGAGAATATCAGTGATAGCATGGAAATAGAAATAGCCAACTATCTGAACAATGTTTCCGAAGGACGATTGAGTTCGGAGAGTAAATTGGAAATTCGTGGAATGTTGCGCGAAGTGACCGAAATAGAAAGCATCGGTGACAGTTGCTATAACTTGGCACGTACCATTAACCGCAAACGTAATGGAGGCATGGATTTCACTGAAAAACAATATGAACATATCCATCAGATGATGCATCTCACCGATAATGCTTTAGAGCAGATGGTTGCTTTGGTAGAAGACGAATATCATGTGGTGGATGTGAACAAAACGTTCAATCTGGAAAATGAAATCAATAATTATCGTGCCCAATTGAAGAACCAGAATGTGGTGGATGTGAACAATAAGGAATACGATTACCAGATGGGTGTTCACTATATGGACCTTATCGGCGAATGTGAAAAATTGGCTGATTATGTAGTGAATGTAGTTGAGGCTCATAGTAATGTAAAGGAAAAGAAGGCTTCTTAATCTTATAATATGACTTTACAACAGTTGGAATACATCTTGGCGGTGGATCGTCATCGCCATTTTGGTAAGGCGGCCGATGCGTGTAATGTGACGCAGCCTACTTTGAGTGCTATGATAGGCAAATTGGAGGAGGAATTGAATGCCAAGTTGTTCGACCGTAATCAGCAGCCTGTTTGCCCTACACCAATAGGCGAAAAGGTTATTTCGCAGGCACGTGAAGTGTTACAGCAGGCTGGCGCCATTCAGGATATTGTCAAAGAGGAAAAACAATCACTGACAGGTGTATTCCGTATTGGTATCCTTCCTACCATTGCTCCTTATTTGTTGCCCCGTTTTTTCCCGCAACTGATGAAGAAGTATCCGGCTTTGGACATTCGTATGCGTGAGATGAAAACTTATGAAATAAAGGAGGCTTTGACTCAAGGAGATATTGATGCAGGTATTTTGGCTTCCATAGAAGGACTGGAAGAATATTCACAGACTACGCTTTTCTATGAAAAATATATGGGATATGTAGCTCGTGAGGATGCCATTTCACAGAAGGAAGTTGTGCGTACATCGGATATAGCCGGCAGCAAAGATTTATGGTTGTTGGATGAAGGACATTGTTTCCGGGACCAAATGGTACGCTTTTGTCAGATGAAGTCGGCTCAAAGCAGTCAGTTGGCCTATAACTTGGGAAGCATGGAAACGTTCATGCGTATGGTAGAAAGCGGAAAGGGGATTACGTTTATCCCCGAACTGGCGGTCATGCAGCTCAGCGATCCCCAAAAGGAATTGGTTCGTCCGTTTGCCATACCTGTACCTACACGCCAATTGGTTATGATAACCAACAAACATTTTATCCGGCATACCTTGTTGGACGTTATTATAAAAGAGATTCAGGCATCGGTACCCAAGTCGATGTTGAAACTTGGAGCAGGACAGGCTTTGGTGTGATAGATAATCTCTATTACTTCATAAAACCTTTCAATTGGAATTCTTGTTTTAATCAGGATTTTTGCTATATTTTTGTAGCAGGAAAAATGAAATAAGTAATAACTATTAAAACAAGAATCATTATGACACCAATTATCAACTCTCAACTTCCTGCTTTCAAAGTGCAGGCTTTTCACAACGGTAATTTTATTACAGTAAGTAATGAAGATGTAAAGGGCAAATGGGCTATCTTCTTTTTCTATCCGGCCGATTTCACTTTTGTTTGTCCCACCGAATTGGTCGATTTGGCAAGTAAATATGAACAACTGAAAGGTATGGGTGTGGAAGTGTATTCCGTAAGTACCGATTCACACTTTGTACACAAGGCTTGGCACGATGCTTCCGATAGTATCCGTAAAATCAATTATCCGATGTTGGCTGACCCTACCGGTGTTCTTAGCCGTGGTTTCGGTGTAATGATTGAAGAAGATGGTATGGCTTATCGAGGTACCTTCTTGGTAAATCCTGACGGCTTGATCAAAATTGCTGAAATTCAGGACAACAGTATCGGACGTAATGCCGATGAATTGGTCCGCAAGGTAGAGGCAGCTTTATTTGTAGCCAATCACCCGGGTGAAGTTTGTCCGGCTAAGTGGAAACAAGGTTCCGAAACGCTTAAGCCAAGCATCGACCTTGTGGGCAAAATCTAAGTAAGTTATAAATTGAGAATTGAAAATTGAAATGATCTCCTGAATGGAACAATCTATATTTTCAATTCTCAATAAAAGGAATTCTCCATTCTTAATCCTAAATTCTCCATTCATATGTTAGACCAAAGTATCCTCCAGCAAGTAAAAGATATCTTCCACCAACTGGAAGCCGATTATACATTCCGTATCAGTTATGATCCTGAAAGACCAGAGAGTACACAACTGATAGAGTTCTTGAATGATTTGACAACTTGTTCTTCCCAATTGCATAACGAATTTGCCGAAGTAAAATCGGGAGCGGTAGAATTCTCTGTCGCAAGGAACGGGGTGGAGACGGGTGTTGTATTCCGGGGTATTCCTAATGGTCATGAGTTCACTTCTTTATTGCTCGCCATTCTGAATGCTGATGGTAAGGGGAAAAATTTGCCCGACGAAGGAGTGGCCCGTCGTGTCCGTTCTTTGAAAGGCGATATCCGGTTGCAGACGTATGTATCGCTTACCTGTACCAATTGTCCTGATGTGGTACAGAGCTTGAATATCATGGCTTTGCTGAATCCCGATATTCGTCACGAAATGGTGGATGGAGCCATCTTTCAGGCAGAGGTGGACAAACTGAATGTGCAGGCAGTACCGGCTGTATTTGCCAATGGCAAACTGGTTCATGTAGGTCGTGGCTCGTTTGGGGAACTGTTGGATAAATTGGAAGAGCATTATGGTTCGTCGACCGAAGAAGATTATCCCATGATGGAAAAGGAATTTGATGTCCTTGTCTTGGGAGGAGGACCGGCTGGTGCTTCAGCAGCCATCTATTCGGCACGAAAGGGATTGCGTGTGGGAATGGTAGCAGAGCGTATCGGCGGACAAGTGAAGGAAACGGTAGGTATTGAGAACTTGATTTCTGTACCTTATACTACAGGTAGTGAATTGGCTGATAATTTGCGTACGCACCTTACTCGTTATCCGGTAGAACTGTTTGAAAACCGTCAGATAGAAGAAACGGTTTTGAAAGACAAGATGAAGCGTGTGAAGGTCAAGGGTGGTGAAGTGTTTTGTGCACCGGCAATCATCATTGCAACAGGTGCCGGATGGCGTCGGTTGAATGTACCGGGTGAAGCCGAATATGTGGGTCGGGGAGTAGCCTTTTGTCCACATTGCGACGGACCGTTCTATGCAGGTAAGGATGTGGCGGTAATAGGCGGTGGCAATTCAGGCGTCGAAGCCGCTATTGATTTGGCCGGTATCTGCAAGAAAGTGACGGTTGTTGAATTCATGGACACCTTAAAGGCCGACCAGGTCTTACAGGACAAGCTACGCAGTTTGCCCAATGTTGAAGTACTCACTTATACTCAAACGATACAAGTAGTAGGTAATGGTGAAAAGGTTACTGCCCTTCGTCTGAAAGACAGGGCGAGCGGTGAAGAACGGGAACTGCCGTTGGACGGGGTATTTGTTCAGATTGGTTTGAGTGCCAACAGTCAGGCTTTCCAAGGAGAACTGGATATGAGCCGTATAGGAGAAATTATGATTGACGAACATTGCCGGACCCATCTTCCGGGAGTCTATGCGGCCGGTGATGTATCTTCTGTCCCATACAAGCAAATTGTCATAGCCATGGGCGAAGGAGCCAAGGCTGCCCTTTCGGCCTTCGACGACAGAGTACGTGGAGTGATATAATTATTCCTTATGCAGGGATTTGGCTATTCCCATCATCTCTTCCTGCCAGTGGTAACTCAGGGGATTGATCGGAACAATTCGGATGCCCAATTCATCGGCGATGAGTTGGGCATTGTGTTGGTCGAACTCCTGTTGTACGAAGATGATATTCACATTGTTATTGCGACAAGTTTCAATCAAATGTTTCAATTGGGCAGGCGAAGGCTCTTTACCTCCTTCTTCGATGCTGATCTGTTTCAAATCATAGTCGCGTGCAAAATAGCTCAATGCCGGGTGATAAATTATGAAAGCGCTGTCGGCCTGTTGCAACAAGTTGCGGATGTCCCTATCCGTTTGTGCAATGACTTGTTTCAAACTGTCCGTGCGATACCTATACTCTGTCCGATGGGTACTGTCCAATTCACATAAAGCGGCACATACATTTTCGACTATTACAGTTGCATTTCGGGTGGAGTTCCAAATGTGCGGTTCCACTCCTCCTTCGTGATAATGGTTGCCATGCCGATGTCCTTTTCCTCGGATTAGTTCCACACCTCGTGAGGTGTCGAACACTTTTGTATGGGGAGCATTCGCTTGTAACTTGTCCATCCATGCCTGTTCAAATCCGATGTATCCGATACGCAAATAGGCTTGACTTTTGCTGAGGTCGACCAATTGTTGTGGTGCAGGGTCGTAGGTCTCGGGACTGCTTCCTTCGGGAACCATACTTACCACTTGGAAATGGTCGCCTGCAATTGCTTCAGTAAAATAGCGGAGTGGTTCCAGCGTAACGGTAATCGTGGCTTTTTCGCTTTGGCGGTTACCGTTACTACAAGCATAGCAAATAATTAGGCAAAAGAAAAAGACAAGTTGTTTCTTCATAATTTACATATTAATGTTCGTGATGGCATTTCAATACCCGATGTGGGAATGTGCCGTGTCCCAACATTTCAATCGGACAACCGAAATGCTCTTCCAACCACTCGGTCGGTAGTTCGGTATGTGGATGATAATGTACGGTTTCGTTCACGCAAGCGATGGTCTTTACATTTTTCAGTACGGTACCGATATCATGACTTACCAGCACAATGGCCCGTTCCCTATTAATCTCTTCCAGTAAGGAATAGAGTTTGGTCTCGAATCGTTTGTCGATGTAGGTATTCGGTTCATCCAGAATAACCACTTCGGGATTGGATACTAAAGCACGTCCTAACAGAGTGCGTTGTAACTGTCCTCCGCTTAATTCGCCGATAGCTCTTTCTTCCAATCCTTCCAGTCCCATGCGGGCAATGATTTGCCGTACTTGTTCGTGGTGTGCCTTGTTGTATCGTTGGAGCAGAGGCTTTTGTTTGCTCAGTCCCGACAGAATGACTTCGTAAACGGATATGGGAAATTTCCGGTCGATGCTGTTGTATTGCGGCAGGTATCCCATGTTAATGTTGGATACTTCTTTTCCGTTCTTGAAAAAACGGATGTTTCCCTGCTCGGGCTTGTGTAGCCCCAAAATGCATTTTACAAGCGTGGTCTTTCCTCCTCCGTTCGGTCCGATAATGCCCAGAAAGTCCCGTTCGTATACAGTCAGATTCACTTGACTGAGTACGGTCTTGCCTTCGTATGCGGCATTGAGGTTGCTTATTTGGATAATGCTGTTCATTTCTTTGTAGCTCGTAATATTTCTCTTTTTCCTCCAGGAGGCCCGGGAAGTCGTTCTACTTCAAATCCAGCACTCTGCAACATCCGTCTCACTACACCTTTGGCGCAATAGGTTGTCAGTATGCCGCCTTCGTTCAATACCTCATAAAGGTGGTCAAAGAATTTTTGTTCCCACATTTCGGGTTGCTTTTCTGGGGCGAAGGCATCGAAATAAATGATGTCGTAACCCTTTTCAAAGGTAAAACAAGTGAAATCCCCTTCAATCTTGTGCAAAGTAAACAAGGAGGAAAGTGCTGCGTCCATCTCCCAAGGCGCTTCGTGAATGGCAAAATACTGCTCTTCGCTTCCTTGGTTGACAATAGCAGGATAATCCAATTTCCGTATGGTCCCCATATCCAGAGGGTAACGTTCTATACCGGTGTAATGTATCTTCCTTCCGGCTTTTTCTGCTTCAAGGAAAGTGAGGAAACAGTTCAGCCCTGTTCCTAAACCTATTTCCAATATCCGAGGATGAGGCACCGACGAATGCTTCAGTCCCATATCAATAAAGATATGCTGTGATTCGGTCAAAGCTCCTTTGACTGAATGATAATGTTCATCCAGCTCGGGTACATAGAGCGTATAGCTTCCATCGGCAGTCTTTTCAAGTTCCATAGGCTATTATATGATTGCAGCCGCTTCCAGTACACCCCATACCAACAGAGCATAGCGGAGTATCTTACCGATTGTCATGGCCAGTATTACAATCCATATATTGGCGCGCATCATACCCAATACAATGGAAATGGCACTACCCAATATGGGAATAAAGGCGAAGAATGCCATCCAGGCACCTCTTCCTTTCACGAATCGTTCAGCTTTTTCTATCTTTTCTTTCTTTACATGAAAATATTTCTCTATCCATACCATGTTTCCCAGATGCCCCATCCAGTAACAAGTCATTCCCCCTGCTACATTTCCGAGAGTAGCTGCAAGGGTACTCAGGATAGGATCGAGTCCTAAAGGTCCTACGCAAGCAGCAAGCACGGCTTCGGAACTGAAAGGAATGACACTGCCGGCAACAAACGAACCGATGAACAGTCCCACGTATCCCCAGTCTATCAGAAATTGAAGAATTGCATCCATAGATGATAACCGGTTAGAAGAATGATACCCACAAAGGTAACAATGAAAAAGATGCCGGAGAACTTATTTCGTGTTAAAGTAAACAAATGTCCGGTTAAAAAGGCTGTACAGACAGTCTGTATAGGCAGTAATGCGGACAAATGATGAGGCTGTACCAGCATGAACAGGGTTGTGAAGAATCCTGCATAGATAAGGAACAACAGAAAAATGCGGGTACGCGTCTTGTCCTGATAAGATATTTGAAAATAATGAATATGGCTGACTAATTGTAGTGTTGTGGCAACACCCCATGAAATGAGTGAAAAGAGAGGAATACAACTATAATCTATTGACTGGAATTGGACCAATTCTTGGAGTGGAAGATAGAACAGATCCATCCTCTCGAAAATGAAAGCATAACAGAAAAGTATCCAATAGGGAGTGAATATCCCTAAAATTCCTGCCCAAAAACTTTTGGAGTTTAGGGTACAGAATACAACTGATCCAGCATAGAAAATGGGGGTAAAGAACAATAATTGCGGGAAAACAATACTACCCGCCGACAGAAACAAAAAGCAATGGTAGATGTATCTGGCAGGGTGGGCCGATTCATAACTTTTGAATAGATGGAATACCGACAGGATAAATGCCAAAGCAGATAAGTTGTGCCACTCAAAAGGATGAAGGAAAGACATGATGGATGTCAGCAACCAAAAGATGCAGACGGGTAATGTGGTCCGAGTACGGATGAGGGTGAAAGCAATATTGGTTTCAATAATCATATAACCGGTCAATGCAAACACCAGTAGTGTGAACAGTTCCCGATAAGAACCAAGGCTTAATATCCATAAAAGTAAACATACAAGGATAACGACGGGAAGGGTAAACCTTCCCGTTGCTACATTTATCTGCAATCTGTTAATTCTCATCTATGCAATACTTTCAGAATAAGTACAAAAGTAATGAATTTATGCAGAAGTTCATTCAAACAAAGGTGTAAAAATAATCTTCACATCTGTCACGGTGGTGTAACTTGCTTATATTCAGTTCGTAGTTGTGAAGGATATTTTTAAACCTTGATTTTAGCAACATTATTCCAAAAATATGGCAATAAATTTGGAATGTCATTACTCCCGAAAACTATTTGCAGTTTCTGATATAATTGATAGCATATAAAAATCATCCTGAACGAAGGGAAAAATCTGTTGACATTTGTGGATGTAACCGGATTCTTCGCTTGGCTCAGGATGACAGGTTGGTTTGGTAGGATTACAAATCGAAACCAATATCCGAACGGAAGTATTTCTTTTCGAATGTTATCTTCTTGGCGTTGGCAAATGATTGTGCCAAGGCTTCGTCTTTGTTGGCTCCGTAAGAGCTGACGGCTATCACACGACCACCATTGGTTACTACCTGACCGTCCTTCATGGCGGTACCTGCATGGAATACAATGCTGTTTTCGATGGTATCCAAACCGCTGATGGCATAGCCCTTGTCGTAATGTTCGGGATAACCACCGGATACGAGCATCACGCATACGGCCGAGCGTTCGTCTATTTCCAAAGTCTTTTCATTCAAGTTGCCGGCAGCTACTCCTTCGAAGAGTTCCACCAGGTCGCTCTTGATGCGGAGCATCACACTTTCGGTTTCGGGGTCGCCCATGCGGACATTGTATTCAATGACCATCGGTTCACCCTTCACGTTGATGAGGCCGAAGAAGATAAAGCCTTTATAATCGATGTTTTCGGCGGCCAGACCTTCTACGGTAGGACGGATGATGCGGTCTTCTACTTTCTGCATCCATTCTTTAGTGGCAAACGGAACGGGCGATACACTACCCATGCCACCGGTATTCAAGCCTTTGTCGCCTTCGCCAATGCGTTTGTAGTCCTTGGCTTCGGGCAGAATCTTGTAGTTCTTGCCATCGGTGAGCACGAACACTGAACATTCGATACCGCTCAAGAATTCTTCAATGACTACGGTAGCCGATGCATTGCCAAACATACCGCCCAGCATTTCCTTCAATTCTTTCTTGGCCTCTTCGAGGGTAGGAAGAATCAATACGCCCTTACCGGCACAAAGACCGTCGGCCTTCAGCACATAAGGAGCTTCGAGGGTTTCGAGGAAGGCAAAACCTTCTTCCAGATTGTCGGCGGTGATGGTCTTGTATCCGGCTGTTGGGATATTATGGCGTTGCATGAAACCTTTGGCAAATTCCTTGCTTCCTTCGAGTACGGCACCGGCTTTGGAGGGACCGATCACGGGGATGTTCTTCAAGGCTTCGTCGTTCTTGAAGTAATCGTATACTCCCTTTACCAACGGATCTTCCGGACCAACTACTACCATATCGACTTGATTTTCTAAAACAAATGCTTTGATAGCATCAAAATCATCGGCCTTGATAGCTACATTTTCGCCTGCATTGCTTGTACCGGCATTGCCCGGTGCAATGTATAATTTTTCGATTTTCGGACTTTGGGCAATCTTCCATGCCAAGGCGTGTTCACGTCCGCCTGAACCTAAGAGAAGTAATTTCATTGTTATTTTTATTTCTTTAAATAATCTTCAAAATAACGGGTGATACGGGTATACAAATGTACACGGTCGCGACCGAACATGTTATGACCGTCTCCCGGATAGATAAAATAATCGGGTTGGGTACCGGCATCGATACAAGCACGGAGGAAGCTGATGCTATGCTGAGGTACGCAAACGGGATCGTTTGCACCGATAATGATTTGCAGACGTCCCTTCAAGTCACCGGCACGTTGGGTAAGGTCGGCTTTCTTATATCCTTCAGGGTTGCTTTCGGGTGTATCCATGTAGCGTTCGCCATACATCACTTCGTACATCTTCCAATCTATTACGGGACCACCGGCTACACCCACTTTGAACGTGTCGTTATAGGTAAGCATCAGGTTGGTAGTCATGAATCCGCCGAAGCTCCATCCATGTACGCCAATGCGGTTCTGGTCTACATAATCCAATGATTTCAGGAGTTCCACACCCTTCATCTGGTCTTTCATTTCTTCGGTACCCAACTGACGGAAGGTACAGTTCTCGAATTCCAGTCCGCGGTTTTCGCTACCCCGGTTGTCTACGGTCAGCATCACATAGCCCTGTTGTGCCATGTAGATGTCCCAACCGCCTGCACCGTAGTTGCGTACATCGGTAATCAACTGTGCATGTGGGCCGCCGTATACATAGATAATGGCAGGGTATTTCTTGTTGGCATCGAAATTCACGGGTTTCACCAAGCGGTAGTACAAATCGGTTTTTCCGTCGGCCGCTTTGATAGTACCAAGAACTATTTCCGGCATGTTGTATGCGTCCATCGGGTTGGTAGCCGAAAGCAGTTCGATGCTCTTTCCTTTACCTGTTGTAGGAAGGATGCTGATGTTTCGGGCTACGTTGTGTGAAGTATAGTTGTCGATAACATACTTACCGCTGGTCGAGAGTTGTGCACGGTGCACTCCTTCGGTTGCACCAATCAAACGGCGCTTTCCGTTTTTCAGGCTGACCGCATATACATTGCTCTGCAAAGGCGATTGTTCGGTGCTCATAATGATGATTTCCTGTGCCTTTTCATTAAAGCCGAGAATATCCTGTACCAGCCATTCCCCCTTGGTTATTTGGGTATACGGAATCATCAGCTGGGTAGGGCCGTAAGTTTCGATGGGGTGCATCATGCCTTGTGCCAAGTCGAACAAATACAAATGATTGTATCCGTCTTGCTGACTTTGATAAATGAATTGGTGTTCGTTCCATGGAAGGAAAATTATGGGGTTTTGAGGCTCCACATACTTGTTGTGCTTTTCTTCGTAAAGCAACGCTTCCTTCTCGCCGGTTACAGCATCGTAACGGAACAATTGCGAATGGTTCTGGTCGCGGTTCAGTTCGATGACATACACCTTTTGTCCGTCGGGACTCCAACTGATGTTAGTGAAATAACGGTCGGTCGGGTCGCCACCTTTCAGATAGATGGTCTGTTTGGTTTCCGGATTATAGATACCTATCGTTACCTTATGACTGGTCATCCCTGCCATAGGATACTTGTCGGGTTCCAACGTAGCTACACGGGTAGAGGTGTTTACCTGCGGATAATCGGTCACCATGCTCTGGTCCATGCGGTAGAACGCAAGGAGTGTACCTTGCGGATTCCAGAATGTACCCTTTTCGATACCGAATTCGTTGCGGTGTACGCTTTGTCCGCAGAGCACTCCTTCGGGCTCGTTGGTTACTTGATATCCGTTGACGTATACATTATTCTTCACGGTGCAGGCCATGTTTCCACTCACCGTATTCAGGTCGATGTTGGTATAGGGCTCCTTGGGCAAATCATCACGGGTAACCACTTTTCCTGTTTTCCAGTTGTAGACGGCAAAGCGTTGTGCTTTAGGCAACTGTACTTCGGTCTTGTCGGCCCAAGGATAACTCAGTGTATAGAGTGCGCGTACGGTATTGATACCAGCAGCTTCGAGGGCCTTGTTCAAGGCTTCCAAGGTAAAAAGGGTCGATTCCTTTCCTGTCTTGGGGTTCACTGCCTTTACCTCTTCCATATTGGGCTTGATGCATACATCCCCCCACCAGGCAAGGCCATGAAGGTTTTCGGGTTGCAAATTATAATAGTTGTTGCCGCCCGGCATCAGGTCTTCCAAGGTAAAACTTTTCTTCTCTTGCGCCATAGCGGTAGATGATATTACAAGCAATGATACAATCAGGTTCAGTATTCTCTTCATAATTTATTCGTTGTTGTTTCGTTTGTCTTCAAATTTGCGGGGCTTGTTCTTAAAGTCGCCTGTCTTGCGGTTTTCCCTTTTACGGTCGCCAAAAGACTTTTTCCCTTCTCGCTTGCCCTCGAATCGTTTCTTTCCTTCGAATTTCTTGTCGCCAAACTTCTTGTCACCGGCTTCTTTCTTCTCGCCGAATTTCTTCTTTCCGTCGAAATCTTTCTTGAATCCGCGTTTGCTTTCCGGCTTGTCTCCATTCCGACGGGGACGACGGCTTTCTTCCTTGCGTGGCTTGAATTCCTTACCTTCGTTATCGCTACGGAAAGCCTTGTATTTTCCGTCGAACATCTGATATTTGCGGAACTGGCATTCCAAGGCACCGTTGTAAAGCGGTGTCTTGATGGAAGGTTTCAGACCTATCTCATCAAAACATTCATCGCGATAGCTCAAAATCCAGGCATCGTTACCTACGAAAGCATGTTTCAGTCGTTCACCAATCATCTTGTACAATCCAAGCAAATCGTCGGTCGAGATACGTTCGCCATACGGTGGATTGGTGATGATGATGCTCTTTTCCTTCGGTTGCTCAAACTGTTGGAAAGCCTGTATTTTCAGTTCGATATCCTTGCTCAATCCGGCAGCCTTTACGTTGCGAACGGCAATCTCGTTGGCTTTCGGGTTATTGTCGTAGCCATAAATCTTATGAGTAAACTCACGTTCGTTGGAATCATCGTTATAGATGGAGTCGAACAAATCCTGATCGAAATCATTCCATTTTTCGAACGCAAATTCCTTTCTGAACACACCTGGAGCAATGTTGCGTGCAATTAAAGCCGCTTCGATGGGGATGGTACCCGAACCGCACATCGGGTCAATCAAGTCGCATTCCCCTTTCCATCCGGTCATCAGAATCATGCCGGCGGCCAGGACTTCGTTCAGTGGAGCTTCTACAGCCTCCTGACGGTAGCCACGGCGGTGGAGCGATTCGCCCGAACTGTCGAGTGAGAGGGTACATTTGTCTTCGGCCACGTGGATATTGAGCAATACGTCCGGTTTGTTGAGGCGTACAGACGGTCGTTCTCCGGTCTTGTCACGGAAATAGTCGGCAATGGCATCCTTTACCTTGTATGCCACAAATTTGGAATGGCGGAATTCATTCGAGAACACAACGGAATCTACCGCAAAGCTCTTGTTGGTATCCAGATATTCTTCCCATTCGATGGCTTTTACATTGTCATAAACTTCATCGGCCGTCTGTGCCTTGAAATGCTTGATGGGTTTCAAGATGCGGATGGCGGTACGCAGACAGAAATTGGCCTTGTATAGCATTTCTTTGTCTCCGGTAAAGGCCACCATGCGGTTTCCTATCTCTATATTACTGGCACCCAGCTCCGTCAGTTCCTTAGCCAATACCTCTTCCAGTCCTTGGAAAGTTTTGGCAACCAACTCGAATTCCTGCTTCATTGTAGTCGATAATTACGTAATTTTCAATTGATGTGCAAATGTAGTGAAAATTCAGTTAATAAAACAGCATTTCCTCCTATAATACTTTTTTCGGTCCTTTTATCCGGATATGACGATATAGCGGGAGTATTTTGACTTTTCCAATAAAAACGAATCAGGTACCAAGCACCCGAGGCTACGGCGATAATCACTTTCAAAATCAAGTCCCAAGTCGCCTAAGCGGACTGACTTGTTGTCGGGTACCAGCGGGCTTATAAAATAAACGGTCGGTTTACGGGGAAGAAACCGTCGGTTTACGGCCGCTAAACGGTCGGTTTGTTTTTCTCTTTCCGTACTGCTTCGTCAAGTTCGTCAAGTTCGACGGCTGTTTTATAACTTTTATTTGTGTATTACATATTTTAAATATATTCAATTACAAAATTATATATCATTATAATGCATATAAAAAGTTTCGCCAAGTCCGTCGAACTTGACGAACTTGACGAAATCAACTTTTGCCGGCAATAGATTTTTAAGGCTTTGTTTTGACAGATTTGTCATTTCTGACAGATGTTTTCAAACATTTTAATGGAATTATATGTATAAATACGAATAATTCTATTAATGAAATTTATATATTAAATACGATATATTCTTTGAAAACAACTGTCAGAAATGACAAAAATGTCAAATGTATGTCTCTCCTTACTTGTGAGTGTATCGAAATAAAGATACCAATTTGCCACTTTCCACCCACATTATCAAGCGTTTACACTATTTATCGTGCAGAATCGTGCAGGGCTTTCTTCCGTTTGTAGTATACAGGTAAGTGATGGTATTGCCATTACTGAACGTAACTACCTGTGGCAAAGATACAACAAAGAAATGAAAGTGAATGCGAAACAGGGAAAGAATGTTGCCTGTTAGCGATTTAACGGTGTTTGCCAAGATGTTGCTTTGCCATCAAATGCCAATGAAAAGCCAAGAAATGATAAATTCGTTACTATTCCATTACTTTGAATATTGCTTTCAATTGGTTATATTGGTTGCTGTAATGGATTGAATAACACCACTTGATGTTCGCAGGAACATGGCAAGGTATGTTTTGAGTAACTCAAAACCTTTCGGGTTACTACCGAAAACCTTGCACATTCCGCGAATTTCTCCCTCCGAAGTCGGGAGATTATGTATTTTAAATGGTAGTTATTCTTCAATTAGAAAGAATTTAAGTACTTTTGCAAAAACTAATTGATAGAATTCAATATGGACAAGAAAACATTCATCAAATTGTTGCGTGAAGCAGTTAGTGACCTTGACAGAGCCATCAGCACGGAAGATGGGAATTGGGTCGTAAAAGGATTCATCGATGTCTATAAGAATATCTACACTATATCTTCTGATACTAAAGTTGTTTCTAAAATTATAGAATTATATATCTTTCCAAAAATTTTGGAATTTGCTACCAAAAACGAATTGGAGATAGAGTTGACTAAAGCTCAGAATTATTACCCGGATATTACATTCAAGGATAAAGAAGGTAATCTGTTCGCTGTAGATTTGAAAAGCAGTTACCGTAAAGATGCAACCCATATCAATGGAATGACGCTTGGAGCTTTCACCGGATACTTCCGTGAAAGACAAAGCCTGAAAAACATTACTCATCCATACGATGATTATAAGGCTCATATAGTCTTGGGAGTAATTTACGATACTGTTCCTGACATTGACGAACGGAAAACTTATACATTGGACCAGTTGGGTGAAATCGTTTCTGTTATCAAGAACTTCCAATTCTTCGTACAGGAGAAATGGCTGATAGCCATAGACAAGCCGGGAAGCGGAAATACAAAAAACATTGGTTCTGTTAGCAATATTGAGGATTTATTAAATGGCAACGGAACTTTTGCAGAACTTGGAGAAGATATTTTCAATGACTATTGGATGTATTATCTGACTGCTGACATGGCGAAAAAAGCAGAATTGCCCAAACCATATTATAGCAACTTGGCCGATTACAAACAATTCAAGCACATGGACTAATGGCATCACAGCTGTCTCTCTTTACAGAATATATACCTACGGTAGCAAAATTTCCTACTACCCGTTACCAAGGCAGTAAGCAGAAATTTGTAGATTGGATATGGGATTGCGTTAAGGACATCCCTTTCCATTCGGCATTGGATGCATTCGGGGGTACGGGAAGTGTGTCTTTCCGTCTGAAGGAAGAAGGGAAGCAGGTTACATACAACGATATTCTACCGTTCAACCACATCATAGGCAAGGCTTTGATTGAGAATGAAAAGACTTGTTTGGAAGATTTTGAAGTCGATGCATTGTTGAGAAAAGATGCGGATATGGAATATCCAAATTTTATAGAACGGACGTTCAAGGACATATATTTCACGGACGAGGAGAATCGTTGGCTGGATGTGGTTTCTGCTAACATCCGTCGTATGGAGAATCCTTACAAACAAGCTATTGCTTATTTTGCATTGTTCCAATCATGCATCATCAAGCGTCCTTACAACCTCTTTCACCGGAGAAACCTTTATGTAAGATTGCAAGAAGTGGAACGGAGTTTTGGCAACAAGAAAACTTGGGACACTCCGTTTGAGGTACATTTCCGTAAGTTTGTGGAGGAAGCCAACAATGCAGTATTCGACAATGGCGAGACTTGTCGTTCCATTAACCGCAACATCTTTGATGTGGAACCTGTCTATGATTTCGTTTACATCGATACTCCGTATCTGAATGATAGTGGTATCGGTGTAGATTATGCGGACTTTTATCATTTCTTAAACGGACTCGTTGATTACGACAATTGGGGTACTCGCATAGACTACAAGAGTAAACATTTAAGGTTGTTTCGCCAACAGAATGTTTGGAACGATTCGAACACCATTCATCAGGCATTCGAGCAACTTTTTACACAATTCCGACATGCTACAATGGCAATTTCTTATCGGTCAAACGGTATCCCTACAATCGATGAACTCGTCAAGACATTGGAACAATTGGGTAAAACTGTAAGAATCTACCAAAGTGGTGATATAAAATATGTATTGAGTACCAAACAATCGAACGAGGTTTTGATTGTGGCAAGTTGATTATAATTGGGTGCAAAACCTTAGACCCAATAGTAGTAGGAGACAAAATATTCATATCAGGTTTTAGAAGAATGTGTAACTAATACAATTGAGATTATACAAGTAATGCCAGCGTTCAGGTAATGTTGTTTCGTAACAGATTGGAAGTTTGGAATCCTGGCACATTGCCATATGGATTGACAGTACAGAAATTGCATGGTCCTCATAAATCTTTACCTGCTAATCCGCTACTTGCCGACCCAATGTATTGGAATGGTTATATTGAAAAGGTGGGTACAGGAACAGAAGATATTATAAACAAATGTCGCGAATATGGATTAAAGACACCAGAATTCTATCAAGAAGAAGATTTTAGAGTTGTCATTTGGCGAGTAGACAACGAAGGAATTGATCCAAAGCGTTCCAACGATGATCCAACAGCGTTCCAAAGCGTTCCAACGGACGAAGAGAAACTATTAGAGGCAATAAAGGAAACTCCGTCAATTTCAAGAGCAGAACTTTCTAGACGATTAAAAATTAGTGAACGTCAAGTTAGAAAGATAACAGACCAATTACGAGAAAAAGGATTATTGATTCGTGAAGGCGGAAACTCAGGGAAATGGGTTATTAATAAGATATAGTTTAAAAAGTAGCCAAACTCTTTTGTTCAATCAAGGAATTTGGCTACTTTTGTATTAAAGTTGTTTGACAAAGCATAACGCAGAAAATTGGTGCAATCTCAAAATTGCCAAATCGTTACCAACAACTTTCTACTATAGCATTCGCTATTTGTGTATCAATCAGATACGGAATAATTGATTATCTGTGGCAAAGATAACACATTCAGTATAAATCACTATACATGGGATTTACCGTTTATGCTGTACAATTCTGGCTCCGGCAGGAACATCTTCTGTTACCCAAATGTTACCTCCTACCGTGGCTCCCTTGCCGATGGTTACCCGTCCTAAGATGGTGGCATTGGAATAGACAATGACATCGTCCTCCAGAATAGGGTGGCGGGGGATGCCTTTGATGGGGTTGCCGTTTTCGTCCAACGGGAAGCTTTTGGCACCAAGAGTTACACCTTGATATAGCTTTACGTTATTGCCGATGATGCAAGTGGCTCCAATGACTACACCCGTACCGTGGTCGATGGTAAAATGATGACCGATCTGTGCGCCGGGGTGAATGTCGATACCCGTTTCGGAGTGTGCCATTTCTGTAATGATACGGGGGATGAGTGGTACGCCGAGTATCAGTAGTTCGTGGGCAATACGATAATTGCTGATAGCACGAATGGCGGGATAGCAGCTGATGATTTCACCGAAACAGGTGGCGGCAGGGTCGCCGTAATAGGCGGCCTCTACATCGGTGGCAAGGATGCGACGTAGTTCGGATAGTTTGGAAATGAACCGGGCGGCCAGTAGGGCTGCGGTTTCCCGACACGGTTCTTCATTGATTTTTAATCCATTGTTCTCTTGCCCGAAACAGAGGCCTGCCTGAATCTGCTCGATCAAGAGGTTGTAAAGACTTTCCACATTCACTCCAATGTGATAGGGGATGGTGTGCTTGTTGACGGTGGAATTTCCGAAATAGCCGGGAAACAAGATGGCACGTGCCAGTTCCACAATCTGTCGCAAGGAAGTGGAGGATGGCAGGGGGGTACCTTCCTTGTGTTGTTGGAACAAACCTTTGTACGACTGGCTGTCGGATAGTTCATCGACGGCTTTTGTCAGGATGTGGGAATAGTCAAATGAATTCATAATCGGTTAATTTGCGAACAAAAATAAGGAAATTACCTTTTATTGACAACAAAAGAGATAATAATTGATGCTTTTCTTTTATTTTTGCATCAAAATTGTGGTTATGGCGAATAGTAAGAACCCTTTTGCCTTCAAGGCAAAGCAGAACAAAAAAAAGCCCACCGGGAAAAGGGTGGGCAAATCGAAGCCGGAGAAAGCAAACAACCAGTTGAACAAGCGGGTGAAATGAGACGTCTCACTCTACCAGTGCAAAATCAAGTTGCTTGCGTTCCAGATTGGCACGGGCCACTTTGATGCGGATGGGATCTCCCAAACTGTATTTCTTGTGATAGCGGCGGCCGGTAAGGCAATAGCTCTTTTCATCGAAGTCGTAATAATCGTCATCGAGCTCGCGCATCGGAATCATACCTTCGCATTTGTTTTCATTGATTTCAACATAGATACCCCATTCGGTAACGCCCGAGATGGTTCCGTCGAATTCTTGTCCTAACCGTTCTCCCATAAATTCCACTTGTTTGTACTTGATGGAGGCACGCTCGGCGTTGGCGGCAATCTGTTCCATTTCTGAACTGTGGTCGCACATGTCTTCATACTTGGCCTCCTGGACGGTACGGCCTCCTGCCAGATAGCGGGACAACAAGCGGTGTACCATCATGTCGGGGAAACGACGGATGGGGGAGGTAAAATGGGTATAATAATCGAATGCCAATCCGTAGTGTCCGATGTTATGGGTAGAATAGCGGGCTTTCTGCATGGCTTTCAACGAAACCATTTCGATGAGGTTCTGTTCTTTCTTTCCCCGTACATCGGTCAATAGTTTGTTGAGTGATTTGGATACTTCCGATTTGCTGCCGGTAGTCCGTATCTTGTAGCCGAACCGGTTGACAAACCAGTTCAGGTTTTCCAGTTTGTCGGGATCGGGAATGTCGTGGATACGATAAGGGAATACTTTGGCCTTCTTGTTCTTGGGCACCTTACCGATGCATTCCGCTACGGTGCGGTTGGCCAGAAGCATGAATTCCTCGATCAATTTGTTGGCTTCCTTCGATTCCTTGAAGAATACACTGATGGGACGTCCTGTTTCGTCGATATCGAAACGTACTTCCACCCGATCGAAATCGACGGCGCCCGATGCCATGCGGTTCTTACGGAGAATCTGTGCCAGTTCGTTCAATTTCAGTATTTCGTCCTTGAAATCTCCTGTACCTGTTTCGATGATGTCTTGTGCTTCTTCGTAAGTGAAGCGGCGGTCGCTCTTGATGACGGTCTTACGGATGCGGTAGTTCTTCACTTCCGCTTTGTCGTTCATCTCGAAAATGGCCGAATAGGCCAGTTTCTCTTCATTGGGACGCAACGAGCAGAGCTGGTTGCAGAGACGTTCGGGAAGCATAGGAATGGTACGGTCTACCAGATACACGGAAGTGGCTCGTTTTTCGGCTTCCTTGTCGATGATTCCCCCTTCCTTTACATAATGGGTTACGTCGGCAATGTGTACACCCACTTCCCACAAGCCCGGTTTAAGGGGACGGATGGAAAGGGCGTCGTCGAAGTCTTTTGCATCTTTCGGGTCGATGGTAAAGGTGGTGATTGTGCGGAAATCTTCACGTTCGGCATAGTCGGCTTCAGTGATGGTGTCCGAAATTTTGTTGGCTGCATTTTCTACAGCCTGCGGATAGATGTATGGCAATCCGTATTCGGCCAGGATGGCATGCATCTCTGTGGTATTGTTTCCCGATGCTCCCAAGACATCGACCACTTGTCCGATAGGGTTTTTGGCATCTTCGGGCCATTCGATGATGCGTACCACCGCCTTATCACCGTTCTTACCCCCTTTCAACTTGTCCTTTGGTATGAAGATATCGTTGGCCAATGTACGGCTTTCGGTAAGCAGGAAGGCATAATACTTGTCTATTTTCAGTGTTCCTACAAACGTATCGTTGGCCCGTTCGATGATTTCTATCACTTCCCCTTCAATGGTACGTCTTTTTCGGGTAGCGCAAAGGGCTATCTTCACTTTGTCATTGTTCATGGCATGCATGGAGTTGCGCTCGGCAATGTGGATGGGTTCACTTCCATCATCGGGGATGAAACTGTTGCTTCCATTGCTCTTGCGCTGGAAGATACCGGTCATGATACGGCCTTGTCCTACCAACTTGAATTGTCCTTTTTCGTTTACTTGCAGGTAGCCGTCTTCCACCATGTCGTTGAGGATGTCCACACAGAGCATTTTAAGTGGATGGGTAGTCAGGTTCAGACTTCGGAAAATCTGTTTGAGCACGAAAAATTCACCGGCTTTCATTTCGAGAAAGGTAACTAATTTGTCGGCCAATTCACTTTTTTTCATGTGTTTGCCAGCCTTCTTTTCTTTTTTCTTTGACATAGTGGTATTTGTTTAATATTACTCATACAAAGAAAACGATTTTTTACTAATGTTGGTTGGATGGGAGTATAAAAAAGTATAATCTGACCAATTTTTTCGGATATATCGGACTATTTTACCCCTTATGCAACGATTAACCCAAATAATTCACTTCTTTCACCAATTTTTCTACGTCATTTTACTTATCATTCCTTATTATTGTAACGTCAAACAAATGGATCATAATTGAAGGTATTTCATTAAAATAAATTGGAATGATGACGAGAATTGGAATTCTTTGCTTCTTTATAGGTTGGATTATGTGTAGTAGCTGTACCGACCAAGCGAATATGGGTTATGTACCTGTAAGTGGAGAAGGGAAGATTTATTATGAAGAGAAGGGAGAAGGTGAACCGTTGATTCTGCTTCACGGTCACTCGCTCGATACCCGTATGTGGGATTTGCAATTCGATGAGTTTGCCCGACATTATCGTACCATCCGGATGGACTTCCGCGGTTATGGCCGTTCTTCGAAGCAAACGGAGACTTTCCAGTTCACTCATTTGGATGACTTGTTGGCGGTAATGGATTATCTCAAGATAGAGAAAGCACATATTGTAGGACTCTCCATGGGGGCATTTGTAGCAGGCGATATGGTGGCTATGGCGCCCCATCGGATGCTTTCGTGCGTAATGGCCAGTGGGGGTATCCGTTCGGTGCAAGGCCCTTCCGCGCCGATGGGAGCGGAAGAAAGTGCCCGACGCGACAAGGAAATAGCCGAACTGGAAGCCAAAGGCATTGATGTATATAAACGCGAATGGCTGGAAGCGTTGATATCCGATGGTGGTTCCCGTCGGGAAGAGATGCGGGAACCGTTGTGGCAGATGATTAATGATTGGGATGCCTGGCAACCCCTTCACAAGGAAGTGCGTATGTTCTGGGCTCGCGAGGCATGGAAACGGTTGGAAGAAACTTGTCCGTCTGTCCCTACCTTGATGCTACGCGGAGACGCCAAGGGCGAAGGGAAGCCTTATTCGCCTAAAGAATTGAAATACTTGCCGAACGGGACGGCCTTATTACTTCCCGATTGCGGACACATGATGAACATGGAACAACCTGAAACCTTCAACCGGGCGGTATTGAAATTTTTAGATGGAATAAAATAAAAGTATATAAATATGAAAAGAATCAGTTTATTGTTGTGTTGGATAATGTTGCTTTGTATAGGTGCAAAGGCTGAGAACTATCCGTATAGAAGTGATGTATTGTGGGTAACCGTACCCAATCATGCCGACTGGTTATACAAAACCGGTGAAAAGGCTACCGTAGATATTCAATTATATCAATATGGTATCCCGCAAGATGGAGTGACTATCAGTTATGAATTGGGGGATGACTTGATGCCGGCCGACGCCAAAGGCGAAGTGGTGTTGAAGAAAGGAAAGGCCACCATTGCTATGGGAACCATGAAGAAACCGGGATTCCGCGATTGCCGGATGACCGTGAAATTGGGTAATCAGACCTATAAGCACCATGTAAAGGTAGGCTTCTCGGTTGACAAGATTCAACCTTACACTAAAATGCCGGCCGATTTCCAGGATTTCTGGAAGAAGAACAAGGAAGAATTGGCTGCTTTCCCTCTGACCTATACCAAAGAAATGGTGAAGGAGTATTGCACGGACAAGATTGATTGCTACCTCATCAAATTGCCCGTAAACAAGCGCGGTCATGCCGTATATGGTTATCTGACTTATCCCAAGAATGCAAAGAAAGGCAGTTGTCCTGTGGTGCTTTGCCCTCCGGGAGCCGGTATCAAGACCATCAAGGAACCCATGAAGCGCAAGTATTATGCTGAACAAGGATGTATCCGTCTGGAAATAGAAATCCACGGATTGAATCCTACCATGACCACCGAAGAGTTCAAGGATATCAGTACGGCCTTTGGTCACGAAAGCAATTACTTGAACATAAACTTGGACAACAAGGATAATTACTACATGAAGCGTGTGTACCTGGCTTGTGTTCGTAGCATCGATTTGTTGACTTCCCTGCCCGAGTGGGACGGTAAGAATGTCATAGTACAAGGAGGTAGTCAGGGTGGGGCCTTGGCTTTGGTTACTGCCGGCTTGGACGAACGTGTAACCCAGTGTGTGGCCAATCATCCGGCATTAAGCGATATGGCAGGTTTCGAAGCCGGTCGTGCCGACGGGTATCCGCATTTCTCTCGTACGCCGGGCATGTGTACCCCCGAAAAGGTAAAGACTATGGCCTATTACGATGTAGTGAACTTTGCCCGCTTGGTGAAAGCCGAAACCTACATTACTTGGGGATACAACGACGATGTATGTGCACCCACTACCAGCTATGCGGCTTACAACGTGCTTACTTGCCCCAAGGAAGCCCTCATCACGCCCATCAACGAACATTGGACTTCGGATGTAACCGAGCGTGGCCAATTGGAATGGATTTTGAAACATTTAAAGTAAAGAATTCATAATGATAAAACGATGTTTTACACTCCATAAAACATCGTTTTATCATTCATAACTCATCGTTTTACTAAAGCAAACCGAAATATTGAAGGACTCCTACTAAAAATGGTGAAGGTTATTTAGCAAATTTATTTATCAAATGACAACTTTCGCGTATCTTTGTCGTTTCAAAAATAGATATATGTCTTTACAAAAGGAAAACAAGAATATACTCGTAACCGGAGCCAGTGGATTCATTGGCAGCTTCTTGGTAGAAGGAGCGTTGGAGCGAGGAATGCAGGTATGGGCCGGTGTACGCAAAAGCAGTAGCCGGAAGTATTTGCAGGATGACCGTATACAGTTTGCAGAGTTGGATTTTGCGAATAAGGACAAACTGAAAGAGCAGCTCAGTGTTCATAAGCAGGAACATAGTGGATGGGATGCCGTGATTCATTGTGCCGGAGTAACCAAATGCAAGAACCGGGAGGATTTTGATAAAGGAAATTATCAGGCAACCGTGAACCTGGTGGAGGTCTTAAAGGAACTCGATATGGTGCCACAACATTTCATCTATATCAGTTCACTGAGTATATTCGGTCCTATTCACGAAGATACCTACCAACCTATCAGCGAGGCCGATGAGGCGCAGCCCAATACCGCTTATGGAGTAAGCAAACTGAAATCGGAAAAGTATCTTCAGGCTTTGGAAGGGTTCCCGTATGTTATCTATCGCCCGACGGGAGTATATGGACCACGGGAGCGTGATTATTTCCTTATGGCCAAGAGCATCAAGCAGCATATCGATTTTGCTCCGGGGTTCAAACGTCAGGATCTGACCTTTATCTATGTAAAGGATTTGGTGCAGGCGGTGTATCTCTCTATCGAAAAGAATATTACCCGTCGGGCCTATTTTGTAAGTGACGGACAAGTGTATTCGGCCCGTGCGTTTTCGGATTTGATTCAGAAAGAGTTAGGAAATCCGTGGGTTATCCACATCAAATGTCCGCTAATTGTTTTAAAAGTTGTATCTTTGCTGGCCGAAACCGTTGCCGGTTGGTTGGGAAAGGCCAGTACGCTGAACGGTGATAAGTATAATATCATGAAACAAAGAAACTGGCAATGCGACATCACTCCGTTGGTTAAGGAATTGGGATACCAACCCGAATACTTGCTTGATAGAGGAGTGAAAGAAATCATTGCTTGGTACAAAAAAGAGAAATGGCTTTAGATTGGTTCAAACGAGTAGAAGACTCGAAAGGATTGTTTGCGGTAGAAAGCATCAGTTTGATATACAATGCAATTACCACCTTGTTGATTGTGTGTCTGTATTCGCAGATGGACCACCCCGGCAGAATGTTGCTGGAGCGGGTGGGCATTGTTGTCATAACCTTTGCACTGATAGGGGTATATCGTAAATATCCTTGTCGGTTGTCGGCTTTCGTACGTATGGTGGTACAGATGTCTTTCTTGGCTTATTGGTATCCCGATACGTTTGAGTTCAACCGCCTTTTCCCTAACCTTGACCATCTGTTTGCTTCGGTGGAACAATGGATGTTTACTTGCCAACCTTCGGTGGAATTTATGAAGATTTGTCCGGGCATGTGGTTCAGCGAGCCGTTCAATTTAGGTTATTTTGCCTATTATCCCATGATAGCCATTGTAGCCATTTATTATTTTATATTCCGCTTTGAATGGTTTGAAAAGGTATCGTTTGTATTGGTCACTTCGTTCTTTATCTATTATTTGATCTATATTTTTGTACCGGTTGCCGGTCCTCAGTTCTATTTCCCAGCCATTGGTATGGACAATGTTGCGGTAGGGAATTTCCTTTCCATCGGCGATTACTTTAACCATAATGCCATCCTTCTTCCCGGTCCCGATGCGCACCAAGGTTTCTTTTATAGTTTGGTAGAAGCTTCGCAGGAAGTGGGTGAGCGACCTACCGCCGCTTTCCCCAGTTCGCATGTGGGAATCTCTACCATCTGTATGATTATGGCTTGGCGTGTAAACCGCAAATTGAGCTATTTGATGGCTCCGTTCTATGTGCTTTTGTGTTGTGCCACAGTCTACATCCAAGCCCATTACTTGATTGATGTTTTTGCCGGTTGGATTTCGGCTATTGGCATTTATCTGGTCTCTACATGGATGTATAAGCGTTGGTTTGCATCCAGTGTATTCCGTACGGTGTTGGGATAAAATTGAAAAAATGAGGTGTCTTTGCAACGTTTTCCTTGTTGCCTGCGTCTAATGATATAGAAAAATCTCAAAAAACTATATTGTTATGAATACGTTGTTATTGGCGGTGGTGATGACCGCATCTACATTGACTTCTTGTGTGGTTATGCAGGAAGGTGTTGTTCCCAGTGATAATTATGAAACCAAGCAGGTGGAAGTAGGTAGTTTTGATGGTATCTCGGCTTTTGCTTCCATTGATGTAACTTACACCCAGAAGCAGGGTACCCCTCACGTTGAGATTTATGCTCCCGACAATTTGATGGAATACGTGAAAGTGAATGTAAAGAATGGAATATTGCAGGTAGGTTTCCAGTCGGAAGAAGGTAAGGGCATCAACATCAAGGGTAATCACAAAACGGAGGTACGTGTAACGGCTCCGGCGGTCCATGCGTTTCGTGCATCCAGTAGTGGTGACATCATAATGAAGAACGGATTGAGGACTACAGGAAAGGTGATCGTACAGTCGGCCAGTAGTGGAGACATTGAAGGAGGGGATGTGGCGTGCGATGGTTTGTTGATCCAAGCCTCGAGTAGTGGTGATATCTCTTTGGGAAAAATAGAATGTCACGCTCTGGAAACCGATGCCAGCAGTTCCGGTGATGTAGAAATAGAGCACCTCGTTGCAAGCGAAATGTTGGCAAGAGCCAGTTCGGCTGGTGATATAACAATAAATGGCGGCTCTTGCGTAGATGTCCGTCTTGAGGCAGCCAGCAGTGGGGATGTTGAGGCTAAGGAATTGAAAGCCGACCATGTGACTGCCCTTGCTAGCAGTGCTGGTGACATATCCTGCTATCCGGTGGAATCATTGAAGGCTAAAGTTTCCAGTGGAGGTAATGTAGGCTATCGGGGTAATCCGAAGTCCATTGATTCTTCCAAGAAAGGAGTGCATAAACTGAATTAGACTTTATATAGCGTAGTGCCCTTTGATGTAGTCCAGGATGCTGAAGAGTTCCTTTACCGTCTCGGCTCTCAACATGGCAATGCGCGTCTCCTTGAAATTGGGGATTCCCTTGAACAGTGGGGATGCGGCCAAATGGCGGCGTACATGAAGTATCCCGCGACGTTCGTCCAATAGTTCTACACTGTCCAACACTTCCTGGCGAAGGACATTCATCTTCCAGTCGAATGACAAAGGTGGAAGTTCTTCGCCGGTTTGTAGGTAATGCTTCACTTCCTTGAATATCCATGGGCGACCGAAACTGGCACGTCCTATCATGATTCCATCCACACCGTATTGGTCGAAACATTCTTTGGCGCGTTGAGGGGAGGTAACATCTCCATTACCGATAATGGGGATGTGGATACGGGGATTTTTCTTGATGTCGCCAATCAGTGTCCAGTCGGCTACTCCTGTATACATCTGTGCACGAGTCCTTCCGTGAACAGTCAATGCTTCAATACCACAATCCTGCAATTGTTCCGCCAAGTCGACAATAATCCGATGGTCGTGGTCCCATCCCAAACGGGTCTTTACGGTAACGGGAATCTTTACAGCATCAACCACCGCTTTGGTGATTTCAAGCATTAGCGGTATATTCTGTAGCATACCGGCACCGGCACCTTTACCGGCAACTCGCTTTACCGGGCAACCGAAATTGATGTCCAATATATCGGGTTTGGCTTCTTCTACAATCTTGGCTGCTTCTACCATGGTAGGCACATCTTTGCCGTAGATTTGGATAGCCACGGGACGTTCCTGCTCGTCGATGTTCAGCTTGGCCATGGTCTTGTTGACCGAACGGATCAAGGCATCGGCCGATACAAATTCGGTATATACCATATCTGCACCGAAACGTTTGCACATCAGTCGGAAGGCCGGGTCGGTCACATCCTCCATAGGTGCCAATACGATAGGCTGATTGCCTAAATCTATATTTCTGATTTTCATATTTGTCTGTATTTTCACTGCAAAAATACGGAAAAAAGTTCTACCTTTGCATATTACTACAAACAAAACCTTTATGTACAGCATAAAAGACTTCGAAATAATGGCTCCTGTAGGCTCGCGTGAGTCGTTGGCAGCTGCTATTCAGGCAGGGGCGGATTCCATCTATTTTGGTATAGAAAGTTTGAACATGCGTGCCCGTTCGGCAAGTACTTTTACCATCAATGATTTGCGTGAAATAGCACAGATATGCGATGAACATGGAATCAAAAGCTATCTCACCATCAACACTATTATATACGATGAAGACATTGCTTTGATGCGTACCATTGTGGATGCCGCCAAAGAAGCGGGTATCAGTGCGGTCATTGCGGCGGATGTGGCGGTGATGTCGTATTGTAACGAAGTGGGTCAGGAAGTACATCTTTCTACTCAATTGAATATCAGCAATGCCGAAACCTTGAAGTTCTATGCCCGTTTTGCCGATGTAGTGGTATTGGCCCGCGAATTGAAGCTTACTCAAGTGCGTGAAATATACGATGTGATTCAGAAGGAACAGATTCGGGGACCGAAGGGTGAGCTTATCCGCATTGAAATGTTCTGTCACGGTGCACTCTGTATGGCGGTATCGGGCAAGTGTTATCTCAGTTTGCACGAGATGAATGCTTCGGCCAACCGAGGTGCTTGTATGCAGATTTGTCGAAGAGCCTATGAAGTGCGCGACAAGGATAGTGAAATAGAACTTGAAGTGGATAATAAATACATCATGTCGCCCAAGGATTTGAAGACCATTCATTTCATGGACGAGATGATGGAAGCCGGTGTGCGGGTATTCAAGATAGAAGGTCGTGCCCGTGGTCCTGAATATGTTCGTACGGTGGTGGAATGTTACAAAGAAGCCATCCGTTCTTACTTGGAAGGTACCTTTACCGATGAGAAGAAGGAAGCTTGGGACATCCGTCTGAAGACCGTCTTTAATCGAGGATTCTGGAACGGTTATTATTTGGGCCAACGTTTGGGCGAATGGAGCCGTAACTATGGTTCGGAAGCAACGGAACGCAAGGTGTATGTTGGTAAGGGTGTCCGTTATTTCTCCAACATTGGTGTAGCGGAGTTCTTGGTAGAAGCAGCCGAAATGAAGGTGGGCGACAAATTGTTGATTACCGGCCCTACTACCGGTGCCCTTTTCCTGACATTGGAAGAAGCGCGTGTCGACCTTAAGCCTGTGGATGTCGTAAAGAAAGGTCAGCGGGTATCGTTCAAGGTATCCGAAAAGATTCGTCCCAGTGACAAACTTTATAAACTTGTCTCTCCCGAAGAATTGAAGAAATAGTAAAACTAAAAATAAGAATAGGATGAAGATTTGGGTTAAAATAATGATGATGTTTTTTCTGCTAGTCACTTGTGCAAGCAAGACACATGCAGAGGAGAAGACGCTTGGCGCAGAAAAGGATTACGTATTGATTTTAAATTCCTACACCAACTATTATTATTTCAGTGAGCGTATTATCGAACCGATTTCCCATTTAGGTGATGTGCATGTATATGTGGAGCACATGGGAATGATTATGATAGACAATCAAGAAAAACTGACCGAATTAAAGGAACGTTTGTTTACTTCGTATGCCAACGTGCCCAAATTGGTGGTGATGATTGGGGCAGAATCGATGGTGGTATTGGATGATATCAAGGAACATTGGGGCGATGTACCCATTGTGGCTTGTATGGATGTAGACTACATTGTGCCTGAAGAATCGTATGTCATGAAGCGCCCAGTGATTCCTTCCGAGCGTTTGGAACTTAATAAATTGGTGCCGGAATATAACCTCACTCTGTTACAATGTCCGGTGTATGTGGAAAACAACATCGACATCATGCATCAGATGATACCACAGATGAATAGGATGTTGCTTATTGGCGATAACTCGTTCATCAACATGCAGTATCGTGAAAAGGCGGCCGAATACATTCACGACCATTATCCTCATACTACCTTTGAATATTTGTCGGCCGAAGAAATGGGGTTGGAACAATTGATGGCGGTATTAGGTCAGGTAGACCAACGAACTACCGGAGTATTGTTCTCGTCTTGGTTGTCGGCTGATATCCTCTCGAAGAACATTGCCTTGATGGCCAATTCGTATATGGTGATTGCATCCACTCCTCCTCCTTTGTTTGTGTTGAGACACATCCAGATAGCCGAAGACAATAGTGTAGTGGGTGGATATGTACTCGATTATGAGCGATTTGGTAAAACCATGTTGGGAGTAGTCAATAAGGTGATGAATGGTACACCGGCTCGCGATGTTCCCTTCCTGCTCGAACCGTATGCGGCTCCATTCTTTAATTATGCAGTATTGGAAAAGAAGAATCTGCATCCCGAATTATGTCCTGAAGGAACGGTGTTTTATCATCAACCTCCTACCTTTTACGAACGTTACAATCGGGTAATATGGGGAATAGGTGTTTTTATTTTGGTTGCTATTTTGGTGGTGGTTTTACTACGCATGCAAATGGCACTGAAGATGAAGGAACTTTCGGAAAGAAAGCAAAAGATTAAACAAGAGTATGCCGATTTGTTCCATCACATGCCTATCGGTTATGTAAAGGCATTGGTCATAAAGAATGAGAAAGGAGAGGTGATAGACTTTTCGTATGAGAAAGCAAACAACCAGTTCCAATTGAATTTCCATGACCATGAAAACGGAGAACTGATGTCGGCTTGGAATACGGAGTTCCTGAAACAGTTGTTGAAAATCTACCACTCCGATATCAAGCCTAACAAGATTGTAACATTCCCCTTCTATTTCAAGGATTTGGATGCTTGTTTCAATTTCTACGTAGGGGCAGCAGCCGAGGAAGAACACATCAATATCTTCAGTATTGATACGACCGAACTTTATCGGGTACAACAAGACTTGATTACGGCCAAGGAACAGGCAGAAGAATCCAACCGCTTGAAGTCGGCCTTCCTGGCTAATATGAGTCACGAAATTCGTACTCCGTTGAATGCCATTGTGGGATTCTCGAACATCCTTTCGGCATCGGAATCACCCGAAGAGTCACAAGAATACATCAACATTATCGAAAACAACAACGCCTTGTTGTTGCAATTGATTGGAGATATTCTGGATATTTCGAAGATTGAAGCCGGTACGTTGGAATTTATCTATTCGGATATTGACCTGAATGTAGTGATGGGTGAAATAGAGAGTGCTACACGGATGCGTATGCAAAACAAGGAAGTGAAATTAGTGTTTGCACCCGGATTGCCCGTTTGTCGCATCCATACAGAGAAGAACCGTTTGTCGCAGGTTATTATCAACATGCTGAACAATGCCATGAAGTTTACCAAGGAAGGTGAAATCCGTTTTGGGTATGAACTTCAAGGAGAAATGTTGTACTTCTATGTAAAAGACACCGGTTGCGGTATTCCGGCCGATAAGGTAGGCGAAGTATTCAACCGCTTTGTCAAATTGAACAAGTTTGTACAGGGAACCGGTTTGGGCTTGGCTATTTGTCAGACCATTATTCATCGTATGGGAGGTAAGATCGGTGTGGAATCGGAAGAGGGCAAGGGCTCTAAATTCTGGTTTACCATTCCTTGTACTCCTGTTGTAGAAGAGGTGGCAGAAGTGACAGAAGAGGATGACAAGCAACCTTTGAAGTTGAACTTGAATGAACAACTCACCATCTTGATTGCGGAAGACAACCCGAGCAACTACAAGCTTTTGAACACCATTTTGAAGGACGAATACAAGTTGATTCATGCCTGGAATGGAAAAGAAGCCGTAGAAAAGTTCAAGGAACACAAGCCGCATTTGGTATTGATGGATATCAACATGCCCGAAATGAATGGTTACGAGGCAACGGCCGAAATCCGTAAGTTCGATTCAACCACACCGATTATTGCGGTAACCGCCTTTGCCTATGCTTCGGATGAACAGAAAGTGATGGAAAACGGTTTCAATGGCTATATGTCAAAACCGATTAATGCCAAACAAATGCGTACAAAAATTGCTGAGATAGTAAGCAAGCATATTCTATTTATGTAAAAAGAAATAAGTGGGTAAGTTCAAGACACTTACCCACTTATTTCTTAATGATTTAAATTGAAAGCAATTAAAGCCTCAACATGGCTGCTGGTTGAATGTCCAGAACCCTACAAAGGATACTGGCTATTCTTAAAGTAGGTTCGGATCGACCAGAAATGTAGTCACTGATACGTGAGGGACTTACACCCACTTCCATTGCCAATTGCTTTTGGGTTATTCCTTTTTCCTCCAAAGATAGCTCTAATAATTCGGCGACTGTTGGCTTTTCTATTGGATAATGTTCTTTCTCGTATGCTATGACAATATCGGACATCATGGTTAATTCAATGGCATGTTTGTCATTGAGCGGAGTGTCTTCCTTTACTAAAGGAAGTAGTTCTTCTACTCTTTCCAATGCAAATTGATATTGTTCTTCTGTTATTCTATTCATAATATCCTTTTTATATTGTTGAACAATCGATTTGGTCATACTGTTTATGAGTTCCGACAAACCGGACAAATATATAGCCAATAGTAAATTTGATAACAACCACTAACCGATAGTTGTTTCCTTTGATATTGAATACATAGTGTTGATTCCCAATATAATCAGTGGTGGGAAAGTCTCGTTTTATTTCAGAAAGGTTTTTCCAGTCGGCCTTTTCCGTTATATCATACCACCGCTCAAGAGCCACCCGTGAATCTTCATATCCTTTGGTCTCATAAAATTCCTTAAGCTTCTTATGGGATACAATCCTCATATCTATATGTTTTTGCTACAAAGGTATAAATAAATATTGGATTCCAAAATATATTTGCACTTTTGTTTTGATTTTCAAAATTAAGTTAATCTGTTTTTCGTCTTCTTATACCCTTATTCCTTACTTTTTTGTAGTAATTTCAATGACCGAATTGCCATCCGCTTTATTAACATTCATGGAAGCGATTTTAGTGGGATCGAGATTGTCTACCATTTGTTTATTTACCCTTTTTCCATCGATGAAATAGGTAATGTCGCTTCCAGATTTATTGTTTTTAGTAATGACCATTATTACACCATTTAGGCCTTTTTCGCCATACGATTCTGCCACTTTGGATCCAGGTTTGTAGACATTTACAGAAGCTATAGATTCAGGTTTTATTTCCTTGAAATCCAATGATACCGTTTCCTTTCCATCAATAATTATCAGGGCTTTGGTTTTATTCGAGCTATCACCTTCAAGTTTTATGCTGCTAATTCCTTCATTCGCTTCTGTTGTTTGCAGTATATTCGTAGGCTTATTGGTATAGATAATATGCGTCTTTTCCACTGTCTTTCCTACATTTTTATAAGCAATAATGTACTTCGAAATGGTCTTTCCTTCTAATTGTGTACCGTTGAAGTTTTTCACTACTTGTTTGTCGATGATATATTTTTGAATCGTATCCAGTTTTACTTCTGTTGATTGTGCATTCAGCACCAACGTGCAAAATGCAGATAAAAGAATTGTTTTCATAATGATTGTTGTTAAGTTAATTAATTGCTAATAAAGAAATTGTTTCTCTGTCCTTACTCATAATGAAAGTTTTGACTGAACCATCTTGTAATTCGGCTTTTAGTAGGATATATTCGTCAATAGGAGTAGCTGTTAGAGAGAATATTCCCTCTATTTCAAGGTTCATCATTTGTTGCAACTTTTGTGCTACTTCTACTGTTTTGAAGGGAGATTGTGGGGCGGACGGAGAGTATAAGGTAAAGAATAAAGCTAATGTGGCAGCTATGCCACTTGCCCATGCTATCCACCGAACACGTATTGATTGGGAAGTATGCTTTGCCTCACGAATGATGCGATCGAATTCTTCTATCCCTTCATTCGAAAGGAGAGGTACATTGCATCTTTCCAACAATATCATCTGAGCTATGGCGGTTTCATCCTCATCGACTTTATTGCATGCGTAATAGTAGGCCAGCAAGTTTTCCTCATCAGATGATGTTTCGGCATTCAAATATCCGGAAATCAATTCTTTACGTATTTCCTTGTTCATAACATCTTTCATAATTGTATGTTTTAAAAGGAGTTATTACTTTATAAACTTTTCCATTTTTTTGAGTAACTGATCTTTACCATAACCACTCCAAGAAGCGATAATTTTTCCTTTTGGAGAAATAAGGACATAATGAGGAATACCCCGAACACCATATTTAAGATAGAGACCAGAGGTTTCTTTTCTATCATTCCAATTGTACCAAGTCATTTGATGCTTGGCGGAGGCTTCTTTCCATATGCTTTCTACATCCGAACTAAGACTTACAATAGATAATTTATCTTTGTACTTTTCCTGTACTTCCTTCATCTCAGGAATCGACATAATGCATGGGCCACAACCACTGCTCCAAAAATCGAGTAGAATGTATTTCCCTTTCAACTCGGCTAAATAGTGAAGTTTTCCTTCCAGGTCATAAAGGTTAGCATCAATCATTTTGTCACCAGGATTTACTTTACTTCTTGATGAAAGGTTGATTGCTATTTTTTTTCCTATGGGAGTGGCTTTCTGTTCTTTTGTCAACCTATTGAAGTAAGCCAATGTTTCGTTGTGATAAGGAAATCCGGCAGTATATCTATACGCCACACTTAAATCATACAATTTATCCATCCACACAGTACTGATGGGCGTGTCTTTCATGACTTCAATAAATGCTTTATACATCTCATTATGTGCTTCCCTTAAAATAATCAATAAGCTGTCGGTCATTTGTCGAGCTATTTTACGTTCTTTCTTGGTCGCTTTAGAGGATTCTATCACTTTAAACCATTCGTTTCTTTCTTGATTTATTCTTTCTTGTTTATAGTACGATAGGTTTGCAGCGGCATTAAAACTGTTATCTTCTTTTTGTTCTTTCAAATTACTTTCAATATTCCAATCAAAAATATATAGGCTGTCTCCTTGAATATTAATCTGTAAGCCAGATGATACATAAATATGTCTTATCATGCCTGAACATTTTTTCCCCCATAAGAATGCTTCTAATTTCTCCACCTCCTTATCTGTTTGGGCATTTACTGTGAATTTACCGTTTACAATTGTATCTTGAGCAATGGTAATAAGTACACGTCCGACACTTCTAGTAAGATGAAAGATGCTTCCATCCTCCACATTTGCAACCGTTCCCCTAATGGTGAATTCTTTTTGCGCGTATAGGTTCAAAGCTATAAAATGTAATAGAGTGATGATAAATGCTTTTTTCATAATTGTTTCTTTATTAATTCCAACATTTTTTTTCTGGCTGACGAGAGGGTAGACTTGATGCTTGTCTTTGGTTTTCTAGTCAGCTGAGCTATCTCGTCGAGCGACATTTCCCGATCGTTTCGTAGGTATAGATATTTTCTTTGCGTATCGGTTAGCGAACGATAGATGCTTCTTTTAATGGTTCTCAAGTCTTCATTGTCTGTCAGAACCGTTGCTTCCGTACCACCTATATAATTGTCGTGCATTAATGAATAGCTATTTAAATGCACTTTTCGGTAATGTGAGATACAGATATTTTTAATTATTTTGACAGAGAATGATTCTATATCCTTTATTGGATGGTTTTGTTCTGCAAGTTCCCATAGAGTCAAAAAGGTTTCTTGAACAATGTCTTCGGCTTCTATATCGCCTTCTATAGCTATAAATTTTCTTGCTATAGAAAGTAGTTTCGGCCTTATTTTCTTGGTCAATATGTCGAATTCTTCTTTTTTCATACTTTTGATTGTTCTCATCTATAAGTCGCAGAAACTTGTTAAAAGTAAAAATAAAAGTTCAATAAATTGTCGATATATACTTTGATTGCTCTATTCCGTTTTCATTTTAGTCGATTTTCATTTCCTAAATAAGACCAAAATTTTTTGGTCAGTTATTATAATTTTCAAAGAAGCAGAAACAACCTTTACAAGTTTTACAGACCTATAACTAGCTCTAATTACTTCAAAATACGAACTTAACGATATTCAAATAAAAATAGGTTAGGAGATAATTATTTGAAAGAAAACCTTTATTTTTGTTGTGTCTTTTACATTTTAGTAGAAATATATGAAAGCAATCATCATATATCTCCGTCAGTTGCAATGCAACAATAACCGCGAATGGTTCAATGCTCATAAGGAAGAGTTCTTGAAGCACCAGGCGCGTTTCCATGAGTTGGTAGACGAGGTTATTAAGGAAATTTCGGTGTTCGATGCCGATGTGGCCGGACTTACCGCTAAGGATTGTACTTATCGCATTTATCGGGATGTGCGCTTTTCTTCCGACAAAAGTCCGTACAAATGCCATTTCGGAGCCTTTATTGCCAAAGGAGGAAAGAAGGCGGGCAATGCCGGATATTATTTCCACATCAGTACGGGAGGTGGCGAGGAGTATCCTTATTGCCACATGTTGGCCGCAGGCGATTATTGTTACAAGCCCGAAGTAATGAAAATTCTTCGCGAAGACATTGTGAATGGTGAAGGCGATTTTGATGCGGTAGTGAAGCAAGCCGATGCTTCCTTTACTTTGGATAATGATGGTGCCTTGAAGCGGAACCCCAAAGGCTTCCCTGCCGATGCACCTTATTCGGAATACATCCGGTTGAAGTATTTTTGCTTGACCGCCATTCCCGATGACGAGTTTTGGGAAGGAGAGGACTTGGCCAAGCGCATTGCCTCCAAGTTTGTTACCACCAAACCTTTCCTGGATTATATCAATCGTGCCATTGACTTTGAAAGGGAGGAAGAATAGTACGACGTTTTACAAAGCATAAAAGGCTTTATTAGTTTTATTTACATTTCGTATTGTATATGATGAGAAATCTGTTTGCTTTTTTAGTGTTAGTATGTATAACACCCATTGTTTCCGCGCAATCTATTCCGATGGTAGAAATCCCTTCGGGAAGTTTCTATATGGGTTCTCTCGGGTTGGAGGAAAACTATGACGAAGCCCCCATGCATCGGGTGCATATCAGTCGGCCTTTCTTGATGAGCCGTACGGAAATCACCAATGCGCAATACGAAGAATTCTGTCCCGAACACAAGGAATTGCGGGGTAAATATGGTTTTTCTACCGATGATGATGAACCGGTGGTATTGGTGAGTCACGATGAGGCCATGGCCTTTTGCCGATGGCTATCAGCCAAGGAAGGGAAAACCTATCGCCTTCCTACCGAGGCCGAATGGGAATATGCTTGCAGAGCCGGCACCATGTGGAAGTTCTACATGGACGACAAGTTGCCTGCTGTTTATCATCGCAATCAGGAAATCGTATCCGAACTGAAACCCGTAAAACTGAATGTGGCACAAACGCCTGCCAATCCGTGGGGTTTGTACGACATGTGCGGGAATGTAGAGGAATGGTGCTTGGATTGGTACGGGCCTTATGTGGATGGCGAACAGACGGATCCGGTAGGTTATGCCGAGGGTATGTGTCGGGTAACTCGTGGAGGAAGCCACAATACTCCTACCGACTATCTGCGTTGTAGCAACCGGTTGGCTATGTTACCGGGCGATAAAAGTGTGATGATAGGTTTCCGAATTGTACAGGCGGAATACCCTTCTACTGCTCCTTTGCAAAGAGAAGTGGTGTCTGAATCTATCCAGCAAAAACCATGGAAATGGGAAACCGTATCGAAAGACCAACCGATATTCCATGCTCCACAAGTATTTGTCAAAGAACCTTTGGAAGGTAGCAAGACGCCTTTCTATCCGCATAACCACCAACCGGCCATCACATGGTGTGAGAATGGTGACTTGTTGGCCATTTGGTTCTCTACTAAAGAAGAGAAAGGTCGCGAAATGATTGTACTAACTTCCCGTCTCAAAGCCGGTAGCAACAAATGGGAAGAAGCCAAGCTTTTCTATCATGTACCTGACCGCAACCTGACGGGCTCGGCTCTTTATCACGATGGGAAAGGTACACTTTACCATATTAATGGGGTGGAACAAGCCGGACGTTGGCGTAATCTGATGCTGACGCTTCGTACCAGTACCGACAACGGACAGACATGGACCCAGCCTCGTATCATTGCTCCCGAACACACCATGCGCCATCAAGTCATTGCCGGCACCTTCGTGACTCGTGAGGGATGGATGATTCAGCCTTGCGATGCTACTCCTTCGGCTTCGGGAGGTACGGCTATTCATATCAGCAAAGATAAGGGACAAACGTGGACAGACCCTTGGGACGGTCGGCCTTCAGAGTATGTACAAGGGGGAAAAGGAACCACTATTGCCGGTATTCATGCCGGAGTGGTACAACTGAAAGACGGTCGCCTGATGGCTTTGGGTCGCAAGAACAACATCAAGGATAAGGACGGACGCGAGCGTATGCCAATGAGTATATCCGATGATATGGGTAAGACATGGACCTATTCGGCCTCGGAATTCCCGCCATTGGAAGGTCATCAACGCCTGGTGCTCACCCGTTTGAATGAAGGTCCGCTGCTTTTTGTATCGTTTACCGACCATCCCTATCGTACTCCAGCGAGTGAACGTGGCTTGCTCTTTACCGATAAGGATGGGAAAACCTTCCGTGGATATGGACTTTATGCTGCCCTCTCCTTCGACGAAGGAAAGACTTGGCCGGTAAAGCGACTGATAACCGATGGAGAATACCGTTTGCTGAATGGTGGAGCATGGACCCAATTCTTTGAGATGGATGCCACTCATGCCGAGCCTCGTGGTTATTTGGCTTGCACTCAAACGCCCGACAACATGATTCATCTCATCTCAAGTAGATTGCACTATCGGTTTAATTTGGCTTGGTTGATGGGGAAATCCAAGTAAAGGTTATGCTTATACTCTCATCAGCGTGTGAGAGTACAAGCGTAGGTTTATGAAAGTAGTCTCGTTGGAGGGTGAGACTACTCTCGTTGTATTATGAGAGTATATGGTCAGGGTTGTTTACTTTAATTTGTGTCTTTCCCCACTTTATTTTTCTTTAGATATAACTTGCCATATTCGGAAAATATTTACTTTTGAAGAAATAATATTCTTATTAGAGCGTTGCATTGTTAAAAAGAAAACGTATCTTTGCGAATGTCCGGCTGGAGAAATGGTCGGGTATATAAGAAAGCGTTTTTTGCTTTATCCTAACATCGAAATCGCCAATTTCAAGGAAAGGGATAGAGACAATAGCAACGCTCATTCTGTATTTATGTATATAATGTTAAAGGGACAGTTTATGTTGTACCCCGATGCGTTGTATATATTCCAGTGTGAGAATATTGTTTCTTTTGCTCATTTTTCCGAGGCGTTTGGCGATGCCTGATGTTGGTGAGCAGAACAAGTCTCACATTTTCTTTTTATAGTTACTTTTGTTTAACTGCTGACTTTGGGGACTTATAGGCGATTATTAGATTATGAGTCATGAGTGAAGTTAGCGATTATGACAAAGCAATTTCTGCTTATCAATTTCAAGTAGAGAGATACCATACTTGGATGAATTACTATTCATTATTCCATGGTGCTTTATTAGTGGCATTGTATTCGTTAATAAACGAAAAGGAGTGCTATTGTAATAATAATTATCTGTCTCTAATTATATGTCTATTAGGATATATCGCTAGTTTATGTTGGCTTGGAACTGTTATAGGTAATGCAAAATGGATAAAAAGGTGGTTAGATGTCATAAAAGAGTATGAAAAAGAAAATGACAAGTTTTCTATTTATATAAAATCAGGAAAAGATATTGAAAAAGAAAATACATTTCTATCTACTCAAAAGATAATGATCTTTTTTGTTTCTTTTGTATGTCTATCATGGATAGTTTCAGCTAGTATTTTAAATCTTTATTCACTTATTTTTATTGTTGCAATTTTTGCTTTAGTTATATACATTTATGAATGTACTTCGTGGATCCACTCTTAAACATTAAACAAACGTTTTAATCAAATTTTACATATGAAAAGAATTTACTTGTTTCTTCTATTAGCATGTTTCTCAATCTTTGCTAATGCTTATGATTTTTGTATAGATGGAATTTATTATAACATTGTTTCCATTCAAAATAGAACTGTTGAAGTGACTGATGCAAACCAAAGACATCCTACAGATATGAGCGGCCAGCCTTCTTCTTATAATATATCAACAATATCTATACCATCTACGGTTACATATAAAGGGAAAGCTTTTAGAGTAATAGGAATAGGAATAGAAGCATTTTATCACTCTTCTGTATCCGAAGTAAAATTACCCGAAGGATTAGAATATATAGGACCTGGTGCATTTAGCAATATAGGATTTTTTAAAGTAAATTTACCTAGTACTTTGAAAATTATAAAATTTGAAGCCTTTAAGAATGATAGAGTAGTTACATTTTCTATTCCGAAATCAGTAAGAACTATTGAAGCAAAAGCTCTTCCACAAGCTATGCGTATTTCAATAGAAGATGGTTCTACCCCTATAGAATTTTATGCTTTCAGTAATTTGAATGCAAATGAAATTTATATAGGAAGAACTTTTATAATAGATGGTCCACCTTTTGAGTATGTGGAATTTGCTGATTTTGTTACAATTACAATTGGACGATTTGTAAAAAATATAACTCATCTGTTTTATTGTGATTTACCTAAAAAAACAAAAATAATAGTAAAGAATCCCATACCTCCTCAACTTGCGCCTTTACAATCAAAAGAAATTATGATGAATTGTATTGTTGAAGTTCCAAATTCTTCACTACAAGTGTATCAAAATGCACAAGGATGGAGAGATTTCTTAAATTTAGAAGGAAAATAAACTTCTTCAATGATGGTAATTTGAGTTTACGATAAATATCTACTACAAAGGAATATATCTATTACCCGTTGGCGGAGGTCGTAAATTAAACTGTGTCAGCAAAGGAAAGTATTGTAAACTTTTCCAACACAGTTAAATTTACGACCTCTCAGTTTACAAGTTTATGGACTACAAACTTGTGAACTCTACTTAAACTATTGAAATATTTGTATTTATACTAACCAAATAGGCGCTTTTGTTCAATACAAAAACCGAATGCCTATAACGGATTTTTGTTCCCTACCTCGCATATTCCATATCATCGGCAGCAATGAAAGAGATTTGCCACAATAATTTTAATAATAGAGAAACTTTTATTATATTCGCCATGGAATAACAACTAATATAATTATACAATGGTAAAACAAAACACAATAAAACTTTTTGAAGAAAAGAAGATACGCACTTTATGGGATAGCGAGACCGAAGAGTGGTATTTTTCTGTAGTGGATGTAGTGGCTGTTTTGACAGATAGTGAAAATCCAAGAAGGTATTGGAGTGATTTAAAGCGAAAATTAGTGAAGGAGGGAAGTCAGTTGTACGAAGAAATCGTACAACTAAAAATGCTTTCATCAGATGGGAAATATTATAAAACCGATGTAGCAACTGCTCAGCAACTTTTTCGTCTTATCCAATCCATTCCATCACCAAAGGCAGAACCTTTCAAATTATGGATGGCGCAAGTAGCGGCGGAACGACTTGAGCAGATACAAGACCCTGAACTCTCCATCGAACAAGCAATGGAGGATTATTATTAAATAATAGAAGCGAAGAAGAGTACGATTGAAAAAATGTCAGATGATTGGTTCAATACTGAAAACTAATAGGATTTATAGATTCATTTATTTCCCTTGAATAAGAAAACTTTTAGAGGAACAAGGAGTAAGACCCAAGAAAAACTTGTATCTTTGCAACTCAATAACAAATAAGTACTTATAGCGCATTATGAATATTGAACAGAAACTGACCGCAACAATCATTGCGGCATTGAATACACTCTATGGTCAGGAAGTACCCGAAAAGATGGTACAGCTGCAGAAGACCAAGAAGGAATTCGAAGGTCATTTGACCCTCGTGGTGTTCCCGTTCTTGAAGATGAGTAAGAAGGGACCCGAACAGACCGCACAAGAAATTGGGGAATATTTGAAGCAGAATGCTTCCGAATTGGTGTCGGCCTATAATGCAGTGAAGGGTTTCTTGAACCTGATCATTGCATCGGATTGCTGGATTGAACTTCTCAATAGCATTCATGCGGATGCAGAATATGGTATCACTAAAGCTACAGAAGATTCTCCGTTGGTGATGATTGAATATTCTTCACCAAACACCAACAAGCCACTCCACTTGGGACACGTCCGCAACAACCTCCTCGGTTGGGCATTGGCCAATGTAATGGCTGCTAATGGTAACAAGGTGGTAAAGACCAACATTGTGAACGACCGCGGTATCCACATCTGTAAGTCGATGTTGGCCTGGTTGAAATACGGTAATGGAGAAACTCCTGAATCGAGCGGTAAGAAGGGCGACCACCTCATCGGTGATTATTATGTAGCTTTCGACAAGCACTATAAGGCTGAAGTGAAGGAACTGATGGCTCAATACCAGGCAGAAGGTCTCGGTGAAGAAGAAGCCAAGGCAAAGGCAGAAGCCAATTCTCCATTGATGCTCGAAGCCCGTGAAATGCTCCGCAAGTGGGAAGCAAACGACCCGGAAGTACGTGGCCTTTGGGAAAAGATGAACAACTGGGTATATGCTGGTTTCGATGAAACATATGCTCAGATGGGTGTAGGTTTCGACAAGATTTATTATGAATCGCAGACTTATCTTGAAGGTAAGGAAAAAGTAATGGAAGGTTTGGATAAGGGATTCTTCTTCCGCAAGGAGGATAACTCTGTTTGGGCTGACTTGACTGCTGAAGGACTTGATCATAAGCTTTTGCTGCGCGGTGATGGTACATCGGTGTATATGACTCAGGATATCGGTACGGCTAAGCTTCGTTTCCAGGATTTCCCTATCGACAAGATGATTTATGTGGTAGGTAACGAACAGAACTATCACTTCCAAGTACTTTCTATTCTCCTTGACAAACTCGGTTTCGAATGGGGTAAGGGATTGGTACATTTCTCATACGGTATGGTGGAATTACCGGAAGGTAAGATGAAGAGCCGTGAAGGTACTGTAGTAGATGCCGATGATTTGATGGCTGCCATGATTGAAACCGCTAAGGAAACTTCAGCAGAACTTGGCAAGCTCGATGGCTTGACACAAGAAGAAGCAGACAACATCGCCCGCATCGTGGGTCTCGGTGCTTTGAAGTACTTCATCTTGAAGGTAGATGCCCGTAAGAACATGACGTTTAATCCGAAGGAATCCATCGACTTCAACGGAAATACAGGTCCGTTTATCCAATATACTTATGCCCGTATCCAGTCAGTGCTTCGTAAGGCAGCCGAACAAGGTATTGAAATCCCAATTGTAATTCCTGCAGGTCTTGAATTGAGTGCCAAGGAAGAAGGCTTGATTCAGATGTTGGCCGATTTCAAGAATACCGTGAAGCAAGCCGGTACTGATTATAATCCATCGGTTATTGCCAATTATGCGTACGATTTGGTGAAGGAATACAATCAGTTCTATCATGACTTCAGCATCTTGCGCGAAGAAAACGAGGCTATTAAGGTGTTCCGTTTGGCTTTGAGTCAGAATGTAGGAAAGATTGTGAAGCTCGCTATGGGCTTGTTGGGAATTGAAGTTCCTGAACGCATGTAACCAGCCCATGTGCTGGACATAATTCCTATGCAGATGGGAAAGAAACAAAAATATTATGTAGTATGGAAAGGTGTCAGTCCAGGAATCTATGATTCTTGGACTGATTGCCAACTACAGACCAAAGGTTACGATGGGGCTCAATATAAATCTTTCGATACCCGCGAAGAAGCTGAACGTGCTTTTTCCTCCTCTCCTTATGAATACATCGGTAAGAATGCTTCTAAAAAAGTTGATGCTCTCAAACAATTACCCGATAACTTCGATATGAATTGTGTGGCGGTAGATGCCGCTTGTAGCGGTAATCCCGGTCGGATGGAGTATCGCGGTGTCTATCTGCTTACAGGACAGGAGATTTTTCATTTCGGTCCCGTATATGGCACTAATAACATCGGTGAGTTTCTGGCCATTGTTCATGCTTTGGCACTGATGAAGCAAAAGGGCATTTGTATGACCATCTATTCCGATAGTCGGAATGCTTTGGCTTGGGTGAAGCAGAAGAAGTGCAAGACCAAATTGGAGCGTTCTTCAAAAACCGAAAAAATCTTTCAAATGATAGAACGGGCCGAAACTTGGCTCGAAACCCATACATATTCCGATATTCCTTTGTTGAAGTGGGAGACTAACTTATGGGGGGAAGTACCGGCTGATTTCGGAAGGAAATAACTTCTTTAGCCAATTTATGGTCAATTTCAACAAAAACGGATGAAAACTGCTATAAATTGGAAAAGAACACCTAAATTTGTGTGAAATAATGGATATGTTTCTATCATGAAAAAGAGACTCGTTTATATTATAGGATATTTCTTGCTCGTGCTTCTGTTGTTCATTTCCCAAAAGCCGTTGTTTATGTGCTACAACGGAGCTGCGGAGAAAGGAATGGGCTTGAGCGACTATGGGCAAGTAATTCTCCATGGAGCTAGTTTGGACGCTACTACAGCCGGATATTTGGTTGCTTTTCCTTTTTTGTTGGTACTGGCAAGTATTTGGTTGAAGAAATTTCCGTTGAGAAGAATCTTAACTCCTTATTATGTTTTGGTATCTCTTCTTATTTCCATTGTATTTGTAGTGGACATGTCGCTCTATGCCTTTTGGGGATTCAAACTCGACGCTTCTGTTTTTCTGTATTTGGATTCGCCCCAAGAAGCCATGGCCAGTGTCTCTACAGGTTTTATCTTGCTTCGGATAGTTGCCATCCTGATTTTGGCAGCTTGCTACATTGGGTTGATGCTGAAAGTTACACCGAAGCGTCTGGATGCCGTGTCGAAGAAGGTGGTAAGCACGATGTTGATGTTGTTGTTGGGCGGTGTACTGTTTATTGTCATAAGAGGAGGAGTAAGAGAATCGACAGCCAATGTGGGACAGGTTTATTTCAGTAATGATCAATTCTTGAATCATTCAGCAGTGAATCCAGATTTCAGTTTGTTGTCTTCTATGGGCAAGTCGAAAAATTTTGCTTCAGAATTCAATTTCTTCAGTGAAGAAAAAAGGAAGGATTTGTTCCAAGGACTTTATTCCGTAGAAGATGGAGATAGTATCGTGAGCGTGCTGAATACTAAACGGCCAAATATTCTGATTATTTTGTTGGAAGGTATGGGTGGAGTTTTTGTGGAACCGTTGGGCGGGTTACCAGATGTAACTCCAAACTTGAACCGTTTATCGGAAGAAGGAGTGTTTTTTACCCAATGCTATGCCAATAGTTACCGGACCGACCGAGGAGTGGTATGTGCATTGAGTGGATATTTAGGATTGCCTACTGCTTCGGTCATGAAACTTCCGACCAAGAGTCGGACACTTCCTGCTATCTCCGAAGAACTGGCTAAGGTCGGCTATGCCACCGATTTTATATATGGAGGTGATATAAACTTCACCAACATGAAAAGCTATTTATTGAGCAAAGGGTATCAGAAATTGACGGCAGATACAGATTTCTCGTTGACCGAACAGGCAAGCAATGCTTGGGGAGTGAATGATGACATTACCTTTGAATATCTGTATCAGCAGTTGAAAGACCGGGAGGGAGGTCCATGGATGACCACTTTTCTTACTTTGAGCAGTCATGAACCTTTTGAAGTGCCTTATAATCGTTTGGAAGAACAGATTCCAAATGCTTTTGCCTTTACAGACGATTGCTTGGGTAAATTTATTGATAAATTGAAACAGACACCGATGTGGAAAGACCTATTGGTTATCTGTGTACCCGATCATGGTTCCCGTTATCCTAAGGAATATGTAGACAAAGGAGGAGAATTTTCGCATATCCCTATGTTATGGTTAGGAGGTGCGGTAGGCCGCGTACTTGAAGTGAATGAAATCATGAATCAGACTGACTTGGCGGCTACGTTGCTGGGACAATTGGGGCTAGATCATTCCATGTTCACGTTCAGCCGAAATGTACTGGGTAGTAATTATACTTACCCTTTTGCTTTTCATTGTTACGGAGGAGGCTTTGCTTTCCGTGATAGTACGGGGGTAAGCGTATATGATACCAAAGCCGACCGAGTGTCTTATGAAGAACCTGCTGTAAGTGCGGAACGGATTGAAAAGGGAAAGGCTATATTGCAAAGTGTTTATGATGATTTGGGAAACCGGTAATTAAAAAGTAGAGCCATGCGTATTGTATTGTTTTGTGAAAATAAGTATGCTGTCGATATCTTACAGCCTATTCAGGTAGAAGCTTTGGCGGAAGGTGGAAATGAGGTGTTGTGGTATGTTCATCGGAAAAAGATTCCCGATTTTCCGTTGAAGAATGAAACCAACTGGACTAACAATATGCAGGAGGTATATGACTTTTCACCGGAGGCTATCTTTGTACCCGGCAATATTGTACCGTATTATCTACCGGGAGTGAAGATTCAAATATTCCACGGTTATGCAGGTGAGAAGAAGGGACATTGGGTGATACGTCATTATTTCGACACTTATTTCACGCAAGGACCTTTCTTTACTGAAGGATTCCGAAAACTGGCAGCAATTCATCGGGATTTTGAGGTGCTAGAAACAGGATGGCCTCGACAGGATTGGGTAAAGGCAAATCTTCATACCTTTGATGAGGAACGAAAAAGGTTGTTGGAGAAATCCGGAAGAAAGCATTTGGTACTATATGCGCCTACTTTTTCTCCTTCTCTCACGTCCCTGCCTATCATGAAGGATGCATTGGTGGAACTGACACGCAAAAGGGATGTCTTGGTGGTTGTCAAACTGCATCCGCTTACCCGTCAGGAATGGGTAGACGAATACAGACAATTGGCTGGGGAACATGAATATATTCTTTGGATGGACGATTTTTCGGTGGCCAAGTATCAGTTGATGGCCGATGTGATGATCAGTGATACTTCATCTACCATCTATGAGTTTCTACTGAAAGACAAGCCGGTAATCACTTACCGTGCTTCGGCGGGCAAGATTTATTGGAAGAATATAGAAGATACGGATGAACTTTGCACTGCCTTTGATGAGGTTCTACAAGATGGAGAAGGAACTCGCCTGCGGCAATGGGTGATTGACAATTATGATCCATATTTGGACGGTAAGGTGGCTCATCGAATGCTCGAAGGGGCAAGGGATTACATTCGCCGTCATGGGGTGCCGCGCAAACGTCAATTGAATCTTTGGAGGAAATATACAAGTATCAAGACTTTTGGTTGGATTCGGAAATAAGGAAGTGTATGAAGAAGGTTATTACATATGGAACTTATGATTTGTTGCACGAGGGGCATGTCAACCTTTTGCGTAGGGCCAAAGCGTTGGGCGATTATCTGATTGTGGGGGTAACCAACGATAACTTTGACCGAGAAAGGGGTAAATTGAATGTACGGAACAATGTGCTGGAAAGGGTGGAAGCCGTTAAGGCTTTAGGTATTGCCGACCAGATTATTATAGAAGACTATGTGGGACAGAAGATAGATGACATTCAGAAATATGGAGTGGACATCTTTACGGTAGGGTCGGATTGGACCGGTCATTTCGATTATCTCAATGAATATTGTAAAGTGGTTTACCTTCCTCGTACAGAAGGGATCTCTTCGACACTGCTCAGGAATGAATCTCAGCATGTCATTAAATTGGGGATGGTTGGTTTGGGACGTATTGCCAGTCGTTTTGTCTTGGAAACGGCATACGTCAGTGGAATAGATATTGTAACGGTTTATGATAATAATCCGGAGATTTCTGGACGGTTTGTACGCGAAACGGGTATCTCTGATGTCAGTTGGAATTTTGATGATTTATTGAAGAAAGTGGATGCGGTGTATATAGCCACTCCTCATTTGTCTCATTATGAGTATGCCAAGAAAGCACTATCGGGTGGAAAGCATGTGTTGTGTGAGACTCCATTGGTGTTGGAAACTGCCCAAGCTGAAGAATTGTATGCGTTAGCCAAAAAGAACCGGTTGGTTTTAATGGAAGCTAATAAGACGGCACATTGTCCTGCTTTCAATCATTTGATGGTGATGATAAAGAGTGGTGTAATCGGGGAAGTGGTGGATGTGGAAGCTTCTCTTTCCAAATTGTTGGCCGACAAGAGTCTTCGAGAATTCGATAAAAAACAGGCCGGAGGGTCGATGTACGAATTGGCTTCTTATCCCTTGTTGCCAATTATCAAGTTGTTGGGTACTGACTATCAAGATTTCCGTATCTATTCTCGAATGTCGGGTGGCATAGATGTATTTACGAAAGGGGTGTTGTCTTATCCCAATGCGGTTTGTTCGTTTAAGCTTGGATTAGGAGTAAAAACCGAAGGAAACCTGATTATATCGGGTACTAAGGGATATGCCTATGTTCCTTCTCCTTGGTGGAAAACAGATTATTTTGAACTTCGATACGAAGACCAAAACGAGAATAAGAAATTTTTCTATAAATGGGATGGTGCTGGATTGCGATATGAAATACAGGAATTTGTTTCCTGCATCTATAATGGACGGATTAATTCAGTCCGTTTACGCCCTGTGGAAAGTATTGCCATGGCAAGGATTATGCAACAGTTTACAGAACGTGTAAATTTGGTGGAAATATGAAATATGCGATTGTTACGGGTGCAACGAAAGGCATTGGATTGGGAATTGCCCGGATGTTGTTGGACGAAGGGTATTTTGTGACTCTTACTTATGCTCATGATGAGAATGCTGCTACTTTGTGTAGGGAGCAATTATCGGAATGGACTGGCTCTTTCGAAATTCTGAAGGTTGACCAAGCAGACAAGGAGGCGATGAAGGTTTTTGCCCAAGAGATGAGGATGAAGCCATCTATCGATTGTTTGGTATGCAACACGGGGACAACCTTGCGCAAGAGTTTGTCGGAAACTACAGACGAGGATTGGGAACGGGTGATGCAAGTGAATGTGAATAGTAATGTTTATTTGGTACGCGATCTGTTTGACAAGTTTTCGATGGATTCCAGAATCGTCTTTATTGGTTCCTTGATGGCTATCAGGCCACATGCTACTTCTTTGGCCTATGGAGTTACCAAAGCTGCGCTTCATGCATTGGCCTTGAACTTAGTGAAATGTTTTGAAGGTACAGGGACAACGGTCAATGTTATTGCGCCAGGTTTTGTAGAAACGGAATGGCAAAAGGATAAACCGCAGGAAATAAGGGAGAATATTTATAAGAAGACGGCTATCAAACGGTTTGCATCAATCGATGAAATAGCCGATGCGGTGCGTTTCTGCATCCGCAACTCTTTTGTCAATGGTAGTGTGATTGAAATAAGTGGCGGGTATAGTTTTAAATGAAACATTTATGAAGAAGATAAACAAAATATTGATTATCCGTTTCCGACAAATGGGGGATGCCATATTGACTACCGCTTTGTGTAGTACAATGAAACGTAGTTTCCCGGATGCGGAAATTCATTTGGTCTTGAATGCGGGTCTTGTTCCTGCTTTGGAAGGGCATCCCGATATTGATCGCATTATTCCTTTCAGAAAGGAGGACAATAAACCGTTTGGGGCATATTTGAAAAAAGTGTGGAAGGTGGTACACGATGAGCGCTATGATGTGATTGTTGATATGCGTGCTACGGTGCGGACATTGTTATTCTCCTTGTTTTCTCTTCATACACCTTATCGTATTGGACGGAAGAAAGGGTATGCCGGATTCTTGTTGAATCATCAGGTAGATGTGTATGACAAGAAGCTGAAGGGGGATATGGTGCAACGCAATTTGCTGTATGCTACCTTTTTAGAGAAGGAAGCTCCCATTCAGTATACTAAAGATTTCAAGTTGTATTTGAAAAAAGGTGAGAAGGAAGAGTTTCGACGTTATATGGAACAAGAAGGTATTGATTTTACTCGTCCTGTCATGTTGGTGGGAGTTACGACCAAACTCCCTCACAAGAAGTGGGAGGAAGGAATGATGAAACAAGTGATTCAACGGATTCTAGAACGCTATAAGAATTTACAGTTAATATTTAATTACGCACCGGGGGCTGAAGAAGCGGATGCAAGGCGGATGTTTGAAGCATTGGGTAGACCAACTGCTGTGAAGATAGAAGTACAAGCTCGTTCTCTGCGTCAGTTGATGGCATTATGTAGCAACTGTTCGTTTTATTTTGGCAATGAAGGTGGTGCTCGTCACATGGTGCAGGCTTTGGGCATACCTTCGTATTCCATTTACTCACCTAAGGTAAACAAATCCATTTGGCTCCCTTCCAATGAAGTACTGGCAGAAGGAATCTGTCCAGATGATGTGCTCCCTTCCAATGAAACAGAAGGAATGGATTATTGGGAACATTTCGGCCTGATAACTCCGAAGGTGGTATGCAGCAAATTGTTTCCGCTCCTCGACAACTATTTGTCATAGGTATTGGTCTACCCCTTTTTGAGCTCTGGTCCGATGTTCAGACAGGGTATTGTTGAGTATGGAACGGTTCTTTTGAGCGTTTTCCGTACTTTTTTCAGGATGGTAGAGATGAACGGCCGGAGCCAACAGCTTGGCGTTTTTGCGCTTGAGACCGGTATTGAACAAGCGTTGTACAAATTCGGAATCCTCGAATCCCCATCCTTCGAAGACTTCTTCGAATCCGTTGACTTGGATGAAGTCTGTTTTCCAGAAAGCCATGTGGCAGCTGCGAGCATTCTTCAGTCCGTCGTGCCCTTTGATGAGGGGGTGTAGGAAGGGAATTCGCAACATAACCAACCGTCTGCTCAATCCCGAAGAAAAGAAATGGAAAGCGGAATTACCTTCTTTGATATGGGATAAAGTGGCTTGTTTCTTTAATCGGGCTCTACTGCCGGTGACAAACTGTCCTTCTTTCATTAGGGAAAGATGATCTTGAATGAAGTGGGATGTAACGACTATATCTCCGTCGATGATGATGATATAGGGAGCAGTGGAACGGGCAATAGCCATGTTCCTGGATTTTGCTACCCTAAAACCTTCGTCGGGAATCCATGAATGGATGACGGGTATGGGGAAACTTTTTTGATACCGCTCAATCAGTTGGGCTGTCTCTTGTGTGGAGCCGTCGTCGGCTATAATCACTTCTTTAGGATATATGGTTTGCTTATTGATACTATCCAAGACCAACCCCAGGAAATCGGGGTTGTTATAGGTTGTTATGATTAATGATACTTGTTCTGAAATTTTCATGTGCAGGGTCTTTATGAGTTCTGTTGTCTTCTAATCCATTCTTCCTTAGTACGTTTCCAACGTTTATGGCTCCATAACCAATATGATGGATTGTCTGATATCATTTTCTCCAATAGCTGGGTGTAAAGGTCGGTTAGTTCATAGTCGGGAACAGATTTCGCTTGCTCTGCTAATTGCTTGAATTCGCAATGGTAATACCCTCTTCTCAAACGCTTTACATCAGCATAATAGATAAGAGCATCTACTTGCTTGCCTATCCGTTCTGTTCCGATAAATACGGGTGTCTCTCTGTGGAAGAAAGGTGTCCAGTGGTGGATACTGTTCCATTTGGGGGCTTGGTCGGAGATGAAACCGATAATGGTCTTCTGTTTGCTTCGCTTGAGTTCGATAATACGGCGAAGTGTTTCTTTCATGGCAATACATTCACCTCCAAATTGGTTGCGCAGGCGCAGGAAAAGGCGGTCCATTGCTTTGTTGTATAGCGGATGATAAATTTGTCCACACAATACATCTTCGGGTACCCAATAAGGAAGGGAGGCAATCCATTCCCAATTGCAGTAATGGCCTAAATAGACGAAACAGAAAGTCTTGTCTTCTGCTGCCATCTTTTGGACAATCTCTTCTATCCCCCCAAAGGCCATCCGTCTTTTCAATTGCTTTTTCGACATGGAAAGGAGTTTGATGGTTTCCATGATATAATCGCAGAAGAAATGATAAAATTTCTTTTCTATCTGCACAATTTCTTTCTTGTCTTTTTCGGGAAAGGAATTGTTAAGGTTAGTTCGTACCACTTTCCTTCTATAACGGAAAAGGTAATAGAGGGGGTAGTATAACAAATCGGAAAATACATACAAGATGCATAGTGGTAACAATGAAAGCAGGTACCACATGCTGAATAGAATATAATACATGATTCTCATTTTCGGTCTTTTTTGATTCCTAATAATGCTTGGAGGCGCCGTTTCTTTTGCACCTTCGATTCGAATGCTGATAAATAGCGGAAAACAAGTGAGGTACATTCCTTTTCGGACCATTCTCTTGCTCGGGCATATTTTCTGACAACATAGTCCATCAAGGCTTTGTTGTGGGTGAGCCGTTTTAAATTGTCCATGCATTCCTGCATGGAGGGAGTGGGGGTAAAACGGGAACGATTGGTATCTATTAGGGTGAAACAATACTTTCCGTCTGCTACGCGATAGAGTACGTTGTTCAGGTTGATGTCTCCGTGTAGAATGCCTTTTTGATGAAGGTTGGCCAACAACAAGGAAAGATGGTCGGCCAATTCCTGGTCGAAATCCTCTCTATTCAATATGGGAAGTAAAGGTTTGTCATCACATGCGGTCGAAACGAAGTAACCGTCGGAAAACAGACCGTGTATCTTAATTTCGATATAAGCTATTTCGTGGGGAGTTTGGAAACCTCGTTCGCGGAAAATTCCGGCATACAAATAGGCGCGTTCAGCTTTGCTCTTTTTAAAGAATGTATAGGCAATGCGTTGGATGAGGTTGGGACGTTTGAACTTCTTTACAATCAGAATTTCTTTTCCCAATTGGAAACGTTTTACCTTGTTACGCTTGTCGTAAAGCATTTCACCTTCCCGAGAGTATATGTGCGGAAGGCTTCGGATGAACTCCGTCAGACTTGCGTAATGGGGATGGACAACTACCTTCATGGAAGGACTTTTTCAATGTGTTCAACAATCATTTTTGGGGTAATGCTCTGTAGACAAGCATAATCGTTACGGAAGCAGGGCTTGTTACCGAAGATGGAACAAGGACGGCAGGGTAGATCCACTTGTATGGCATTGCTTTCATTTTGTTTCCAACCCATGAAACCGGCATAAGGATGGGTGGCTCCCCATATGGATACTACTGGGATACCTACCATTGAGGCTATATGCATATTGCTGGAATCCATGCTCAGCATAACATCCAATTGGCTTATCAATGCTAACTCGGTGTCCCAATTCAGTTTGCTGGCAATGCAGATAGTGGAGGGAAATTGCTTTTCCCAATTTGACAGTATATCGGTTTCCTTTTTACCGCCTCCAAACAAGAATAGTTTCAAGTCGCTTTTCCGGGATAAGATACCGAGCACTTCCTTCATCTTTTCTAATGGGTAGATTTTGCCTTTATGCGTGGCAAAGGGTGCAATACCTATCCAAATGTCTTTCCCCTTTTCACCCGTTAATGGTAGAAGGGAAGAGATGTCTCCTTTCTGGTTGCCATAGATAGAGGTGAACTCGAGTCGGATAGGAAAGCCTAATTGTTCCAGTACGTGTGCGTATCTTTGGAAAGAGGATTTTAGCTGCACCAAGGTTTTACCCTGTTGTCTTATTAAAGCCTTTTTCTCTCTTCTTCCTTTGTTGATATGGGCTACTTTCTTACCTTCCAGTCTAAAGAGGGTTCTTAGATACATGGTACGAAGTACATCGTGGAAGTCGACAATGTAGTCAAAATGGCATGCTCTTAATTCTTTGTACAATCTGTTTAATCCGCCGAATCCTTTGTGCCTTTCTTTTTCGTCCATTCCCCAAAACGATACATTTTCGGGCATATACCCGAAAAATGCAGACATACCCTTTCTACTCAAAACCGTGATATGGTGTTGAGGGTATTGTACGGCCAGGGAATGGATGACTGGAATTGTCATGGCTACATCACCGATGGCCGATAGCCGGATGACTAAAATCTTTGCCATGGCAAGGCCATTTATTTTTTACCGTAGAGGACTGGATTTAAGTTAGGATCGTTGTACATTTTCATTTGTTTGTACACCTTCATGTACTTACGTCCTGCCTCGATATCTTCTATCAATTGGTCGATGGCGGAAGAAAGGTCCTTTTGCTGCTCAAGCAATACGTTCAGTTTGTTTTCGCATTGGGCGTGATGCTCCGGAGTTGTGTCCGTACGTTCCACTTCCTGACGCATGTGGTATATCTTCAGAGCTAAGATAGATAATCGGTCGATGGCCCAAGCCGGACTTTCTGTATTGATAGTGGCGTCTGTCTGCACCTTTACATCCTTGTATTTGTCGAGGAAATAGCTGTCGATTAGTTCAACTAAATCGGTACGGTCTTGATTGGACTTATCGATGCGACGCTTTAAAGTCAGTGCTTCTACTGGGTCAATGTTCGGGTCGCGGATAATGTCTTCGAAATGCCATTGTACGGTATCAATCCAGTTCTTCAAATACAGATAATATTCGATGCTTCTCAATTCATAAGGGTTGTTGATAGGAGTATCTACATTGTCAGTCTTATGATAGTCGTTGATGACCTGTACAAAAATGGGATTGCAAAGTTCAGTAAATGTCATAATCTTTTCTTTGAAATTATTTAATTTACAAATCTATGTAAAGTTTTCCATTTGACCAACTATTATTTATGAAAAGTATCTATCTTTGTGGACACAGAAGAGTATTCAGTTATGAAAGTGATAGTAGACGACAAGATTCCGTACATCCGTATGGCGATGAACCGTGTGGCCGATGAAGTGGTGTATCTGCCGGGTGATGCTTTTACACAGGAAACCGTCAGAGATGCTGATGCGCTGATAGTCCGCACTCGTACCCGTTGTGATCGTAGTTTGCTCGAAGGAAGTAAAGTGAAGTTTATTGCGACAGCTACCATTGGTTACGATCATATTGATACGACCTATTGTGCAGAAGCTGGGATTGCATGGGCCAATTGCCCCGGATGTAATGCCGGTTCGGTCGAGCAGTATGTGCATAGCGTGTTGCTTCTTTTGAAACGGGAAAAAGGATTGGATTTGAAGGAGGCCACCATCGGAATTGTTGGGGTAGGTCATGTGGGAAGTCGCGTAGCCCGAATGTCAAAGAAATTGGGTATGAAGGTTTTGTTGAACGATCCTCCTCGGACCGACAAAGGAGAAGAGGGGTTTGTAGATTTGCAGACCATCGCTCGTGAATGTGATATCGTTACGTTTCATACACCTTTATATAATGAAGGGCTTTACAAAACTTCTCATTTGGCGGATGAAGACTTTCTTTTCTCTTTGAAGAAAACTCCGTTCCTCATTAATTCTAGTCGAGGTGAAGTCGTGGATACCACTTCTCTATTGGCTGCTTTGGCTGCTGGAAAAGTTAGGGGTGCTATAATCGACACGTGGGAGTACGAACCTCGTATCAGTCGGGAATTGATGGAAGTGGCCTACATTGCTACACCTCACATTGCCGGCTATTCAGCCGACGGCAAAGCTAATGCTACCCGTATGTCGCTTGAAGCTCTTTGCCATTTCTTTCATATCAATACAGAATTTGAGATTCTTCCTCCTCCTTTACCGTTTATGGAGTATTCAACGGATGAAGAAGAAGCCTTTTTACAGTTGTATAATCCTCTTCGCGACAGCGAATGGTTGAAAGCATCTCCTGAATGGTTTGAGTGGTTCAGAGGGAACTACCCTTTAAGAAGGGAGTCTATAACAATCGGATAATGTTCGTATTCCAATTGATGTACACGTGAGGCCAAAGTCTCGGGCGTGTCAGTAGGGAGTACGGGGCATTTCACCTGAAGAATCACATCTCCTTCATCATAATGCTCGTCGATGTAATGGATAGTGATGCCACTTTCTGTTTCTTGAGCTGCCAATACGGCTTCGTGTACGTGAATGCCATACATGCCTTTCCCACCATATTTAGGAAGTAGGGATGGATGGATATTTACGATTTTGTTTGGATATTCATGCAATAATTCCTCAGGAATACGTAAAAGAAATCCTGCCAATACGATGAAGTCTATTTCATATTGTCTCATAAGTTTACTTACTTTCCCTTCTTTGAAAGCTTGAGAGGGAACGATTTCTACAGGAAGTCTCAGCTTTTCAGCACGTTTGATGACACCCGCATTCTCTTTATTTGTTAGGACCACTCCAATTTCTATCGTTTCGTTGTCTACAAAATAGTGTGCAATTCGTTCGGCATTAGTGCCTTCTCCTGATGCAAAAATAGCTAACTTCTTCATATTTTTACGCTTTTGGTGCACATAAATTAAAAAAATGTGCAAAAAACTGCATTTATTTGCTTGAATATTTGCTCAACTTAAGAAATATTTATTCCTTTGCAACCGCAAAGAAAAATAAAATTATTCAATTAATAAACTAAAAAATTAAAGTTATGTCTGAAATTCAAGAAAGAGTAAAAGCTATTATCGTTGATAAATTGGGTGTAGAAGAATCAGAAGTTACAATGGAAGCAAGCTTCACTAACGATTTGGGAGCTGACTCATTGGATACTGTAGAATTGATTATGGAATTCGAAAAGGAATTCGGTATCTCAATTCCAGACGATCAAGCTGAAAAGATTGGTACTGTAGGTGATGCAGTTGCTTATATTGAAAAAGCTAACGCATAATATTTTCCTTATATTATAAATGGAATTAAAGAGAGTAGTAGTAACAGGTCTTGGTGCTCTTACTCCCGTAGGCAATACTGTTGCCGAAACTTGGGAAAACCTGGTGAAAGGGGTAAGCGGAGCAGGACCTATTACTCATTTTGATGCGTCCAAATTCAAGACTCAATTTGCTTGTGAAGTGAAGAACTTCAATGCGGCCGAATTCATTGACCGTAAGGAAGCACGTAAGATGGACTTGTATGCGCAATATGCCATCGTTGCAGCCAAGGAAGCGATTGCGGATTCTGCAATGGATCTTGAACAAGTGGACAAAAACAAGATTGGTGTAATTTTTGGTGTAGGTATTGGCGGTATCCGTACTTTCGAAGAAGAAATGATAGGATATGCCGGTACAAAGGATACCATTGGACCGAAGTTCAATCCGTTCTTTATTCCTAAGATGATTGCTGATATTGCTTCAGGTCATATCTCTATCATGTATGGTTTCCATGGGCCTAACTTCACCACAACATCTGCATGTGCTTCATCGTCCAATGCTATAGCCGATGCGTTTAACTATATCCGTTTGGGTAAGGCGAATGTCATTGTAGCTGGTGGAGCCGAAGCGGCTATCTCTCCTGGAGGGGTAGGTGGTTTCAATGCCATGCATGCTTTGTCAACTCGCAATGACGACCCTACTCACGCTTCACGTCCGTTTAGTGCATCGCGCGACGGTTTTATTATGGCAGAAGGAGCCGGTTGCTTGATTCTTGAAGAATTGGAACATGCCAAAGCACGTGGTGCCAAGATTTATGCTGAACTTGTTGGTGCAGGACTTTCTGCTGATGCCCATCACTTGACTGCTTCCCATCCAGAAGGATTGGGTGCTAAGTTGGTGATGCTGAATGCCCTTGAAGATGCTGGAATGAATCCGGAAGATATTGATTACATCAATGTTCACGGTACTTCTACTCCGGTAGGTGATGTTTCTGAAGTGAAGGCTATCAAGGAAGTGTTTGGTGATCATGCCTATAAACTCAATATCAGTTCTACTAAATCTATGACAGGGCACTTGTTGGGTGCTGCTGGTGCAGTAGAAGCATTGGTCAGTGTTTTGGCTGTGAAGAATGACATTGTTCCTCCAACAATCAACCACGAAGAAGGTGATAACGATGAAAATATTGATTACAACCTGAATTTCACTTTTGGTACAGCCCAGAAGCGCGAAATACGTGCAGCATTGAGCAATACCTTTGGTTTCGGTGGACACAATGCATGTGTAATTATGAAAAAATACGCTGAATAATCGTGTTTGGAAATACTTTAGATAAGATAAGACTTCTTTTCCGTAAGGATAAGGAGTCTTATTTTCGTTTTTATGAGATATTGGGATTCTATCCGCATGATATCCGAATTTATGAGCAAGCTTTGCTACATAAATCTTCTTCTATTAAATTGGAAAAAGGACACTTGCTGAATAATGAACGATTGGAATTCTTGGGAGATGCTGTACTCGATACTGTGATAGCCGATATTCTTTATCGGAAATTCGATGGAAAGCGAGAAGGATTCTTGACCAATACTCGATCGAAAATTGTTTCTCGGGAGACTTTGAACCGCGTGGCTTCAGAAATTGGCTTGTTACAATTGATCAAGTTCAGTACTCGCCAGTCAGCTCATAATAATTATATGGGTGGTAATGCGTTCGAGGCTCTGATTGGTGCTATCTATTTGGATAGAGGGTATTATGGTTGTAAGCATTTCTTAGAACATCGCATTATCGGGAAATACATTGATATTGACCGGATTTCTCGAAAGGAAGTGAATTTCAAATCGAAGCTGATTGAATGGAGTCAGAAGAACCGGATGGAGATTTCTTTCGAGCTATTGAATCAGGCGTATGATAGTTTTAATAGTCCTACGTTTGAGTCGGAAGTGATGATAGAAGGTCTACATGCAGGGAAGGGTATGGGATACTCCAAGAAGGAATCCCAGCAGATAGCGGCTCAAGAATCCATGAAGTTAATTAAAAAAGACACTGCTTTTATGGAGAAAGTTTTTGCTGCTAAAGCCTTGCGTGAAGGCGACGACGAGAAGGTAACGGTTTATTCGGAAAAGGCTGAACCAGTTGATGTTTCAGTAGAAAAAACGGTCAAGGAAGAATTAAAAATCTTCGATGACCGTGAATCCATTATCAATGCTGCAGAAGAGGCCGCTTATTCTTAATCAGCCCAAGGCATCCATTTCATATAGTTTACATCCTTAAACATTTCTGCTTTGGTGATGTGTGTATTCACTTCCATCTTTCCAAGCAGGAACTTGTCTAGGAATGCTTCTATTTCTGGATATTGACTTTGAGGTACCATGCAGTGCATATGTCCGCCTTCTATGGAAAATCCCATGCGGTCTTCTATGCCAAATGTTTCCCACACTTTGCGTGCTGCTTGACAAGATACATAACCGGATTCGTCTGCTAACCATTCATAGTCGGTGTTGCCTAAAACCAACAATGCGCGTGGAGCAATCAAAGCAGTCAGTTGGTGATGATCGATAGGTAATTTGCTGACGTTCTCTTCGGCAAATTGTTTCATACTTTCTAGAAACCAGGCATAATTGGTTCGTCCCAATGTTTCTACATTCCCTAAAGTTTCGGATACGCGCCAAGCTGCTGCACCTCCTCCACCGGGCTCTTGTGCAATGACCAATGCAATTCTTTCGTCGAATGCACCACCAAACAATGCCATCTTGCCAGCAAACGAACAACCAGTAATGGCCAGATGGGATAGGTCAATGCGCGATTGTTCACCGATAATTTCCAAACCGTCTATCAAGCGGCTGATACCCCATGGCCATGCACTATAAGCACCCATTGTCACATGTTCAGGATATAGCCGATTGATTGGTTCATTGCCTCGTTTTTGGGTGTGCGACATGACTTGCATGAAGTTGAATCCAATCATGGCTATGTTTCTTTTCTCGAACAGTTCGCGTGGCATGGAACCGGAAGGGAAACCGATGCCGATAACAGCAGGAAAAGGACCTTCTCCTTTTGGGTAGATGATGGGAGCGGAGATGGTGAGTGTCTGTCCTTTTTCGTGGACTGTGACAAACAAAGTATCATTAGCTAAACTGGCTTCGATGCTATCTCTCGAAACGGCAGGCTTAGGACCTAATTCGTAATGTTGTAGTTGTTGTATAATTTCTGCTCTACGATATTTCCAATCTTCAAAATCGGTTAATCTCCCTTTTCCATCAGCCCAAGCTAATGGGTCTGGCAACGTTTTTATTTCGGGCAGTTGTTCCAAGGAAGGCAATTCTATCGGAACATTATCTGTTACCGTATTTTCCTGACTGTAGACTAAAGGAATCTGTTTGGGACCACAGCCTATAAGGCTCATGGCCACTCCCATAATGGCACAATAAACTGTTTTCATAGTTGTAAAATGTATGTAAAATGATTTAGTTGAATTATCCGAAACATATACCCATCCGTTTTCCTTGTACAATTAGATCATTGTTTTCGTTGATGAGTTTCAGCTTGCCAGCCACTTCCGTTAATGGAATGGAGCCTATTTTGTCACCTTGCAGTGCAACCATTCTTCCAAACAAACCGTTGGCTATTAACTCGGTAGCATGACCTCCCATGCGGGTAGCCAAATTGCGGTCGAATGCTGTGGGTGAACCACCTCTCTGGATATATCCCAATACCGTTTCTCTAGTTTCGATACCGGTTTCGTATTCTATTTCTTGAGCTATGTATTCAGCAGCTTTTTTCCCGTCAATGGTCTGTATACCTTCTGCTACTACAACAATGGAGTAGGTTTTTCCTTTTTTCAATCGTTCTATAATGGTGTTGCCAATATTATGGATATTGTAAGGTATTTCGGGGATAAGAATGACATCTCCTCCTCCAGCCATACCAGAATGTAAGGCTATCCATCCGGCTTTGTGCCCCATGACTTCGATGACCATTACTCGTTGGTGTGAACTGGCAGTGGAGTGCAGCCGGTCTATAGCTTCTGTTGCGATGGTAACGGCAGAGTCGAAGCCGAATGAAATATCGGTTCCCCAAATGTCATTATCTATGGTTTTGGGGATAGATACTACATTTACTCCCGCTTGTGTCAGCTTGTTGGCTGTCTTTTGGGTACCGTTTCCTCCGATGCATACCACACAATCCAATTGTAAGTCTTGTATATTCTTCAAGATGAGGGCCGGTTTGTCGATGGATGCAGAAGAACGTTTTTTGAAAGGCTTTTCTCGAGAGGTTCCCAAAATAGTTCCTCCCAAATTCAGTAAACCACTCAGCTCTTTGTTGGTAAGCGGTACGATGTCATTGTCTATTAGTCCTCTAAATCCACTTCGTATGCCGTATACTTCCATTCCATAATGATTGATGGCTGTTTTGCAAACTCCTCTTATCGTGGCATTTATACCTGGACAATCACCACCTGATGTTAAAATTCCTATTTTCATGATCTATTTTTCTTGTTATCCTCCAATAATTGCCGTAAAGATAAGAAAAAGATAAAAGTAATATAGAAAAGTTTAAAAAAAAGATTCATATATTCTCTTTTCAAACAGAAAAGGTTAATTTTGCACCTTAATTGTAAGAAAGATGGATTGACCATGAATACTACAAAGATAATAGGTGCTCTATTCAAATCTCGTCAGAAGGCATTGGAATCTTATGATTCTCAGGCTGAAGCCATTCAAAATGCGGTTTTACGCAAATTGGTGGACAGAGCTGCAGGTACGGAATGGGGCTTGAAATATGATTATGGACATATTAGGGATTATCGGGACTACCAACGTGTTCCTATACAGACCTATGAAGAGATAAAAGGATATGTAGACCGCATGCGACATGGGGAAAAAAATGTCCTTTGGCCGGGTCAGGTGGTATGGTATGCGAAGTCGTCGGGTACTACCAATGATAAAAGTAAGTTCATCCCTGTCAGCAAAGAAGGCCTCCAACGGGTGCATTATGCTGGAGGGCGTGATTCGGTGACTTTGTATTTGAAAAATAATCCTGACAGTCGTTTGTTCTCTGGAAGAGCTTTGATATTGGGTGGAAGTCATGCTTCCAATTACAATCTAAAGCATAGTTTGGTAGGTGATTTGTCGGCTATTCTCATTGAGAATATCAATCCGTTGGTGAACCTCATTCGGGTACCCAAGAAAGAAATAGCTCTGTTGGGTGATTTCGAAGAAAAAATGGAGAAAATTGCTCAAGTTGCCAAGGATAAGGATATCACTAATATATCAGGAGTGCCTTCTTGGATGTTGGCTGTCATCAAACGGGTGATGGAATTGAAAGGAGTGGACAATCTCTCCGAGGTATGGCCCAATTTGGAAGTATTTTTTCATGGTGGAGTGGCCTTTACGCCCTACCGTGAACAATACAAGCAAATTATACGTAGTAATCGTATGCATTATATGGAAACATACAATGCTAGCGAGGGCTTCTTTGGTATTCAAAGTGATCCGTCCGATCCGTCCATGTTGTTGATGATAGATTATGATATCTTCTACGAGTTTATTCCCATGGATGAATTTGATTCCCCCCATCCGCATATTATCCCTTTGAGCGGTGTGGAATTGAACAAAAACTATGCCATGGTTATTAGTACATCGTGTGGATTATGGCGTTATATTATCGGTGATACAGTAAAGTTCACTTCGAAGCATCCTTACAAGTTTATCATTACTGGTCGTACCAAACATTTTATCAATGCTTTTGGTGAAGAACTGATGGTGGATAATGCTGAACAAGGATTGGCCAAAGCTTGTCAGGCTACCGGCGCACAAGTAGCGGAATACACGGCTGCTCCGGTTTTTATGGATGCCGATGCCAAGTGTCGTCATCAATGGTTGATAGAGTTTGCTGTACAGCCCGATTCCTTGCAAAAATTCGCAGAGATTCTAGATAAATCTCTACAGGAAATCAATTCGGATTACGAAGCTAAACGCTATAAGAACATAACTTTGCAACCGCTTGAAATAGTAGAGGCTCGTCCTCATCTTTTCCACGATTGGTTGAAAGGAAAAGGTAAATTAGGCGGTCAGCATAAGGTACCTCGATTGAGCAATACGCGTGACTATATTGATGAATTGTTAAGTTTGAACCAATAAGAATGAACTGGAAGAGACATAGATTACCTTTGATACTGATGTTGGTTATAGTGGCTTATTCTTGCGCTAGCATCGGTAACCCTGATGGTGGTCCATACGATGAGGAACCTCCAAAGTTTGTGGGCGGTATACCGTCTATGCGTGCGGTTAACAATACCCGCCAAAAAATCGAACTGGAGTTCAATGAATTCATCAAATTGGAAAAACCTTCAGAAAAGGTTATTTTCTCTCCTCCTCAGATGGAACAACCGGAACTGAAGGTGGTGGGAAAGAAGGTAGTAATTGAATTGTTGGATACGTTGAAGGATTCTACGACTTATACTATTGACTTCTCAGATGCCATTGTTGATAATAATGAAGGAAATCCCATGGGAAATTTTTCCTATTCATTTTCTACCGGATCCAGTATTGATACCATGGAGGTGGCAGGTACTGTATTGCAAGCCTCCGATTTGGAACCCATCAAAGGTATTCAGGTTGGATTGCATAAGGTGTTGGAAGATAGTGCTTTTACTACTAGTGCATTCGACCGCGTGTCGCGTACCGATAGCCGTGGGTATTTTTCTATCCGAGGAGTAGCACCAGGTAAATACCGTATTTATGCTCTGAAGGATGGTAATCAGAACTATTTATATGATTCCAAGACCGAGATGATTGCGTTCAGTGATTCCATCATTATTCCTAGTATGATGCCGGCTACTCGTCAGGATACCGTATGGAAAGATACGCTTACCATCGATACTATCAAAACGGTAAATTACACTCGATACCTTCCTGATAGCCTGATCTTGAGGGCTTTCAAGGAAGAGAATGACCGTCAGTACCTTACACGTAGCCAGCGTGATAAGGAAAACCATTTTATTCTTACTTTTAGTGCCAAGGCTGATACACTTCCAATCATCAGAGGACTGAATTTTGATGATAAGGATGCTTTTGTTATTGAAACGACACCGCGTAATGACTCCATATGTTATTGGATCAAGGATTCGCTGGTTTATCAGATGGATACATTAGCTATCCAACTTGATTATCTATATACAGATACGCTCAACCAATTGGTTCCCAAAACAGATACTTTGTATTTGGCTAACAAACTGACTAGAGCGCAAAAAGAAAAACTGCAGAAAGAAGAAGACGAGAAGAAGGAGAAGGAACGCAAAAAACGAGAAAAGAAAGGGCTAGAACCCGAGAAAGAACCGACGAAATTCTTGAATATGAAAGTGGAAGCTTCCAATTCGTTTGATATTTACAATAATGTCGTTCTTTCTTTTGATGAACCGGTGGCATCTATCGATACATCGGCCATTCACATGGAAGTGAAGGTTGATACGTTGTGGCAGCCCGAACCTTTCATGTTGGTGGAAGATTCAGTGACACCTCGTACTTACGAAATATTAGCCCAGTGGCAACCTGAAAAGGAATACCAGCTCACGATAGACTCGGCGGCCATTGTGGGCTTGTATGGATTGCATACCAACAAAGTACAACAAACCATGAAGGTCAAGAAATTGGAAGAATATGGTACATTGTTGCTAAATGTCATTGGTGCTGATTCTTCTTCAATAGTTGAACTACTTGACAATTCCGGCAAGGTCCTTCGTCAACAACCAGTTACGCCGGAAGGTACGGCTGACTTCTATTTCTTGAATCCTGGAACGAAATATTACATTCGTATGCTGAACGACCGCAATGGTAATGGTATTTGGGATACGGGGAATTTTGCTTTGGATATCCAGCCCGAAGAGGTGTATTATTTCCCAAAAGTATGGGAAATGAAAGCCAATTTCGAATTTGAGGAAACTTGGAACATACATGAAGTTCCGTTGGATAGACAGAAACTGGATGAGATAAAGAAACAGAAACCCGAAACACAGAAGAAAATCAAGGATCGTAACAAGGAACGTGCCAAAAAATTAGGAAGACAATGAAAAAACTGATTGTGTTGATAGGGTATATATGTTGGGCAGTAATAGGCTATGCACAGTGTACTGCTGCTAATGAGGCTATCCAAGTGGGTGAACGGCTTACTTACGAACTGAAATTCAATTGGAAATTTATTTGGGTTAATGCCGGTGAAGCAAAAATGAATCTAACGGCGACTACTTATCAGGGTAAACCTTGTTATAAGACAGAATTATTATGTGTTAGTAATTCCAAAGTCGACTTCTTTTTTAAAATGAGAGATACGCTTACTTGCATCACTACTGAACAACTGCAGCCGCTCTATTTTCGCAAGGGAGCTGAAGAAGGTAGTCGCTATACAGTAGACGAAGTGAAATTTGGTTATCGGGGTAACCAATGTGTGGTAGACCAACACCGTTGGCGCAAGGACCGTAATCCGTATCACCTTGAAGAGGTGAGTGATGAATGTGTGTTCGATATGCTCAGTATTCTATTGCAAGCACGTTCTTACAATCCGGCCGATTACAAAGTAGGAGACAAGATTCTATTCCCTATGGCTACCGGTAAACGAGTAGAGGAACAGACTCTTATTTATCGTGGAAAGAAAAATTTCGAAGCAGAAGACGATACTAAATATCGTTGTCTAGTGTTTTCATTGGTAGAATACGATAAAAAAGGAAAGGAAAAGGAAGTCATCACGTTTTATGTAACAGATGACAAGAATCACTTGCCGGTTCGTTTGGATTTATTCTTGAATTTCGGCTCAGCCAAAGCATTTCTAAAGACCGTAAAGGGTAATCGTCATCCCCTTACTTCCATCATTAGCAAGAAAAAGTAATCAGTCGTCAAACAGTCTTGCTTGTCGCGATATAATGTGAAGTTTAGTTTTCTTTTGGAGAGCCTTCAAAATGTCTTCTCCACCTTTGCTCATTACTTTGCACAGTGAAAACTTGGGGCCGGTCATTTCTTTGATTCGGATTTCACCAATTTTCTTTCCCATCAAATTTCCGTTGATGGTTGTTTCTGCAATGACATCGAAACGTTGTCCTTCCGTTATGGGATCATTGTATCCTAAATTGATGTAAACCGATTTCGCTTTTCTGCCATTATCCGTCACCAGTTCCACAATAGTTCCATGTACTTTGAAATATTGTTCAATGAAAGTACGCATTTTGTAGGGTATGTTGATGAGTGCATTCTTCAATGCGTTGTATTGACTGGCCTCCCTCCCAGATGAGGAACCGTTCTCTTCGTAGTTTCGGCTGAAGATTGTGGTTCCATCACTAGTTCGTACCAATTGGATGCTTAGAATGAATTCCTCCTTGTAACTGTTTTCTCGGCTGTGAAACTGCTTTTGTGGAGATATTCCGTCGTCGGTAGCTTCACGATTTAATAATCTCCCCTGTAGCAGATATTGTGCACGGTACCGCAGTGCATTCTCTATGGGAGCATATGTTTCTTCAGTGGGAGGGATAGTCAGTGCATCGACAATACTTACTCGGTTAGTCTTTATAATTCCGTTTATGACGGATGCCCTTATTTGTGCCAAAACGTTAGTTGGTACCTTAATGTCGCTGTTAAAATCGTCTACAAACACCGTTTGTTTCTGTGCATATATGGCAGCCGAAAAACAAAGCATGATACACGATAATAGAATATAATGTATTTTCATGGTTTCAAAAGTGATGGTTTTTGATGCGAATGTAGATATATTGTTTTTTATTCGCAACATTTTTTTTGTTAAATAGTCATATAGGACACACATAAAGAAAAAGATGAGACTGCTATCGTTACTAATGATAGCAGTCTCATCCATTATTTGATAGTAGTCTTGAATATTTGACTACTTATCTTTTGATCTAAAAATAAGTAAGTTGATTACTTTTCAATATCCAACAATTCCACTTCGAAAATCAAAGTAGAGAAAGGCTTGATTTGTCCAGCATTGCGTGGGCCGTAAGCCAAATCTTGTGGAATATAAAGTTCCCACTTAGAACCTACAGGCATCATGGTCAAAGCTTCTGTCCAACCTTTGATTACTTGGTCAGCACGGAAAGAAGCTGGAGCATTGCGCTTGTAAGAACTGTCGAATTCTGTACCGTCAATCAAAGTACCCTTATAGTTTACCTTAACAGTAGAGGAATCTGTGGGAACAGCACCCTTACCTTCCTTGATAATTTTGTACTGCAAACCGCTAGCTGTAGTCTGTACACCTTCTTTAGCCTTGTTTTCTTCCAAGAACTTTTCACCGGCAGCCTTGTTGTCGGCATATTTTTCTTCTAAAGCCTTAGCCTTAATGATTTCTTCGTGAGCTGTAGCGTAAGCAGTAGCTTCATCCATCATTGTTTGGTCGTAATTGCTCTTTACTGCAGCAAGGAAACCGGCCAAATAATTATTCTTGTCCAATGTAACAGAATCGTTACCAAAAATCTGTTGACTGATACCTTTGAACATTTGGTTGCTTACTTGCTGACCGATTTGAATACCTGCCATGTAAGCATTGTCTTTATCACTGGTCATGTTCATACCTGCAACAATACCCTTTACGAAATCGGCTACGTGTGCAGAATCTACACCCAACTGATTCATGGCGTATTGTTCCAAACCTTGAGTCATAGTGATACCCTTCATGTACGACAAGGAGTCGAGTTCGCTCTTTAAATTTGCCTTAGGTGCTTGAGCTGTACAAGAAGCTAAGCCGGCAGCAGCAATGATTGCTGCAAAGAATGATAATTTTTTCATTTGCTTGTTACTTTTATTATAATACTTCAATTAATTCTACTTCAAAAATCAAGGTGCTGTGGGGAGGAATCAGCTCACCTGCTTGTTGTGCACCGTATCCTAATTCCGATGGGATGAAGAGCCTCCATTTAGCTCCCTCACTCATCAGTTGTAAAGCTTCTACCCAACCTCTGATTACTTGGTTTACACCGAATACTGCAGGTTGCCCACGTTTGATGGAACTGTCGAATAGCGTGCCGTCAATCAGTGTTCCTTCGTAATGGCATTTCACCTTGTCGGTAGCATTTGGCTTTTTGCCAGTACCTTCATTGATTACTTGGTATTGCAAGCCGCTGGGCAGAGTAATCACACCTTCCTTCTTAGCATTTTCTTCAAGGAATGCCTTGCCTTTTTCAATGTTCTCGGCATTCATTTTAGCTTCCAACTCTTCAAAATACTTGTTTACAATTTCTCTGGCTTCGTTGTGTGTAATGGCAGTCTCGTTGCCATTCAATACATCGGCTACTGCCTGTGCAAAATCTTCCACATTCAGACCGTGGGCCCCCATACTCATTAGGTTTTGACCGATTCCCAAGCCGATGGCATAACTGAATTTATCCATAATAAATGATTCTTTTTTCTTAAAAAAATGATAAAGTGCACAAAGTTAGGTGTTTTCTTTGAATGAACTTGCTTTTGATTCCCTAAAATTTCTTATTTTTGTAAGTATTGTATATGGGAAGGAGGAGAAAATGAAGAATTTAGTAATATTGACAGGGGCTGGTATGAGTGCCGAAAGCGGAATCAGTACGTTTCGTGATGCTGGAGGCTTGTGGAATAAATATCCGGTAGAACAAGTGGCTACTCCCGAAGGGTATGCGGCCAATCCACAGTTGGTGACTGATTTCTATAATGAGAGAAGGAAACAGTTGCTGACAGTAAAACCCAATCGAGGACATGAACTGTTGGCCGAAATGGAACAGTTTTACGATGTGACTGTGATTACACAGAATGTGGATAATTTGCATGAGCGTGCGGGTAGTTCCCGGGTTATTCATCTGCATGGAGAGCTGACTAAGGTTACATCGAGTTGGCAACCCAATAACCCTAATTATATAAAGGAGTTGAAACCGGAAGAATATGAGGTGAAGATAGGGGATGTGGCAGCCGACGGCTCGCAGTTGCGTCCGTTTATCGTATGGTTTGGTGAAGCTGTACCAATGATAGAAACAGCTATTGATTATTGCGAACAGGCTGATGTGTTCTTGATTATCGGTACATCGCTGAATGTATATCCGGCAGCCGGATTGCTTAATTATGTGCCGGCTCATGTTCCTGTATATTTGATTGATCCTAAACAGGTTCCCATAGCTTCCGGTCGCCCGGTACATGTCATCCAGAAAGGAGCTTCGGAAGGTATGGGGGAATTGAAACGATTGCTTGTTGAGTGAACCAATCATTCATATTCATTGTTAAAATATAGGACCATTAAAACAAATGAATATGAAAAAGTATGTATGTACAATTTGCGGTTGGGTGTACGACCCTGAAAAGGGTGATCCTGATGGCGGTATTTTGCCGGGCACTCCGTTTGATGAAATTCCATACGATTGGGTTTGCCCCTTGTGTGGTGTAGGTAAGGACGATTTTGAAGTGCAGGAAGAATGACTGACCGAATTAATCTTTTGCTTTGCTTGATTGTTTAACCTAAAAGCTGATTTTTAGCATGTAAAATGTATTCGTTTAATCTTTTTAAGGTTAAGACGAATACATTACATTTCTCCCTTTTGGTAGTTGGAGGGTGAGATTCCAAACTGCTGTTTGAAACACTTGCTGAAATAAAGGGGATCATTAAATCCTAACCGATAAGCGACTTCGGTTATTGTAATTTCTTTATTGGCAGTTAAAAGTTCTGTAGCCTTTTTCAGGCGGACTACTCGCAAATATTCTACGGGTGACAGTCCTGTTACTCCTTTAACTTTGGAGTAAAATCCGGTTTTACTGATTCTCATAAGTGATGCGAATTCTTCGATGGAGAAATCGGAACGACTTATGTTTTCTTCTAATATGGTAGTCATTCTTGTAAAGAAATCCTTATCCTTCTGAGTAAAACACATGGTTTCGTGTTGTGTTTCGGGCGTTTTCGAAAATTTTTCGCGCAGTTTGTCACGCTGTTCTATTAACTTATAGATACGTGTCAATAGATATTTGATGCTGAAAGGTTTGGATATGTATGCATCAGCACCATTTTTGATGCCTTCCAATTGATTCTCCGGTGAACTAAGTGCTGTGAGAAGTATTACAGGAATATGACTGGTCTTAAAGTCGTTTTTCAATTTCTGGGTGATTTCAAATCCGGTCAATCCGGGCATGAGTACATCACATACAATCAGTTCGTATTCATCTGTATGGGCTTTTTTAAATCCATCATTACCATCTATGGCTGTTTCTGTTTCAAAGTATAAGCTTAACTCTTCTTGTAGAAGCTGGCGAATATCTTTGTCGTCTTCAATAATAAGGATTTTCCGTTTGTTGATAGGGGTAGAGAGTGGCTGAAAAGCATTAAGACTCCAATGCTCGTTCTCGTTGTCCTTTATACATGGGGATGAAACTGGTAGAAAATCCTTTTCGACAAATATGGATGATTTTATTGGCAAACTGACGGTGAAAATGGAACCGCTTCCTTCATTTTCTTTGTATGAAAGATTTCCTTTGTGGCAAAGTGTAAGTTCATAGCTTAGGTGGAGACCGATACCTATACTATCGCTCGAAAAATTACTTTGCATGAATCTTTTGAACAAGTCTTTTTGCTTGTTTTTGGGAATACCTATTCCTGTGTCAGATACGTAGAAGCAAAATAATCCGTCTGTTTCTCTTAAAGATACTCCAAGTGTTATTTCCCCTTTGTTTGAAGTGTACTTAAAAGCGTTAGATAATAGGTTGTATATAATCTTGTCAATCTTTTCTCGGTCTATATACATCTCATAGGATGGGAGGGCAGATGAGAATTTGTATTGTATTTCCTTTTCAACGGCTATTTCGCTGAAATCTTGGAATCGTTCATGAAGAAAGGCCACTATATTGGTATTTTCCAACTGGAGTGACAACTTGTTGTTCTGCATCTTCCTGAATTCTAAAAGCTGGTTTACCAATCTCAGCATACGTTGGCTACTTTTGTCCATGGATTGTAGAGGTTTTCCTGCTTCATTAGGAAGATTTCTAATTCGGGACATCTTTTCTAAAGCTCCCTGTATTAAAGTTAATGGAGTACGGAATTCGTGTGAAATATTTGTAAAGAACATTAGTTTGTACTCTGTAAGTTGCTTTTCAACAGCTATTTTGTTTTTTAACGTATTCATACGGGTTATTACACGAATAATGACGTATATGATAAGTCCTAAAAGAAGCAAATAAATAATAATGGCTTGATAGGTGCCCCAAAATGGTGGAGCGATAGTGATATTCAGAATGGCCTCGTGTTTTTCCAAGAGTCCTGTTGCGTTGCAAACTTTTACATGTAACTGATAATTACCGGGAGGAAGATTTTTATAGGCTGCAAAGTTCAAGGACGAAGGTATGCTCCATCCTTTTTCGTAATTCTTTAGAATATAGCTGAAATGAGGTAAGTTAGAGTCGGGATAATTCAAGGTGGAAAATTCCACGGCGAAGGAATTTTGGTTGTGTCTCAATCTTATGGAAGTAGTATAAGGGAGCATGTTTTGCAAAGGTGAATCTGTATCTTTTGGATGTACTGATATACCATTAATCTTTAAATCTGTAAAAGTAATACTGGGAAGTTGGTCATTCTTTCCAACTTCTTGTGGGTTTATGATGACAATCCCTTGATTACTGCCAAATGCCAAACGCCCGTCAGATAATGTCATGGCGCAATTATCGCAATATACATTACCTAAGATATTGTTTGAAAAGAAATAGTTTTCGAAAGATTCCTCTTCGGGTACAAAACGTGATATGCCATATTCGGTAGAAATCCAAATCATACCTTCCTTATCTTCAGCAAACGCTTGTACTTTGCTATTTACCAGTCCGCTACTTATGTTGTAATGCTTGAAACTTAGATTGTCATAATTGTTGTTAGGTGTACAAATGCTGAATCCTTCACCTGATTCGGCTATCCAAATTCTCCCTTTGCTGTCTTGCATGAGTGAACGTATTTCGTCACTCTTGAAAGAATTGTTTGAACGGTTGTAACTATAATAGTGATTGGAATTTGCAAGTATACTGTCGGGGTGGAACACTAAGATTCCGCCACTTGTCCCAGCCCAAATCCATCCATTTCTATCTTCTATTAAGCAACGTATCCAACGCTGTCCGTATCCGTTCATCGTTATTTTCTCGAATTTAAGTTTGCCTTTCTCTGGAATGGCTAAGTTAAGCCAACCACCGAAAGTTCCTATCCACATTCTATCTTTTCGGTCTTTGAGGATACTGAATATGGCATCGCTTGATAGGGAATCAGGTTTCTCTGACATTCGATATTGTTTCCCATGATAAAGTAGTCCGTTTTCTCTTGTTCCTATCCATTCTTTTCCTGTGGCATCTTCAGCTATAGCATAGATGCTGAATGAGTTAGGATTGCCTTCTTTTAAAGAAGATAAATCGGAGTTGTACATATAATAACCACCATTTCGTACCCCAACGCAAATATCTCCGTTATTCAAAGGTTTAATCATACGTACGATTTTACTGTCAGATTTGGGCGGAATAATACGGTGAGAACCTTCATTGATAACTTTGATGTGGGAAATTCCACAATGTTCTGTACCTATCCAGATATTCCCGGAGCGGTCTTCCATTATATTTAGTACGAAATTGGAGGCTAAAGGTGAAGAATCTCCATCTTTTGTGATGAATTGTTGTAGTTCTTGGGTTGAAGGGGTGTAGACAAATACTCCATTACCAAAGGTGGTAATCCATATAATTCCACGGGAATCATGTAGTACGTGATACTGTTCTCTGCGTAACAGCAAGCGGTTGTCTTTGGGAAGTAGTGAAAAAATTTTAGTTTCGCCGGTTTCGGAATGGATATATTGTAGGTTCCCTGTTCCGTTCTGTACCCAATAATTGTTTTTGTTGTCCTTGCTGACAATTCCATTGGGAATATGATAAATGGAAGAAGCTTTTTTTACCTGACAAGTTTTCATGTCGAAACAATAACTTCCAGAGGATGTGAATATAAGACAATTATGTTTGATATTCAAAGCATCACTGATACTTCCATGATGCGAAACTGGTATTTCCCCTGCTTTCTTGAACTCTCCTTGATATCTCATCCAGATTTCGCCGTTAGAAGTTATGAATACTGCATGTTCTTTATAAAATAGGTGCTTACTGAAAGTTTTTTGGGATAGGTGTATTAAAGTTTTATTGTACCAATGATACAGCCCCTTGTCGGTGCTGATGTATACATCGTCTTGGTTCCCTTGATTTATGGAAAGAATATTATTGGTAGGTAAGGTACCAGCCTGAGTGTTGAAAAACTGGGGTGAAAAGTGTCCGTCTTTGTATGTGATTCTGACGAATCCGTCTGAATTTCCCCAAAGCCATATATTGTTTTCTTGTATAAGAATTTCTTTATAATGGGATTGGCCATTCTTGTCTCCTAAATAATTGATAAAGCAGTCATCTTTCAAATTGTAACAGCTGAAAGACTCGGAAAAAGTTTTTATCCATAGATGTCCGTACTGGTCTTCAATAATTTGTTTGATGCGTCGGTCGGACAAGGAAATAAGTTCGTTTTCCGGATAGTATTTAACAAAAGCATTGCCATCGTAGCGGTTTAGTCCGTTTAATGTTCCTATCCACAGAAAACCCTTATTGTCTTGATAGACGTGACGGATGGTATTGTCGCTCAATCCGTTTACCGTAGTTAATTGTCTGGAACGGATTTCTATAGATGCATGTATGGGATGTACTCCAATTGTTAGCACATAGAGTAAACCTAAAAGATGAAGGATGAAGCTTTTCATAGGTTAAATAAGATTTGCTGCAAATGTACTCTAAAAAAAGAGAATACCGGATACTTTCCCTCTTTTTGTTTGCCTCCAATGTGTTAATTGATGATTTTTACATGCTAAAAGATGATTTGTGCATATATAAAATAGAATGAGTGGTTATTTTTGCCGAACAAAGATTAATAAAAGGTAAAAATGAGGATTCAGGAGAATTTGTTTGAGCGCAAGTGTATCATGTGTAGTGAAAAGCTTGCGCCAGACTTCAAAAGAATAAAGTAGCAATTTAGATAAACTGTATAACTAAAATTTAAGAACAAATGAAAAAACTATTTCAGAATTTAACCTTATTAATGTTACTGCTGGTAAGTGGTACATTAGGCGTCTTTGCTCAAACAAGGACTGTTACAGGAGTTGTCCGCGATGCGTCCGATGTGGTGATTGGTGCATCTGTTGTTGTTAAAGGAAATGCTTCTGTAGGAACAATTACTGATATGGATGGTAAATTTACACTATCTGTACCTAATTCGGCCAAAGAATTGGTTGTATCTTATATCGGTTATGAAAATCAGACGGTGTCTATAGTCAATAAGAATTTTGTTGATGTTACTTTGCTTGAGTCTTCCATTATGATGGAGGACGTGGTTGCTATTGGTTATGCTAAAGTAAAGCGTAAAGATTTGACAGGCTCTTCTGTATCTGTTGGTTCCAAGGAATTGACCATGGCACCGGTAACTACAGCTGCACAGGCTTTGGCTGGTAAGGCAGCAGGGGTACAGATTATTCAACAGAGCGGTGCACCTGGTGCAGACATCAATATCACCGTTCGTGGGGGTACTTCTATTACACAAGGTACAGAACCGCTCTATATTGTGGATGGATTCCAAATGGAGAATGGTCTACGCAATGTGGATATTAATGATATTGAGTCAATCGATGTTATGAAGGATGCTTCGGCCACAGCTATCTATGGTGCCCGTGGTTCGAATGGTGTTGTGCTTATAACAACAAAGTCTGGTAAATCAGGAAAGACAGAAGTCTCCTACAATGGTTTTGTCAGCTTTGACCATTTGGGAAAGAAATTGGATTTGCTGGGTGTGGAAGACTATGTGAAGTACCAGTATGAATTCCAGTTGCTTCGTGGAGTACAAGATAAATATGCAACTTTATTCGGTGGTGATGTGAATGCTGCTGATTTTTATACCGGTGCATATGACCGCATTTCAAAAGAGTATGGCGGAAGAGCAGCCATTGATTGGCAGGATTTGGTGTTCGGAAGTACAGGTATTACTCAAAACCACAATGTAAACGTAAGTGGTGGTAGCGATAAGACAAAGTATATGTTAAGCTATAACTATACGGGTGAAGATGGTATCATGGATAGACATGATTACCAGAAAAACAGTATTCGTGCAAAAATTAATCATGAATTGTGGAAGGGTGTCCGTTTTGACTTCTCTACCAGTTTGCAACAAACCAAGGTAGATGGTGGTGGTTCTTTGGGTGGTGCCTTGAAACAAACCATTCTGCAACCTGTTACAGGGGGTATTCATTGGACAAATGAAGAATTGATTGGTTCTGATTTGGGTGATGAATTCTCTTCCATGTATGGTGGTGACAATTATGATGCAAACAATCCTATTGTCAATAATAATGCTGTAACAAATGAAAAATTCACTCGTATGGCTACAGTAAATGCCGGTTTGGAAATTGATATTATTAAGGATTTGACATTCCGTACTTCAGCCAGTTATATGTGGAGACAGATTCGTCAGGATTATTGGGATGATGGTTCATCCAAGCAGGCTTCTACCAACCAAAGCCCTTATGGTTATGGATATCGCAATAACAGTGAAAAATTCTCTTGGCAGATAACCAACACATTGAACTATGCTTTCAATATTAAGGATGCTCATCGTTTCAATGTATTGTTGGGACAGGAAACTTATTATGCAGAGGACATGAACATGAATAATGAATACCGCAACTTTACAGATGGTAACTTTGGATTGAACGATGTCAGCATGGGTACTCCATATACTTGGACTTCTGGCAAGGATAAAGTAGGTTTGGTTTCTGTCTTTGGTCGTCTTTCATATAACTTCAACGACCGTTATTTGGTAACGGCTACTTTACGTGCCGACGGTTCTTCCAAGTTTGCAAAAGGTAACCAATGGGGGTATTTCCCATCGGCTTCAGCTGCTTGGCGTATTTCAGAAGAAGCATTCATGAAGGATCAGGATATCTTCCAGAACTTGAAATTACGTGTGGGTTATGGTACTTCGGGTAACAATAACATTGATAGCAATATGTATGCAACCAGCTATGGCTCGGGACATTATGGTATCAACGGAAAAGACTATATCACTTATCTCCCAGGTTCTACTTTGGGTAATAAGGACCTGAAGTGGGAAAAGACTACGACTACTAACATTGGTCTCGATATGGCAGTCTTGAATAACCGTGTGAATCTTTCTATTGACTGGTATAACAATGAATCTTCTAATCTGTTGATAAAGAACCAAATTCCAAGTTCAACTGGTTACACTACCCAATATCAAAATTTGGGATCTATCCGTAATCGTGGTGTAGAAATTGTATTGAATTCAACAAACATTCGCAATAAGGACTTTGCTTGGACAATGGACTTCAACATTGCATTCAATCGTTCTAAGGTGTTGGATATTTATGGTGATAGTGAAACCACTTATTTTATCCAAGATTATAATTCACGTATGGGCTTCAAGATTGAAAAAGGCAAGCCGTTGGGACAATTCTACGGATTGGTGTATGACGGAATCTATACTACCAACGACTTCACCCAAAATGCAGACGGTAGTTATACGTTGAAGGACGGTGTTGCTTCATTGAAAGGTTTTGACCGTGCCAAAGTTAAACCGGGTGATGCCAAGTATGTTGCTGTAACTGGTGAAACTGACAAGAATGGAAATCCCGTTTGGAGTACCAATGACCGTACTGTGATTGGTAATGCCGCACCCGACTTTACCGGAGGTTGGAACCATACTTTAACTTACAAAGGTTTTGATTTGAATGTATTTATGACTTTTGCTGTGGGTGGTGATGTGTTCAATATGAGTACACAACGTTTCATTGGTCCGTATTTGGCTAACCAGAATACAATCTCTACAATGAAGGACCGTTTTATGTTGATAGATCCTGAAACAGGTAAAGAATCTACCAATCTGCAACGTTTGGCAGAACTGAATCCTCATCAATTTAGTAAGAGTGCCATGTGGAATATTTCTGAAAATAACAAGACTGCGATATCTGATCATAGCAGTTACTACATTGAAGACGGATCTTATTTGCGCTTGAGCACCATTACTTTGGGATATACTTTGCCAAAGAATATCATCAAACGTGCCAAACTTAATAATGCACGCGTATATTGCACATTGAACAATATTTATACATTTACAGATTACACAGGTTACGATCCGGAAGTTTCTGCCACTAACAGTGCTTTGACTCCAGGTATTGACAACTCTTCTTATCCCCGTTCAAAGAGCTGGGTATTGGGCGTAAACTTAACATTCTAAACAACTATTGAATATGAAAAAGATAATAACAATATTAGGGGTATCAGCCTTGTTGCTGGGCTTTACATCATGTGAAGACTGGTTGGACATGCCTTCTGAATCAAAAGCTGACAGTTCATCTATTTTCTCTACCATTGGTAGAGCTGAAATGACCGTAGTGGCTCCTTATGCCAAGCTCCATACGCAAGAGTTGGGATACCAAATGTTGATGGGTACAGATGAAACATCTTCTACAGAATCCAATTCAAAGTATAATGTGTCCAATTATGATTATACGAATGTAACTTCTATTTTAAGCAAAACGTATACAGAAATGTATGCAGCCATTGAGTATGCCAATGTTTGTATCAAGAACTTGCCAAACATGACTGCGTCTTCAGAAGCCGACCAAAAGAAGATTAATTCCCTTTTGGGTGAATCATTGGCAGTTCGTGCATACGCTTATTGGAATCTGGTTCGTTTTTATGGAGATGTACCTTATACTAACGTACCTACTTCAGAACTGACCACATTTTCGTCGTCTCGTGTAAGCCGTGATACTATTTACGACCATTGTATTGCAGATTTGCAACGTGCAGTAGAATTGTTGCCTTGGAAGAGCGAAGGTATGGTTCCTACTACCGAACGCTTTACAAAGAACTCGGCTTATGGTATATTGGCACGTGTAGCCTTGTATGCTGCCGGTCATTCTTTGCGTTGGAATTTGGATGTGGTTCCTTACGATGTTAGTACGGTAAAAATTGCTCAACGTAGTGATGTCAACCGCATCAAGGAACTTTATCAGATTGCTGCCGATGCTTGTAAGGCTGTTATTGAGAAAGGTGAAAATGGTTTGGTAGACAACTATGACCAATTGTTCAGAGACTTGGCTTTGAATCAATATAACAATGAAACCATGTTGGAATTCGGATGGTATGGTTCTAATAGTCCTGATGTGCGTACAGGTTATACCAATGGTATCCCTACAGGTGGAACAAGTGCTACTATGGGTAAAGGTGGCTCTCAGATGATGGCTATGCCTACATTCTATTTCGAATATGAAGAAGGTGACCAACGTCGTGATGTATCTATCTGTAATTATGGAATGAATCTGGTTAATAAAGAAAATGCAGATACTTACCAAATGAATACCTATATGGGCATGGGTGTAGGAAAGTACCGCATCAATTGGAAATCAGAAATGGGCTCGTCTGCTTCCAGACGTGATATTAACTGGCCTTTGTTGCGCTACTCGGATGTGTTGTTGATGTATGCGGAAGCATTGAATGAACTGAACAATGGAGCTAATGCTGCAGCTGTAAATGCTGTAAAGGAAGTTCGTATGCGTGCGTTCAAGAATGATGAATCTAAGGTAGGTGACATTCCGACCAGTTATGCAGACTTCAAGAATTTCATTATTCAGGAACGTAAATTGGAATTGGCTCACGAAGGCTTGAGAAAGACAGACTTATGCCGATGGGGTATCTTGGTTGATCACTTGAATGCAGAGAAAGATAAATTATATCAATTGGCTCGTCGTGAAGGTCGTTATGCTGATGTAGATGTATATCGCGCATACAAGCTGACTTCCCAACCCACTTTTGAAGATCCTACTATCGCTTTGAAATATATATCAGTTAATGAAAATGATTTGGCTGCTATGAATTTGTCAGAGGAAGAATTGACAACCTTGAATACGTTGAATTCAAATGCCAAGGGCTATTTGGAAAAGAATCTGTTTGAAGATGCTGAAGGAAACGTTTATTTCGCACAAAGTGAAGCTCCTGCCGGTGTAGAACTGAAAGAAGTGAAATATACTATTCTGAACATGTTTGGTATTCATAGTATCAAGAATAAGGGAGGTGGTCTTTGTGTAGAAGATGTAGAAGGCCTGGCTACGGCTAATAGCTGGATTACTGGTAGTACCGGTGTATTCTACGGAATGAAGAAGAATATGGTTGAAATCATGCCGTTCCACCAAACAGCAATTATTGATGTGAATCCGGGATTGGCCGACCAGCAGCATCCTTGTTATTGATAATTATATTATTAGTTAAACAATAAAGAGAGGGAAGGCGGTTCGTCCTGAATAGGGACGTGCCGCCTTTTTGCCTTTAGCTATCAACTTAATACATGGCGAATTCAACTTGCAAATGCAATCGAATTCTAATTTGTTAATATTGAATTAAATTTCTCATTTGGTGTGAGATAACCAAGCCTCTTTCTGGGTCTGTTGTTCAACTTGTTCTCAACCCAGGAA
>SUXW01000041.1 GCA_015060765.1 Bacteroides sp.
CGCGTATGGACAAAGGCATCCGACTACTGGGGCGTATTCTTCGACATGAACAAGACCGTATATGCCACCTTCAACAAGGAGGGCATCGAGTTCCCCTTCCCCCAACTCACTGTCCATAGCGTATAAGAGTTGAAGGGCAAAGGGCGATGGCGATGGCTTTCACCTTTGACCTTTAGCCTTTAGCCTTCGACCTCAATTTTGCGGCTTGGAAAATATTTTTTGCGGCTTGCACTTACCCATTTTGCTACGGGAGAAAATAAAAAATGCGGCTTGCAAAAAATATTTTGCAAGCCGCATTTTTTCACATAAGAGTCAAGGTTGGCAAATCTATACTTTGCATTTCATATTTCCATAATTAAACTCCGATTCTATCGTTTTTATTCACATACAGGGCGCACTGTATTGCCAAAATGCCGAAAATCATACCCATGCCAAGGAACTCCCAATCCACTATAACTTAATGCATATGCTGTCATATTATCATTCCCATATAATGCAGGATCAGTAGCAGTGCTTGACCAACATTTTATTCTTGTACCAACGTGTACAGGCTTTGATCCACTAAAAGTTCCTGAATTAGGAATAAATATACTATTGCCATTAGGTCCTGTAAAAAGCCAACCTCTTACATTATTGACAACGGTACTTTTCATTGTACATTTATCACAGAGTTCATCGATTTCATCTAATGTTGGCATTCGCCATTTTCCGCCCCATTTAACATGAGCAACATCGTATGAGGTACCACCAATATCATCACCTATATATTGGTATAATTCCTTATGAATCCAATATTTATAAGAATTATTATAGCCGTAATAATTTCTTGTTTCTGTTTCTCCCCATGCGTAATATTCTCCATGATCTTCCGGGCGTTTGGCTCCCACATTATGACTTGCCCATTTAACGGAAAGTCCCAAATCTATGGCTGTGCCACGGGTTACATCCGGCTCATCTGTGTTAAAGGATTTTACCTCACCATAATAATATCTTTCGTCCCATTCCATATAGGCACAATAATAATAGGTCTTTTCACTTTCCAATTCACTCAAGAACACACTATATTCACCATTTTCGATGGAAGAACCGGCTATGTGTATGGCAGCTTCATCTGAAATAGGATCAGACGATGTGCTATAACAGATACCATAGCTGTATCCGGGAAAATCCCCCTCAATGGCTCCAACACTTCCATGGCAAAGTGCCTCATTCGAAGTGATGTCCGTCGCGTTACCCGTAATCACCACGACCTTATATTGTGGATACCAATAATCTGAGGTGATTTCATTTCCCAGACCATCGTGCATTGTAGCCTTCAAGTATGGCTCTTCGTCACACTCACCAGGTGTCCATTCTACCGTTGCTGTACTTGTGACCCCGTTGACAGCAACAAAGTTTTGAGTAAGTTCACCACAATTCGTCGTGAATTTGACCACATACGGGGTGGTGACATCCATATAAAGATCAAGCAAATGATTGTAGCCGGAAACTTTGAAAGATGCAGTAACCGGAACATCGGGTATTATATCCTTGGAAGATGATTCACAGAATTCTATCAATTTGGGGGCTTCGTACAACTTCTTTTCTCCCAAATTGACTGGATCCGACAAAGAAATGTCTTTTGATATACCTAAGAAATGAAGATTTGCACCCGCATTGAAATCCATACCCCAATATGTCTGGAACAAGGAACCATAATAGTCTGCATCAGAAGTTCCCAATTTATCATACAACCCAATTTCTGCCTCTTCTCTCAGATAAGGTTTCAAATCCACGTAGAGGCCACATTTCGAAGCATCGAACAAACCGATACTTATACGGGGATAAACGGATATATTACTATTGACAGAGCCATATCCTGTTATGGTTGGCGCATATAGTTTATGACTAAAGCTCTTGTTAGAAATTGATTTTGGACCGCTGTTTTTAGTCCATGAGATTCCAGCCGTCACCGAAGCACTCGTATTAAATCCTGCACAAGCATTAAATGAACCGCTTGCTTCTATTGCATAGTCTGTCATCAAGTCCGTGTCAACAGTAACAAGAATAGGGACATCTTTCAATACAGGATTGTCCTTTATTTTAAAACAGAGAAATTTGGGTTTGAGGATGTCTTTAACAAGTACTATTTCATCTTCATCCAAAAGTGCCTTATTCCTGCAATCCAATTTTAATTTAAAATCAGAGTCAAAAGTTCCGGTGACAGATGCTTCATAGATTTCCAGTTCTCCTCTTTTGTAATTCTCATAGGTCAAGTCTTCAGCCTCGTCAAAACTGCAATGTAAACGCAAATTTAACGATAATCCCATACTGCATTCTTCCCAATAGAGACTCACATGTTCTTTCTTTATGATATACTTATCTGAAGGTTCTATTTTTGTACCTATCAACATGTTTGCAGTATCATCTATTGAACGCGTCTTATTATAAGGAATCCGTTGCAATTGACCATTTTCATCATAATATCTGATTTCTTCCGGATAAAATGTTGGAGTTTCTCCTATGCCTCTTGTGCCTGTATAACTTTCTGTAGAGAGCGTAAATGTTCCTTTATGGATGACATCGTTCAAGCAAGCCGGTTCGGAATCGACAACAACCTTGCTTCCTGACACAGATAACGACGTGATACGACGAAATACATTCATTGTCCCCAAATCCAAGGATATGATACTTCCTTCTTCCAAGGCAGGCATACCATTGGCAAAATCCAATTCAAAAATACCCGATTCCATATCTGATGAAACAACTGTAGGCTGATGTTCATGTATAGGTACAAAATGTGTTGACACGAGTATATTGGATGGCTGTATTTCAATGGCTGGCATATTCAGGACTACCGCACGGCGGATTGTACGGTTTGACATGGTCTTTGCAAAATAGACACTGGATTCATGATTCAAGGAAACTTTCAATCGAGGATAGGTCCCGACAGGAAGAGGTACATAAAAAATCACATCTTCAGGTTCCGCAGCTTCAACATTGAATGTGATTGTACGTGAACCTGCATTGTCCAAATTCAATACAGCATCTTCCGCAAAAACATCGGAAACAGTAGCTTCGCCAGACAATGCGGGCGCGTTTTCTCCCTCGGACTCCACTACAAGTTGGGATTTTCCAGTAGGAACATTCTTGACCGTAATACGCATCAATCCCATCAGATGCTTGAATCGTAAGACATTTTCACCATCAGGCATACCCAACATAGGCAGATTGCTTTCATTGGTCAATTCATATTCATCCGGCAGTGTCACAGAAAGTGTATTCCCTACAAAATCTGCTCCCTCTGAATATGGGTAGTAAGCAAACAAGGGTTCTTCTGCATCTTGCAGTGTTCCGGTAAAATCAGCTTCGAAAGTTTCAGTATTCAAACTGCTAACGACGAAAGGAGCATTGTCACTTTGTTTATTACCAAAAACTCCTATACAATCCTCTTTTGCCCAAAGGACATTATATGCATCATCTATGACTGTCCGGGCATCCGCTTCATGCTCTATAACTGCTCTCAGCGTGTGGTTGCCCGAAACATTTTCATTCACATAAATGTCCTCATCATGGGAACATCCTGCCATAATCAATAATCCGAATAGCAGATTAATTGATTTATACCATATACTTGTTTTCATTCTAATATTTCTTTTAATCCCACAAACCATCTTCAACATCAAGTCCCTCATTACCTCCGATATAACCTGACGCTGCAAATCCTTTTTCAACTGCAATTTCCAATACTTCCAGTTCTGGCAAGACATAATTTTGCTGAGCCAGACATGTCTTTATACTTTCCATACATTTACTCTTCGCTTCCTCTATCTCCCTTCGATTCAGCCTTCTAAAGTCCTTGATTTTGATGATTCCTACATATGTAAAAAAACGTGGAGACATTACCTGTCGCTCATCCAAACAAGCGAAGCATCTTACTTTATCCTTCAAAAATAAAAATGATTATAGCCTCAAAACTCAAACGCCAAGTAAACGCTTTTTCAATATGTGTTTCCACCTTGCACCTCCCGATGAGAGGCATCCAGTGTGAAGATGGAGCAAAAGTACAAAAATAAATGAAGAGTGAAGAATGAAGAGTGAAGAATTTTGTGAAATATGTTGAAGAACATGTTTGTCATACCAAATGGAGAAAGTTGTACGAGTTAATCCTAAGCGTATGAAGAATTTATCATTCAGGGTATTATGATTACAATTAACTCCGCTTGCTTACCGGACAAATACGGCAGACAAGCGGAGTCAATTGTTCAGAAGAATGCAATCTTATCGACGGAAGAATGCATTCTTACGGCCTCATCGTTGCATTCTCTTAT
>SUXW01000027.1 GCA_015060765.1 Bacteroides sp.
AGTCAGTAGGTGAAATTTATATAGGTAAAAGTTAGAAGATTGTTTGTAGAATGAACATTTGAGTTTTATTCTCGGGAGGGGTGAATAGTTTTGTAACATACATTTTTAATGTGGACATAGACTATCCCCTCTTTGTTTTATATGTAAATAAGTCGTGATGAAAAAGCTGATTCAAGGCGTAGTTAACAAGTCAAAGGGTGTAATCTACGATTGAGGAAGATTGTTTGTGCTTATTAATGGTGAGATCGTTTGATCATGTAAATAAAGGTTAAATTTATTAAATTTACACTTCTGGAATCAATATTAAATCCAAATGTATTTATTTCTACCGTTTAGCTTTTAAATTATTGAGTACTAACGGATAAGAAATACGTTTAATGAAAAGGAACTATATTTACGTTTTGTTAATGGGAAATATGTTAGTTATCGTGAGATAGATAATTCTTATTTAAAAGGAAACATAGATGAGTTAAAAGAAAATGGATGGTATTTGGGAAGCAATATTTGGAGTTAAACGCACTAAAATAGAACCAGAAAAGAATTGGTTTAGTAAAATTATTGATGTATGGCGAAAGAAATAATATTTAGACTAATAAATTAAATAGGGTTTTGGTATTGGCAAGTCATAATTGTGCTATTTTTTTTGTTATTGGCATTTAGCTTTGCCTTTTTTTATCGTCATGACTTTACTTCGGATAGTTTATATATGATGAGGGAAATGGGTGAAACAAAGTTTTGGGTTGACTATTATATCTTTTGGACTTTATTTTTGGGTGTTCCCCCTTCATTACTAGTTGTAGTTACAAATATTATAAATCGTTTAATTTATAGCAAAAAATGGATAACGAAAATAGACAAAAGCGTTTAAAAGAGGTTATAGCCATTCTGAATTATCTACATGTATTTCCATTATCTATGCGAATATTAAGAAAAATAATGTGGCGAAATGCGTTTGAATATTCATGCTCTTTAGATAGTGAAACATCAATCTATAGGATTCCAAATGAATTGTTTTCGGCTGATGAATTATTATCAAAAGTGGATGTTTGGGAAGTTTTCAAAAAAGAATGGTATAAAGACTTAGGGAATAATATATCAGTTGGCACAACTTATGATTTTGAAGACAGAAAAGATGAAATGTCTATCCTATAATGTAGTCATTCGATTACTAACAGACAATTCAGACAATTTGTGTCAACAAGTCTATAGTTCCCTTAAGAATTAGTTAAAATATTAGGAATTAGAGTGGATATGTTATGTTTTATTTTTATATTTGCATAGTCTAAGTAAGGTTATAAATTCTTTCAAAGTAAATGTACGACTTTTGATTTGATGTTGAAAATTGATTGAATAATAATACTTGATTTAGACGATTAGCTCACTTTAAATCTATTGAATTAATAGCATTCACGAGTAATTTAGGTGACCTTCAGGTGACCTTTTGTATTGAAAACTTGTGTAATTGTATGTAATTTTATGAAAATTTCATTTTAAATAAAGCCTTGAAAATTAGATATTTGGCTTTTTATGAAATTTTATATAATATATTTGGATCAGACTCATAATCTGGAGGTCCCTGGTTCAAGCCCAGGCTGGTCCACACTAAAAAAGCGCTGATTGTGAAAGATGCAATTAGTGCTTTTTTTGTTTTAACCTGAATAAATAAATGAAGTGATGAAAAAAGTATGGATGGCATTGATGCTTATGTTATGCATCGCCGTGATGAAGGCTCAAGACATAGCCCCCGAACTGGAGTTTGTAGTAGAATTGAAGGTAAAATGTGAAGGTGCTTATCAAGTAGGAAAGACGTCGCATGGCAATCGTTTTGTTATTCCCATTGTAGGAGGAACTTTCGAAGGGCCCAACATGAAGGGGACTATTCTCCCTGGAGGTGCCGATTATCAATTGCAGGATTTGGCAAGCGGACGTACCGAGCTGGAAGCCATTTATAGTATACGTACCGATGATGGTGTGAACATTCATGTGCGCAACCGTGGATTGATTTATACCGGTAAGGACGAAAACGGCCAGCCCCAGATGTATTTCCGTACTGCTCCACAATTTGAAGCTCCGCAGGATAGCAAGTATAATTGGTTAAACAATGCAATATTCGTTTGTCAACCGAATCCAAATGGAGAAGAGGGCCTGATTTGTCTGAAGATTTGGAAAGTCAAGTAAACAATTATCAAAAACAATAACCATGAAAACAAAAAGATTTTTAAATGCATCATTGGCCATAATGGTTCTGATGGCATTCGGACTCACTTGTATGAGTTTTACAACAGAAGGTAAACCTGCCTCGCGCGTAGTGGAAGAAGGAGGAACCGGTCCTCACAAGGCTATCATGAAGGAAGAAGCTTCCTTGAAGGCTCACACTATATTTGTTCCGCAAGATTTGACACCGTTCAATGAAAGCAACCCTTTGCCTGTGCTTGTTTGGGGTAATGGTGCATGCTACAACTCACCGTTTGAGCATTATTTGTTCCTCAATGAAATTGCTTCTTATGGTTATCTGGTAGTGGCTACCGGTTATATGCCCGTAGAAGGTGAAAGATATCAGGGACCTATGTCGACTACCGAGCAACAGATTGAATCCATGGATTGGGTATATGCACAAAATGCCGACCAATCATCACCTTATTATAATAAGATTGATGTGAAGAATATTGCTTTGGCAGGAATGTCGTGTGGCGGTCTCCAAACCTTGTTCAATTGTGCCGACAAACGTATCAAGACTTTGATGGTATGCAATAGTGGACTTTTCAACGAAAGCAATGCAGGTAGTGCGGTAGGTGGAATGCCTATGCCTCCAAAGTCGAAGCTGAAAGAAATCCATTCTTCCGTTATGTATATGCTTGGCGGAGAAAGTGATATTGCTTATGGCAATGGAATGGACGATTTTCATCGGATAAATCATGTACCGGCTTGCGCAACCAATCTGCCGGTAGGACATGGAGGGACCTATGCACAACCGCATGGTGGAGAATATTCCATTGTAGCCCTTGCATGGCTCAATTGGCAACTTAAAGGCGATGAGAAGGCTGCTACGATGTTCAAGGGAGAAAATTGCGAATTGTCCAAACGCGAGGGTTGGACCATTGAAAAGAATGCGTTGTTTGAAAGCATGAAATAACAAATAGATAAGGGCTGTGTAACACACAGCCCTTATCTATTTGTTATTTCAATGAATGAGCGTATTGCACCAGTTGCATGATTTGTGGAGCATTTTCAAATTTGATGTCGTTTTCCTCAATGTACTTCTCTAATGTTTCCTTTTGCTTTGAATAGTATTTGAGGAGTTGTTTCATACTATTTATTTCCTTCTTTTTCTTTCCTATGTAGTAAACGTTGTACAGATGTCCCACCACCAATTTCAAAGGGTCGGATACTACTCCTGTACCCGAACGGTTTAAAGAATAACTCTTGACATTCACTAACGAGGAAGTTCCTCCAAATCCTACCTTTTTTCCCTTGTCCTGAATGCTTGCCTTGTATTGTACATAGAGTAGAGGTTCGGATGAAAGTACTTCTACGGCTCCCTTTTCAAGAGGAAGGAATATACGGTTCCCGAAGCGAATCATGGTTACTTCTTCAGGCTGGGACAGAATTTTTATCTTATTTTTATCTTGTTCGTCTATGAAATAAAATTCTCCGGTGGGCCGGTAAAGATTTAACTTTCCTCTTACACGTGACATGTCTTTCATAAACACAATTGCTTCCTTGTATTCACCAAATAAGAAAGGGGAAATGGACTCCTCTTCTTGTGCCCATGTCGAGAGGATTGTGCTACATATCATGCATAATGCAAATAACAGTTTTTTCATATCATTATTGTTAATGGTTTATGGATGCAAAGATAGAAGAAAATCCTTATCTTTGCCAACATAACCAACAAATTATGCAAATATCTCCAGCTACCCTCCGATTTGTCGAAGAACATCTTCATGCCGATGTTCGTGCTTTGGCTTTACAGGCTTCGAAATATCCCGAAGTCGATATGGCTATGGCCGTTACACAGATAGCAGGTCGGCAGATTGCCGAAGTAAAAGTACCTTCGTGGTATCGGGTTCAAGGACTGATTTATCCCAAGCATTTGTCTATGGAACAATGTTCATCGGAAGCTACTGCTTTATATAAAGCCAGTTTGATGGATGGAGAATCGTTTGCCGATCTTACCGGTGGTTTTGGTATTGATTGTTCAATTATATCTTCACATTTTAAGCGAACTCATTATGTGGAACGCCAGAAAGAGCTTTGCGAATTGGCCGCACACAATTTTTCATTGTTAGGATTGGATATAAAGGTGCACCACCGAGATGGAGTGGATTTCTTGAAGAATATGGAGCCCGTTGATTGCCTTTTTCTTGACCCAGCCCGGCGTGATGGACAAGGAGGTAAGACCGTTGCCATATCCGATTGCGAACCCGATGTAAGTATCCTTGAATCTCTTTTGGTTGAAAAAGCACGTATGGTAATGATTAAGCTTTCGCCCATGCTCGATCTTTCTCTTGCTCTCAATACATTGAAGCATGTAAGCGAAGTCCATGTGGTATCGGTCAACAACGAATGTAAGGAATTGTTATTGATGCTGGATGCTTGTCATCAAGGTGAGGTAAAAATACATACCGCCAATATTGGAACATCACGCGAATGTCAGCACTTTTCTTTCACTCTAAACAAGGAGCATGATGCCGTTTGTCGGATAGCTTCCCAATGGGGTACCTATCTGTACGAACCCAATGCCTCTATCTTGAAAGCCGGTGCATACAAAGTGTTGACGGAAGTCTTTCCTGTGCAGAAACTTCATATTAATAGTCATCTTTATACATCCGATGATTATCTCCCTGCTTTCCCTGGTCGTCGATTTAAGATAGAAGGCGTGAGCGGTTTTGGTAAGAAAGAACTCAAAACCATGTTAGAAGGAGTGGAAAAGGCCAATCTTACCGTCCGTAACTTTCCTTCATCGGTGGCTGATCTTCGCAAGCGTCTCAAACTGAAGGAAGGAGGAGCCATCTACCTATTTGCCACTACGGGGCCCGATGAACGGAAAGTGCTGGTAAAATGTGTAAAAAGCTAATTTCACTTTATTTTATGCCATCTTGGCCTTGAAGGCCAAAGCGTACATACGCATCTGTTTGACCATAGCCAACAATCCGTTGCTACGAGTGGGCGAGAGGTGGTCTTTCAATCCTATCTCCTGAATGAAATAGAGGTCGTTCTCCAATATCTCGTCGGGGGTATGCCCCGATACAACTTTAATCAGTAGAGCGATGATGCCTTTAACTATTAACGCATCACTTTCGGCTTGGAATAGTACCTTACCGTCCACCAAATCGGCCTGCAACCATACGCGGCTTTGACAACCGTCTATCAAGTTTTGATCGGTCTTGTATTCGGAGGCGAGCGGTTCTTGTTCGTTGCCCAAGTCTATCAGCAGCTGGTATTTGTCCATCCAATCGTCGAAGTCGCTGAATTCTTCGATAATTTCGTCTTGTAGTTCGTTGATGGTTTTCATATCGTTACTTTTCATTGTAAATTACATCCATTACAGTCTGTCCCACCGCTTTCAGGGTGGCACGGTCTATGTTCTCCATGGTATCGTTTACCGTATGCCAGAAATCGCCGAATGAGGAACGTTCACTGGTGGGGTCGTAGTTGATGATGTCTACACACGGTATACGGGCTATGGAGTGTACGTATACGTGGTCGTCGGTCACTTCGGCTCCTTCGCGGTCGACAAACCAGTTGCCGTATCCCAATTCGCGGGCTTTCTTCCATATTTTCTTCACTTCCTTGGCGGCGGTGCGCAGGGAATAGGGCTCTTGATAGAAAGTGGCTCCTTTGCCTCCTACCATGTCGAGCAGGATACCGTAACGGGCGAAATATCCTTGTATGTGGGGGGTACGGGCCCAATATTGGGAACCGAGGCACCAAGTGTCGGCTTTGTAGTTGCCTCGATGGAATTCGGGTATGCCGTAGTCTTCTGCATCGAAAAAGATGATGTCGATGCCCAGTTCGGGTGATTTTTGCTGGAGCTGTCGGGCGATTTCAAGGAGTACGCCTACACCACTGGCTCCGTCGTTCACCCCTAGAATATGTTTTCGGTGGTTGTCGGGGTTAGGGTCATTGTCGGCATACGGGCGGCTGTCCCAATGGGCACAGAGCATTACACGTTTCCGGCTCTCGGGCTTGTAGGCGCCGATGATGTTGCGTGCTTTCAGCAGGGTACCGTCCCATGCTTCGAGGTCGGCATATTGATTGTATACCCTGGCACCGAAAGCTTCGAGTTGACTGGCCAGATAATCACCGCAATCGCGGTGTGCCTGAGTGTTAGGGACGCGTGGACCGAAGTCGGCTTGTGCCTGTATGTAGGCGTATGCACTGTCGGCATTGAATTCCGGTGCTTTGATGACGATTTTCTTTTCTGTTTCCCGGCTTTCGTCTGCTTTCTTGCTGTTGCCGCAAGATACGGCGGCGGTCAAGGTGGCAAGCAGGAAGGGGAAGGTAAATATTCTTCTGGTTTTCATGTTGCAAAGGTAATTAAATTCTTTGTACTTCTTCCATCACCCGCAGGAAGTTTCCTCCCCAAATGCGGCGGATATCTTCTTTGTTGTAACGTTCTTCCAATAAACGGCGGGTAAAGTTGATGAGTTCGGATGCTGAAGCGCAACCGATAATTCCTCCGTCGCCATCAAAGTCGGTTCCAATCCCTACATGTTCGATACCCATGATGTTCACCATGTGGTTGAGGTGGTTGATGGCATCGGTGATGGTAGCTGTACCTGTTTCTTTCAGGAAACCGTTGTAAAGGGTGACTTGCGCTACTCCTCCTCGATGCGCCAGGGCTTTCAGCTGTTCATCCGTCAGGTTACGCGGATGATTGCACAAGGCACGGGCGGAAGAATGGGAAGCCACAATGGGTTTGCTACTGATTTCCAATGTATCGTAGAATGTCTGCTCTCCGGCATGTGAGATATCCACCATCATGCCTACGCGGTTCATCTCTTGAATGGCTTCGGTTCCAAAGGGGGTTACACCCAAACCTTCATCGTTGTATTTGGCCGAACCACAAAGCTGGTTGTTGCCGTTATGGCAAAGGGTAGTGTATACCACTCCTCGATTGCGAAAACGTTCTATGTGACGGAGATCGTTCCCGATGGCATATCCATTTTCGATACCTAATAAGATGGCTTTCTTGCCTTCTGTCTTCAGACGATAGAGGTCGGCAGGTGTTCGGGCAATATCAATATGTGAGCAGTTTTTGGCTACCAGTTCTTCAATTTGATTCAAGATGCGGTCGGCTTTGGCGGTGGCGGCCAATAAGGCTTCATCGGTTAGTTCCAATTGTTTCAGGTAGGCTACCATGATAGTGGCATCGAGGTGTCCTTCCGTCATTTTGTGGAGGTCGACCAATATCTTCGGGTCGCGACTGGCGAAGTCTATCTGCTGGTCGAAGAACATGGGAGTATCACAATGTGAGTCGAGGGTAAGGGTACACTTGTGCAGGCGTTTGGCTTCCTTGAAAGAAGCAGCTTCTCGAACCAACCAGTGGAAAAGTGGCATCATGCAAGGGTCACCCCGGAGTATGAAACATTCGGGATGCCATTGGACGCCTATTATGGACTTGAAGCAAGTGGATTCCATGGCTTCTATTACACCGTCGGCCGAACGGGCACAAACCCGGAAACCTGGAGCCGCTTCTTTGATAGCCTGATGGTGGAAGGAATTGACTGCTAGCGTATCTGTACCGAATATGTGGTATAGCAGACTGTCAGGAACTATCTCTACAATGTGTGAGGCATAACTGCGGTCTAGATCTTGATCATGTTTGATGCAGGTGTTATCCATCTGTGAATGAATATCCTGATATAGAGTACCGCCTAAAGCGGCATTCAGAGTCTGTATGCCTCGACATATGCCCAATATAGGTATTTGTCTGTCGACCGCTAACTTGACTAGTAACAATTCTTGTTTGTCACGGCGTGGATTGATGCCATGCAGACTTTTGATGGGGTCTTCCCCAAAATAGAGTGGGTTGATGTCGGAACCGCCGGTCAACAAGATGCCGTCCAAAGTATCCAATACGGTGCTCAATGCATCTGTATCGTCGATGGGTGGAATGATGATTGGTGTACCTCCTGCCTGTAAGACGGATTGGTAGTACCCTTCGGCTAAAGTACAGTCGCCGTCTCGGAAATTGCCGGTCAGACCAATCAAAGGGGAGGTCTTGTATCCGGGAAAGGTACGATGCATGGCATCGTAGGTTGACTGTATGTCAAATGTCGGTAATTTGTTCATACGTTAAATCTTCATAGAAATTCGAACAAAGATAGAGATAAATTCAGATAATATTTGCATATTTGCTAAAAATCTGACGACTATGGAACCGATACAGGATTTTGCAGCTTTGATGAGTCGTTTGCGTTCGCAGAAGGTACGAAAGCGCGTGGCGGTGGTGTGTCCGAATGATGCACATACGGAATATGTTATTCTCCGTAGTCTACAAGAGGGGTTTGCCGATTTCCTGTTGGTGGCGGACACACCTCATCTGATTAATGCAGACTATATTCATCGTCAGTATCCGGATCGAGTAAAGGTGTACGAAGCTTCTAGTCCCGATAAGGCCGCACAGGAAGGGGTAGCCTTGGTGCGCGAAGGTCATGCAGATGTATTGATGAAAGGAATAATTAATACGGACAACTTGCTTCGGGCGGTATTGAAGAAGGAGGAGGGCTTGTTGCCGAAGGGAAAAGTATTGAGTCATATCACCGTAGCGCAAGTACCGTTGTACAACAAACTGTTATTCTTTTCGGATGCGGCGGTAATTCCACGCCCTACTTTGGAACATTTTGATGCCATGATACGCTACGATGTGGAAGTGTGTCGACGCATGGGGATAGATGAACCACGGGTGGCTTTGATTCATTGTACCGAAAAGGTGAATGAAAAGTTCCCACATACGTTGGATTATGTGACATTGAAGGAGCGGGCGGAATTGGGGGCTTATGGACGAATGTTTTTGGATGGGCCGATGGATGTAAAGACTGCTTGTGATTCGCATAGTGGGGAAGTGAAGGGTATCAGTTCACCTGTAGTAGGACATGCAGATATGTTGATATTTCCTAATATCGAGTCGGGAAATACGTTCTATAAATCCATTTCGCTGTTTGGTGATGCCAATATGGCGGGTATGCTGATGGGAACAATCGCTCCGGTTGTAGTACCGTCGAGGGCCGATTCGGGAAATTCCAAGTTTTATAGTTTGGCTTTGGCCTGTGTTTGTAGTGAATAATAAAGAAGAGTCATGAAGATATTTGTAATTAATCCAGGGTCTACTTCCACCAAGTTGGCTCTGTATGAAGATGAAAAACAGGTATGGGTTGGTGGAGCGCATCATCCGGTGGAGGACTTGATTGGCTTTCATCATGTGAACGAGCAATTGGAATATCGTAAGAAGTTTGTAAGACGCATGCTGGAAAAGGCGGGAATTCCGGTGGAGTTTGATGCGGTTATCGCTCGAGGCGGATTGTTGAAACCAACTCCAGGGGGTGTCTATGCTATCAACGAACAGATGAAGTACGACTTGCTTCATGCGAAGATGGAACATGCTTGCAACTTAGGTGCCTTGATAGCCGATGAATTGGCAGAGGAATGTCAGTGTCCAGCTTATATAGCCGATCCCGAGGTCGTGGACGAACTGATGCCCGAAGCACGGTTGACGGGTATTCCCGAAATACGTCGTATTTCTATTTTTCATGCTTTGAACAGTAAAGCTGTGGCACGTCGGTATGCGGCTTCAATAGGAAAGCATTACGAAGACCTTAACTTGATTGTTGTTCATTTGGGTGGAGGAATTTCGGTAGGTGCTCATCGAAAAGGAAAAGTAATCGATGTGAACAATGCGTTGAACGGTGACGGACCTTTCAGTCCGGAACGGGCGGGTACAATCCCAGCCGACCAACTGGTAGAGCTTTGTTTCAGCGGAAAATATAATCTTCGGCAAATGAAGAAGATGCTGAACGGAGCGGGTGGCTTGTCGGCTCACTTGGGAGAAACCGACATGATAACTATTGCCGGACAAGCAGATGCAGGAAAGGAACCTTATAAGCAAGTGCTCGATGCCATGCTCTATACAGTGGCAAAGGAAGCCGGTGCACGATACGTTGCCCTACGTGGAGAAGTAGATGCCATTTTGTTGACGGGAGGAATTGCACACAGTGATTATTGTGTGAAAGTGCTCCGTAGTTGGGTGGATTGTTTAGGTAAAGTAGTACTGATACCAGGAGAGGATGAGATGGGCTCGTTGGCATACAATGCCCTCGGTGCTTTGAAGGGGGAACTACCGTTGCAGGCTTATCAGCCGGAATAATAAATAGGAAGAGAGTCTGCAGGCTCTCTTCCTATTTATTCGTATTCATGTTTCCGTTTGGGATTCATGGGAAACCATCCCTTTAATACCCGTTTACGTTGGTCGAACACTTCTTTGATGGTCCAGAAGGACGAGAAGGAAAATACGCCCAATAAAGAAGATATCAGTATGTCTGTAATGAATAACGAACCGACAATACCTACTATTCCTAAAATAAGGAATATCCACCAGCATCGGGTACCCCAATAATATTCGGCCTTAATCACAATGGGGTGAAAAAGGCCGATAATTATAAAGGTGCTGATGCCAATGACAATACCTGTCAAATGATATTCAGCCAGCCAATCCATTATTCCGATTTGATGGGAATTTCTTTCTTGATGCTTTGTTCCAAAGAAATGAGCGTTTCAGTAGCAGTTACACCCGGAATTTCCTGAATCTTGGAGTTCAACAAATCCATCAAATGTTCGTTGTCACGAGAATACAATTTGGTCAGCATGGTATACGGACCTGTGGTAAAGTGACATTCCACGATTTCAGGAATCTTCTTCAACTCGTTGACTGCGGCTTTGTACATGGAACCTTTTTCTAACTTGATACCTACATAGGTGCAAGTTCTGTATCCCAAACTCTTGGGATTGACATTGTATCCGGAACCGATAATGACGCCCATATCAATCAAACGCTGTACACGTTGATGGATGGCAGCACGTGATACACCGCATTCTGCTGCGACATCTTTGAATGGAATTCGTGCGTTTTGGGAAATAATTTCCAGTATTTGTCTGTCAAGACTATCAATTTTCTCCATATCTATTGGTGTTATTGGTTATCATTCTGTAAGCAAATATACGTATTGTTTTTAATTTATCTGCATTATTGGGCAAAAAAATGTGTTTTATTAGCAAAATTAGTCGTTTTGGGGGTTGTTTTACTTTAATTGGATGTATTTTACTTCCTGTTTTTCTTTTGTTGGATAAAAGATTATCTTTGCAAATGAAATGATTGAATAACGAAATAATAAGATATGTATCATCCATTGGAATTGTTTAAATATTGTCCGGAATGTGGTTCTTCACATTTTCAAGTAAACAACGGAAAGTCCAAACGCTGCGCTGATTGTGGCTTTGTATATTATTTCAATCCAAGTGCAGCTACCGTAGCTTTTGTTTTGAATGGCAACAATGAATTGCTGGTATGCAGGAGGGGTAATGAACCGGCTAAAGGGACACTCGATCTTCCGGGTGGATTTATGGATATGTGCGAAACTGGGGAACAAGGGGTGTCCAGGGAAGTGCTTGAAGAAACCGGATTGAAAGTGACCGAAGCTTTCTATCAGTTTTCATTGCCGAATACGTATCTGTACTCGGGATTTCTGGTACATACGCTCGATTTATTTTTCTTATGCAAAGTCGCGGATGACACTAACTTGTGTGCCATGGACGACGTGGCAGAATCTTTTTGGTTGCCGTTGGATAAGGTTGATCCGGACGAGTTTGGATTGGATTCAGTACGGGAGGGTGTAAAGCGTTTTTTGCGTAATAATAAAGGGGAATAAAGATTCTTTTTCCTATTTTTATTAAAAAAAGCAGAAACATACCTTAATATATAGGTGTGATTCTGCTTTTTTTTCTACTTTTGCACCCAAATTTGAAAAATATGCAGAAAAACTTAGTCATAGTAGAGTCTCCAGCTAAAGCAAAGACCATCGAAAAATTCTTGGGTGCTGATTATAAAGTACTCTCCAGTTACGGTCATATCCGGGATTTGAAGAAAAAGGAATTCAGTATAGATGTGGAAAATGGATATTGTCCCACTTATGAAATACCGGATGACAAAAAGAAATTGGTGAAGGAACTGAAGACTGAAGCAAAGAAGGCAGACATGGTTTGGCTTGCATCCGATGAGGACCGCGAGGGGGAAGCCATTTCTTGGCATCTGTTTGAAGTGTTAGGTCTTGACCCTGCTAAGACAAAACGTATTGTTTTTCATGAAATCACTAAAAATGCCATTCTGAAGGCCATTGACCATCCACGATCCATTGATATGAATTTGGTTAACGCACAACAGGCAAGAAGAGTGCTCGACCGTATTGTGGGGTTTGAACTTTCTCCAGTATTGTGGCGAAAAGTGAAACCGGCTCTCTCTGCAGGACGTGTACAGTCGGTGGCAGTTCGGTTGATAGTGGAACGTGAACGCGAAGTGAACAACTTTGTCAGTGAATCGTCCTACAAGGTGACTGCTTTGTTTGAAGTTCCGAGCGTTAATGGAGAAATGGCTGAAGTGCGTGCAGAATTAGGACGTCGTTTCAAAACAAAAGAAGAGGCTCGTGCCTTCTTGGAAAGTTGCAAGGATGCGTCATTTACAATCGGAGATATTGTGACACGACCGACCAAGAAGTCGCCGGCACCTCCTTTTACAACTTCTACTCTCCAGCAAGAGGCTGCCCGTAAGTTGGGATTCTCGGTTTCTCAGACCATGGTCATAGCTCAACGGCTTTATGAAAACGGACAGATTACTTATATGCGTACTGATTCGGTAAACTTGTCGGATTTGGCTTTGGGTACCAGTAAGCAGACCATTACAGAACTGATGGGAGAACGCTATGTGAAGACTCGCCAATTTGCTACTAAAAGTAAAGGGGCGCAGGAAGCTCACGAAGCTATTCGGCCAACTTATATGTCCAACGAAAAAATTGCGGGAACTGCGCAGGAACAAAAATTGTACGAACTGATATGGAAGCGTACCATTGCTTCGCAGATGGCTGATGCTGAGTTGGAGAAGACAACGGCCACCATTACGATAAGTGGTAGTGATGAAATTTTCATGGCAATAGGTGAAGTGGTGACTTTTGACGGTTTCCTTCGTGTCTATAAGGAATCGTATGATGAAGATGTGGAACAGGAAGATGAAAGCCGCTTGCTTCCTCCTTTGACTGTAGGTCAGAATTTGAAGCAGGCCGAGGTATTGGCTACCCAACGATTCTCTACTTGTCCGTTGCGCTATACAGAAGCCAGTCTAGTACGCAAGTTGGAAGAATTGGGTATAGGCCGTCCTTCTACCTATGCACCTACTATTTCTACTATACAACAGCGTGGTTATGTGGAAAAAGGTAATAAAGAGGGTGTTAAACGGGAATATGATGTACTGAAATTGAAGAATGGAAAGATTGCAGAAAGTTCTAAAACAGAATTAACAGGCAATGAGAAATCCAAACTTTTGCCAACAGATGTAGGTACGGTAGTAAATGATTTCTTGATGAAGTATTTCCCGGAAATAATGGACTATAACTTTACGGCAAATGTAGAAAAGGAATTTGATGAAGTGGCGGAAGGTGAAAAGGAATGGACCGGTATGATGGGTAATTTCTATCAGGGATTCCATCCTTTGGTCGAAAAGACAATGAATACCAAGACCGAGCATAAAGTTGGGGAAAGAATGTTGGGTGTAGATCCGGTAAGTGGAAAACCGGTTTCTGTTAAGATTGGTCGATTTGGACCGGTAATCCAGATAGGTTCCGCCGAAGATGAAGAGAAACCTCGTTTTGCCCAACTGGTTAAGGGCTTGTCGATGGAAACAATTACTTTGGAGGAAGCGCTCGATGCATTCAAACTCCCTCGTACTTTAGGGGAGTATGAAGGGACGCCTGTTGTGGTAGGCGTAGGCAAGTTTGGTCCATACGTACGTCACAACAGTACTTTTGTTTCTATTCCCAAGGGAACGGATCCGATGGCTGTATCGTTGGATGAAGCGGTTGAAATGATTCAGACCAAACGGGAGACGGTGGTCAATAAGGTTATCAAGACTTTTGAAAATGACCCTGATATGCAAATCTTGAACGGACGATTTGGCCCTTATATCGCTTATCAGAAGAAAAATTATAAGATTCCTGAAATGGTGGAACCGAAGGATATGGATCTGGAGGCTTGTTTTAAGGTAATTGAATTACAAAAGGCAAAGGGAGAAACCCGAAAATCGCGCTTTAGTTCCAAGAAGAAATGATACGTATTTTCCTTATAGGGTATATGGGAGCGGGTAAGACGACTTTAGGGAAGGCTTTCGCCCGTGAATTGGGACTTACGTTCATAGATTTGGATTGGTATATTGAAGAACGTTTTCACAAGACAGTACAACAAATCTTTGAAGAGAGATCGGAAGAGGGCTTCCGTGAATTGGAACGGAATATGTTGCACGAAGTCAGCGATTTCGAGAATGTAGTCATATCGACCGGAGGGGGAACTCCTTGTTTCTTTGACAATATGGAGTATATGAATACTCAAGGAGAAACGGTCTTTTTAAGTGTTGATCCTACTGTGTTGTTCCGTCGCTTGCGCGTGGCCAAGCAACAACGCCCTTTGTTGGCGGAAAAGACAGACGAGGAATTGATGGAGTTTATCGGTTCGGCATTGGAAAAACGTATGCCTCATTATAGTAAGGCCCGTCATATATTTTGTGCGGAAGAATTGGAAGACAAACAGCAGATACGGCGTTCTGTGGATGCGTTGAGGCTGCAATTGAATATTGAAAAGATTGATAATGAAAGAAAAACTGACAGTAATCAAGGTAGGTGGTAAAATTGTGGAGGAAGAGGATACATTGAATCGTCTTCTTTCGGATTTTTCTTCAATAGAAGGATATAAGGTCCTGGTGCATGGCGGCGGTCGGTCTGCTACTAAAATAGCTGCCCAGTTGGGGATTGAAAGTAAAATGGTAAACGGACGTCGCATTACTGATGCCGAAACGTTGAAAGTGGTGACAATGGTCTATGGAGGACTGGTAAACAAGAATATAGTTGCTGGATTACAGGCCAAAGGGGTGAATGCCATGGGACTGACAGGAGCGGACATGAATGTGATTCGTTCGGTGAAGCGACCGGTGAAAGATGTGGATTACGGTTATGTAGGCGATGTTCAGCAGGTAAATGCAGGATTGTTGGCCGACTTGATTCGTCAGGGGGTGGTACCTGTTATGGCTCCGTTGACGCACGATGGGCAGGGCAGTATGTTGAATACTAATGCTGATACCATTGCCGGTGAAACTGCTAAAGCGTTGGCGCAATTCTTTGATGTGACATTGGTATTCTGCTTTGAGAAGAAAGGAGTACTTCGTGATGAGAATGATGACGATAGTGTGATACCGTTTATTACTCCGGCCGATTTTAAGGAATATGTGGAGCAAGGTGTTATTCAAGGGGGGATGATACCCAAACTTGAGAATTCCTTTTCGGCAATTGATGCCGGTGTGTCGCAAGTAGTCATTACTTTGGCTACGGCTATTCATGCTGGAGGTGGTACAGTGATAAAGAAATAAAAATTTGAATCCATCTCAATTTATAGGATTGGATTTCTATTTTGGCTTGTTCCCCTTTTTATGATTCGTTTTTATTAGAAGATTATTTTAAAGTTTCTCAATTCTTTTCTGAGAGTATGCGCTTGCCCTTCGGTTAGATTGTCCAATAATTCCCAAAACTGAGGACCGTGGTTCATCTCACGGGTGTGTGCCAGTTCGTGGAGTAGCACATAGTCCATTAAATGGGAAGGAAGCAACATCAGATAGCAAGATAAGTTGATATTCTTGGTGGTAGAACAACTTCCCCAACGGCTTCGGCTTTTGGTTATTTTAATTTGTCTGTAGGTAAGTCCGAAAGCTTCTGCAAATTCTTTTAAGATAGGGGGCAAATACACTTCGGCTCTCCTTTTCATGGCCCGAACAATGGCATTCTTTAATAAATCTTGCGTACTCTTTTGCTTGAAATCGGTCCCCTTGGGACAAAATATAACCGTTTCTTCATCTTGAAAACGTACGGTGAATCTGTTCCAGTTTCCTTGTTCTACCCGTAGCCGGAAGCAAGGAGCATCTATACGGAATCCGATATCTAACGGTTGCGGAATTGTTCTTTCCCATGTTTCATACAAGCGACTTCGATATTCTTCTACTATTTCCATGACTTTGGAAGTGCGGGTAAGAGGGGGTACAGTTATATGCAGCCCATCTTCCTTGGTTCGCATGGTGATGCGACGTGCCAGCCGATGTGTACGGATAATGATTTGTCCGAACATCTCGTCGGGAAGGGTTCTTTTAGTGGGCATCGCTTTGTTCCAGAATAGAAATGGTTCCTTGTACTTGTTTGACTGTAACTTTGCCTCCTTTGGGATTGAGACCGAATGGAGTTGTATTTTCGGTCTTGTTGTCTACAATCATCAATACATTTTCATCGGCAAATTTGTCTATCGAAAACTGTAGTGTACTGTCGGGCATGATTTGATTCAGTAACAGGCTGTCGTTTAAATAAACGCTGATGTCATTTCCTGCAAAATCTTTGGCAAACTCAATCTGATATTTTTCTTCGTATGTTTTGATTTTGTCAGCATCGCGCTTGAACTTGAATGCGATATATAGGAACAAACAGACTATGACGAATACGGCAAAGGACAATATACCGTTTAGTATCATAAAGGGTTTGTTGGGATTTAACTTATTTCTGCTCATGATGTTATAACTTTCTGCAAAACTACAAAAAAAACAATGAAAAGTTGTGGCACTGATAGAATATTTGTATATTTGCACCGAAATGGATGAATCGTGGGGCTTGAGCAAAGCCCTTTTTTTATTCTTAATAGTAACTGAATGATAAGTAAAAACGTTGTAGAAGGGATTGTAAACGAATGGCTGGAAGATAAGGAATATTTTCTGGTGGATGTTGCAATCAGCTTGGATAACAAGATTGTAGTTGAAATTGACCATGCAGAAGGTGTATGGATCGATGATTGTGTAGAACTGAGTCGCTTCATTGAATCCAAATTGAATCGGGAAGAGGAAGACTTTGAACTGGAAGTGGGCTCGGCTGGTATCGGACAACCGTTTAAGGTGTTGAAACAGTATCTGAATCATGTGGGCAGAGAGGTAGAGGTTCTGACCAAGGAAGGAAAGAAGATGGAAGGGATACTGAAGGAAGCTGATACGGAAAAATTTGTGGTGACTGTCCAGAAGAAAGTGAAACCGGAAGGTGCCAAGCGCCCTAAACTGGTGGACGAGGACATCACTTTTATGTATGATGAAGTGAAATATACTAAATACTTAATTAGTTTTAAATAATATGGCCAAAAAAGAAGAAACAATCAGTTTGATTGATACATTTTCGGAATTCAAGGAAACGAAAAATATTGATAGAACCACTATGGTCAGTGTACTCGAAGAGTCTTTCCGTAGTGTTATCGCGAAAATGTTTGGCACCGATGAGAATTATGACGTAATTGTGAATCCCGATAAAGGTGATTTTGAAATTTGGCGTAATCGGGTGGTCGTTGCTGATGATGAGTTGACAAACCCCAACATGCAGATTGCATTGAGTGAGGCTCAAAAAGTGGATACCTCTTATGAAATAGGGGAAGAAGTGACAGATGAAGTGATTTTCGCTAAATTTGGTCGTCGTGCTATTTTGAACTTGCGTCAGACTTTAGCTTCCAAGATATTGGAATTGGAAAAGGACAGCTTATACAATAAATATATTGATAAAGTTGGAACCATTATCGCTGCTGAAGTTTACCAGATATGGAAAAAGGAAATATTGTTGTTGGATGATGAAGGTAATGAACTGTTGCTTCCTAAGACAGAACAGATTCCTTCCGATTTTTATCGGAAAGGCGAAACGGTACGTGCCGTAGTAGCTCGTGTAGATAACCGCAACAATAATCCGAAAATTATATTGAGCCGTACTTCTCCTATATTCCTTCAACGTCTGTTGGAAATGGAAGTGCCGGAAATCAACGATGGATTGATTACTATCAAGAAGATTGCGCGTATTCCTGGTGAAAGAGCCAAATTGGCTGTGGAATCATACGATGACCGCATTGATCCGGTAGGAGCATGTGTGGGTGTTAAGGGTTCCCGTATCCATGGTATTGTGCGTGAATTGAGAAATGAAAATATTGATGTTATTAATTATACATCCAATATCCAATTGTTCATCCAAAGAGCCTTGAGCCCGGCAAGAGTTTCTTCCATCGTGATGCATGAAGAAGAAAAGAAGGTGGAAGTGTATTTGAAACCGGAAGAAGTGTCATTGGCTATCGGTAAGGGAGGTATGAATATCAAGTTGGCCAGTATGCTGACAGAGTATACCATCGATGTATATCGTGAATTGGATGAAAGTGTTGCTGATGAAGACATTTATCTGGAAGAATTTGAAGACGAAATTGATGGATGGATTATCGATGCCATCAAGGCAATTGGCTTGGATACAGCAAAGGCTGTGTTGAATGCACCGCGGGAAATGTTGATTGAAAAAGCCGACTTGGAAGAAGATACTGTAGACGAAATCTTAAGCATCTTAAGAGCTGAATTTGAAGAATAATTGAAAATCGTAAATCAATTTATGACGATTAGACTGAATAAAGTAACCAGAGATTTAAATGTAGGAATAACGACGGTAGTTGAATTCTTGCAGAAAAAAGGGCATGTCATTGAGGCGAGTCCTAATGCGAAAATTACCGAAGAACAATATGCTATACTCGTAAAAGAGTTCAGTACGGACAAGAATTTGAAAAAGGAGTCCGAAAAATTCATTCAAGAAAGACAGAACAAGGAACGCAACAAGGCTTCTATTTCCATTGAAGGTTATGAACAACCGAAGAAAGAAGAAGTTATCAAGACTGTTGTACCGGAAGAAGCACGTCCTAAATTCAAGCCTGTAGGTAAGATTGATTTGGACAGTCTGAACAAGAAGCCTGCTCCAGCCAAGAAAGAAGTGCCTGTAGAGGAATCTCAATTGCTTGCAGAAGTAAGAAGAGAAATGGCTGAGGATATGAAGGCAACTGTAGAAGAAAAGAAGCCGGTAAAAGATGTCCATAAGGAAGAAATCGAAGTGAAGCCGGAACTTCCGGTTGTGGAAGAAAAGCAGGAAGAGGGCGATGAGGTCTTTAAAATCCGTCCGACGGAGTTCAAGTCAAAGATTAATGTCGTTGGACAAATAGACTTGGCGGCCTTGAATCAATCAACCCGTCCAAAGAAGAAATCCAAGGAAGAAAAACGGAAAGAAAGAGATGAAAAGGAAAAGATCCGTCAGGAACAGCGTAAGCAAATGAAGGATGCCATCATCAAGGAAATCCGTAAAGGGGATGACAAATCCAAAGACTTGGATGAAGAAGGTGGAAAGAAGAAAAAACGCAACCGCATTGGAAAAGAACGTGTAGACATTAACAATGCCGGTAATCAAAGTGGAAACAACAACCAGCGTCGGGAAGGTAAGGACGGAGGCAAGAATGCCGGTAAAGGAAAAGATCAGGGCAAAGCCAATAAAGACCGTTTTAAGAAACCGTTGCCTAAGGTTGAAGTTAGCGATGAAGATGTAGCCAAGCAAGTAAAGGAAACGTTGGCACGTTTGACCAACAAGACCAAGAATAAGGCTGCTAAATATCGTAAGGAAAAGCGTGAGAATGTTCGTGACCGCTTGTTGGAACAAGAGGAAATGGAACATGAAGAAAGCAAGATATTGAAGTTGACCGAATTCGTAACCGCCAACGAATTGGCAAACATGATGGATATACCGGTTACTCAAGTCATAGGTACTTGTATGAGTATTGGTATGATGGTATCCATCAACCAGCGCTTGGATGCAGAAACCATTAACTTGGTGGCCGAAGAATTTGGATATAGAACGGAATATGTCAGTGCAGAAGTATCACAGGCTATCACGGAAGAAGAAGATTCAGAGGACGATTTGTTGCCTCGTGCACCGATTGTAACCGTTATGGGTCACGTAGACCATGGTAAGACTTCTTTGCTCGATTATATTCGTAAGGCGAATGTTATTGCCGGTGAAGCTGGGGGTATTACCCAGCACATTGGGGCATACAATGTGAAATTGGAAGACGGACGTCGCATTACATTCCTTGATACTCCGGGTCACGAAGCCTTTACGGCTATGCGTGCTCGTGGTGCAAAGGTTACGGATATTGTTATCATCATTGTAGCTGCCGACGACAATGTGATGCCTCAAACCAAGGAAGCCATCAACCATGCTATGGCAGCAGGTGTACCTATTGTTTTTGCAATTAATAAGATAGATAAACCGGCTGCAAATCCAGACAAGATCAAGGAAGAATTGGCTGCTATGAACTTCCTGGTAGAAGAATGGGGAGGTAAATATCAGTCGCAAGATATCTCGGCCAAGAAAGGCTTGGGTGTAGACGATTTGTTGGAAAAGGTATTACTCGAAGCGGAAATGCTTGAATTGAAAGCTAATCCTAACCGTAAGGCTACCGGTTCCATCATTGAATCTTCTTTGGATAAGGGACGTGGTTATGTAGCTACGGTATTGGTATCCAACGGTACTCTCCGCATTGGCGATATTGTATTGGCAGGTACTTCGTATGGTAAGGTGAAAGCGATGTTCAACGAACGTAACCAACGCATCAAGGAAGCAGGTCCGGCCGAACCGGTATTGATTCTTGGTTTGAACGGAGCTCCGGCTGCCGGTGATACCTTCCACGTATTCGATACCGATCAGGAAGCTCGTGAGGTGGCTAACAAGCGCGAACAGTTGCAACGCGAACAGGGCTTGCGTACTCAGAAGATGTTGACATTGGATGAAGTAGGCCGTCGTTTGGCATTGGGTGACTTCCACGAATTGAACATCATCGTGAAGGGTGACGTGGACGGTTCTGTAGAAGCGTTGAGTGATTCACTTATCAAGTTGTCTACCGAACAGATTCAGGTGAATGTTATCCACAAGGGTGTTGGTCAGATTTCAGAATCGGATGTAACCTTGGCTTCGGCTTCGGATGCCATTATTGTTGGTTTCCAGGTACGTCCTTCAGGTTCTGCTGCTAAATTGGCCGAACAGAATGGAGTGGATATCCGTAAGTATTCGGTTATCTACGATGCCATCGAAGAAGTGAAGGCTGCGATGGAAGGTATGTTGGCTCCTACATTGAAGGAACAGGTTACCGCTACCATCGAAGTGCGTGAAGTCTTTAATATTAGTAAGGTAGGTCAGGTAGCTGGTGCGATGGTGAAGACCGGTAAGGTAAAACGTAGCGATAGAGCTCGTCTGATCCGTGACGGTATCGTAGTATTTACAGGTGCCATCAATGCCTTGAAACGCTTCAAGGATGATGTGAAGGAAGTAGGTACCAACTTTGAATGTGGTATCAGCCTGACCAACTGCAACGATATCAAGGTAGGTGACGTAATCGAAACTTACGAAGAAATTGAAGTGAAGCAAACATTGTAGTTTTGAGTATTTAATTATTAATTGAGAATTGATGATTGGGAATGAAGCCTGTGGTGGATAATTTTCAATTTTCAATTCTCAATTTTCAGTTTTAAGGAATATGGAATTGATGGATATTATTATATTAGTCTTGATTGGTATAGGTGTCATTCAGGGCTTGATGAAAGGTTTTCTGAAGCAATTGGCAATCATAGTCGGTTTGGTAGCCGGGTTATTGGTAGCCAGAGCTTTGTTTGGTGTAGTGGCCGAACATTTGGTTACGGCATTGGGCACTTCCATGACCATTGCTCAGATATTGTCGTTCATTTTGATATGGGTCATTGTTCCTTTGTTGTGCATCATGGTGTCATCCGTTTTGACCAAGGCATTGGATGCAATCAATTTAGGTTGGATCAATCGCTTGTTGGGCGGTTTGTTGGGTGCTGTAAAAATTATGCTTCTGATAGGATTGGCTATACATGTCTTTGAATATCTTGATCCAAAGAGCGAAATCATTAGTGAAACAAAGAAAGAAGCATCTGCGTTATATAATCCGGTGAAAGAATTTACTGACGTATTCTTTCCGGTATTGAAGGATATGACCGATAAAATAGTTAGTTAAGTATATGCAAGAAGAACCCAATAAATATGTGAAGGAACTGACGCAGGAAAAGTACAAATATGGCTTCACTACGGATGTTCACACAGATATTATAGAAAAGGGATTGAACGAGGATGTCATCCGTCTGATTTCTTCAAAGAAGAACGAACCGGAATGGCTCTTGGAATTCCGTCTGAAGGCATATCGCCATTGGCTTACTTTGGAGATGCCTACCTGGGCGCACCTCGACATTCCCGAAATAGATTATCAGGACATTTCTTATTATGCCGATCCTACCAAGAAGAAGGAAGGACCGAAGAGCCTGGATGAAGTGGATCCTGAACTGATCAAGACCTTTAATAAGTTAGGTATCCCCTTGGAAGAGCAGATGGCTCTTAGTGGGATGGCCGTAGATGCCGTTATGGACTCTGTATCGGTAAAGACCACTTTCCGTGAGACACTGATGGAGAAAGGAATCATTTTCTGTTCGTTCAGTGAAGCGGTACGCGAACATCCCGACTTGATACAGAAGTATCTGGGTTCCGTAGTGGGCTATCGCGACAATTTCTTTGCGGCCTTGAATTCAGCCGTATTCAGTGACGGTTCGTTTGTCTATATTCCGAAGGGGGTTCGTTGCCCCATGGAACTTTCCACCTATTTCCGTATCAATGCGGCCAATACCGGCCAGTTCGAGCGTACATTGATTGTAGCCGACGATGACAGCTATGTGTCTTATCTGGAAGGTTGCACCGCCCCTCAGCGTGATGAAAACCAACTTCATGCTGCTATCGTCGAGATTGTGGTGCACGATCGTGCCGAAGTGAAATACTCCACCGTACAGAACTGGTATCCGGGCGATGCCGAAGGAAAGGGAGGTATCTATAACTTCGTGACCAAGCGCGGACATTGCAAGGGAGTGGACAGTAAGTTGAGTTGGACTCAGGTAGAAACAGGCTCGGCCATTACATGGAAATATCCCAGCTGTATCCTGACGGGCGACAATTCCATTGCCGAGTTCTATTCGGTAGCGGTAACCAACAACTATCAACAAGCCGATACAGGTACCAAGATGATTCACATCGGAAAGAATACACGCAGTACCATTGTGAGCAAGGGTATCAGTGCCGGCAAGAGCCAGAATTCCTATCGTGGTTTGGTACGTGTGTCTGAAAAAGCCGACAATGCCCGTAACTACAGCCAGTGCGACTCGTTGCTATTGGGAAGTGAATGTGGTGCACACACCTTCCCTTATATGGATATTCATAACGAAACCGCCATTGTGGAGCACGAGGCTACCACCAGTAAGATTAGTGAAGACCAGTTGTTCTATTGCAATCAGCGAGGTATCAATACCGAAGATGCGGTGGGCTTGATTGTGAATGGTTATGCGAAAGAAGTAATCAACAAACTTCCAATGGAATTTGCGGTAGAGGCTCAAAAGCTGTTGGCTATCTCGTTGGAAGGAAGTGTAGGGTAAAGAAGAAAAAGGAAAGATTATGTTAGAAGTAAAAGACTTACATGCCAGTGTCAATGGCAAAGAAATATTGAGAGGCATCAACTTGAGTATCAAGAAGGGTGAAGTACATGCCATTATGGGACCTAACGGTTCGGGCAAGAGTACATTGTCGTCTGTATTGGTGGGTCATCCGGCTTTCGAAGTGACCAAAGGCAGTGTTTCTTTCGACGGACAAGATCTTTTGGCCTTGAGCCCGGAAGACCGTAGTCATGCCGGCTTGTTCCTTTCATTCCAATATCCGGTAGAAATTCCGGGGGTAAGTATGGTGAACTTCATGCGTGCGGCGGTAAATGAAAAACGTAAGTACGAAGGTAAACCGGCATTGACCGCCAGTGAATTCTTGAAGTTGATGCGCGAAAAGCGTGCGGTGGTAGAATTGGATAACAAGTTGGCCAACCGCTCGGTGAACGAAGGTTTCAGTGGCGGAGAAAAGAAACGCAATGAAATCTTCCAGATGGCGATGCTCGAACCTAAATTGAGTATTCTTGATGAAACAGACTCCGGTTTGGATATCGATGCATTGCGTATCGTGGCCGAAGGCGTAAACAAACTCAAGACTCCCGAAACCAGTTGCATTGTTATCACCCACTATCAGCGTTTGTTGGATTACATCAAGCCCGATGTGGTTCATGTGCTTTATAAAGGTCGTATCGTAAAGACAGCCGGACCTGAATTGGCGTTGGAAATCGAGAACCGCGGTTTCGACTGGATAAAGAAAGAAATAGGAGAATAAGCATGAAAGCGGAACAACAATATATTGACCTCTTCAGTCAGTGCGAAGCCCTGATATGTCGGCATAGTTCCGAGGTGATGAATGCCCCTCGTGCCAATGCTTTTGCCGACTTTGAACGCTTGGGCTTCCCCACGACCAAGCAGGAGAAATACAAATATACCGATATGGCCAAGCTGTTCGCTCCCGATTATGGTTTGAACCTGAACCGTCTGGACATACCGGTCAACCCGTACGAAGTGTTCAAATGCGATGTCCCTAACATGAGCACATCGCTTTATTTCGTAGTGAACGATGCCTTTTACAACAAGGCATTGCCCAAGGCCCAGTTGCCCGAAGGTGTCTTGCTGGGTAGTTTGAAGGAACTTTCCCAACAACATCCCAAGTTGGTGCAGAAGTATTATGGCAAGTTGGCCGATACCTCCAAAGATGGCATAACCGCTTTCAATACCGCTTTTGCACAAGATGGTTTCATGCTCTATGTGCCGAAAGGCGTGGTGGTCGAAAAACCCATTCAGTTGGTGAATATTCTTCGTGCCGATGTAAACTTCATGGTAAACCGCCGGTTGCTGGTAGTGCTTGAAGAAGGAGCGCAAGCCCGTTTGTTGGTATGCGATCATGCCATGGACGATGTGAATTTCCTCTCTACCCAGGTGGTGGAAGTTTTCGCCGCTGAGAATTCGGTGTTCGATTTGTACGAACTGGAAGAAACACACAACCGTACGGTGCGCATCAGTAATCTGTATGTCAACCAGGAAGCGAACAGCAATGTATTGCTCAATGGCATGACCTTGCATAACGGAACCACCCGCAATACCACCGAAGTGACATTGAATGGTCGTGGAGCCGAAATCAACCTTTGTGGCATGGCCATTGCCGACAAGAACGAACAGGTAGACAATCATACCTTCATCGACCACAAAGTAAGCGATTGTGTCAGCAACGAATTGTTCAAGTATGTGCTCGATGACCAATCCGTGGGTGCTTTTGCCGGTAAGGTATTGGTACGCGAAGGGGCTCAACACACTTCTTCCCAACAGACTAACCGTAATTTGTGTGCAACTCGCGAAGCCCGCATGTACACTCAACCCCAATTGGAGATTTATGCCGACGATGTGAAGTGTTCACACGGAGCTACCGTAGGTCAGTTGGACGAAAAGGCGTTGTTCTATATGCGTCAGCGTGGTATCAGTTTGAAGGAAGCCCGCTTGTTGTTGATGTTTGCTTTTGTAAACGAAGTAATCGACACCATCCGCTTGGATGCGTTGAAAGACCGTTTGCATCTGTTGGTAGAAAAACGTTTCCGTGGCGAATTGAATAAGTGCCAGGGATGCGCCATATGTAAGTAACTATGTACGATATCAATAAAATCAGAGAAGATTTCCCCATTCTCAGTCGGGAAGTGTACGGCAAGCCGTTGATCTATTTGGACAATGGAGCAACCACACAGAAACCCCGATGCGTGGTAGAATCCATCACCAACGAATATTATTCCGTGAATGCCAATGTGCATCGCGGGGTACATTTCCTTTCCCAACAGGCCACGGAACTTCACGAGGCTTCGCGCGAAACGGTACGCCGTTTCATCAATGCCCGTAGCACAAACGAAATCATCTTTACTCGGGGTACTACAGAGAGTATCAACCTCTTGGCCTCTTCGTTTGCCGAAAGTCAGATGCAACCGGGCGATGAAGTCATCATCTCCACCATGGAGCATCATAGCAACATCGTTCCCTGGCAATTGCAAGCTGCCAAGAAGGGTATTTCAATTAAAGTAATCCCCATGAACGATAAGGGCGAATTGCTTTTGGATGAATACCAGAAACTCTTCTCTGAACGTACCAAGTTGGTGTGTGTGATGCATGTGAGCAATGTCTTGGGCACCGTGAATCCGGTGAAGGATATGATTGCCGAGGCCCATGCCCACAATGTACCCGTTCTGGTGGATGGCGCTCAGAGTGTCCCTCACATGAAGGTCGATGTGCAGGAACTCGATGCCGACTTCTTTGCGTTTAGCGGACATAAAGTGTATGGTCCTACAGGGGTGGGTGTGCTTTATGGAAAAGAAGCCTGGCTCGACAAGCTTCCCCCTTATCAGGGAGGCGGGGAAATGATTCAGACCGTTTCGTTCGAGAAGACCACGTTCAATGAATTGCCATTCAAGTTCGAAGCCGGCACTCCCGACTATATCGGTACTACCGCTTTGGCCAAGGCGCTCGATTATGTTTCGGCCATCGGTATGGAGCAGATAGAAGCCTATGAACACGAACTCACCCAATATGCCATGCAACGCTTGAAACAGATAGAAGGCATGCGTATCTTTGGCGAAGCCGAACACAAGAGTAGTGTTATCTCGTTCTTGGTGGGAAACATCCATCACCTCGATATGGGTACCTTGCTCGACCGCCTCGGTATAGCTGTGCGCACCGGTCATCATTGTGCCCAACCTTTGATGCAACGTTTGGGCATCGAAGGCACCGTCCGTGCTTCGTTCGGCTTGTATAACACCAAAGAAGAGATTGATATTCTTGCCGCTGGCATCGAACGGGTGAGCCGCATGTTTTGAGAAAACTAACCTTATATATAAATGTTGAAGAGGGAAGTATTACTAAAAGTATTATTAAGTTGCTTGTGGGCGTTGATGCCGCTTGCAGGCATGTGTGCATCCTTGACGGATTCAGTGAGTGTCTATTTGTCGCGTTTCGAACAAGCCGATGGGGTGGAACGTACCGCAGTGGCCAATCGCCTGATGAGGCTGTTCTATCAGGAAGAGTTGTCCGACGAGGTCATCGTGTTTACCGATGCCCTTCCGTCCGATTCACTATGCCAGCAGGTATGGTATTGGTCGGCCGAGCATTACTATGCCGTTCAGGACTTCAAGCAAGCCAGAACCTATGCCCAACGGGCTTTGCCTCTGTGCGAAGGCCGGTCGATAGAGGCCGATTGCCTGAACCTCTTGTCGCTCAGTTGCTTCCGTTTGTCCGATTACCAGCAGGCGGCCGAGTATGCCAAGCGTTGCTATAAGTTGGACGAACGCACCGGCGATCCCGATTTGATGAGCTCTTCGCTCAATACCTTGGCAGGCATCTATATTGGTGCCAACCAACCCAAGGAAGCCGAAAAATACATCCTGAAAGGGATAGAATATGCCCGGCAAGCCAATAACCCCCGCCGACAAGCCGTATTGTTGGGCATGGCATCCGAGGTGTATCATGCCATGGGCAATGATGCCGAAGCCCTCAGCTATATCGATAAGGCCTGTAAGGTAGAAGAAGAGCAGGGAACCGAAGAACGCCTCATGGTGCGCCTGGCGCAGAAAGCCTCCGTATTGGTGGGTATGCATCGCTATCAGGAAGCCGAACAGGTACTGGCCCGTATCATTCCTTTCTTCCGCCAGCGCGACAACAAGCACTCGTTGGGTATAGCTTGTAACAAGATGGGCATGACCTTGCTTTCGCAGGAGCGCGAGACCGAAGCCGTACCCTATTACCGCGAGGCCGCCCGTATGTTTGTTTCCTTGGGCGATATGCGTAACGAGATGCATGCCCGTCGGGGACTTTACGAAAGCTTGTGGACATCCTGCCCCGATAGTGCCAAGATAGAACTGGACCGTTTCAACGAACTGAAGGATTCCCTTTATAGCAATGCCACCGCCGAGAGCCTGGCACGCTATCATGCTGAGTTTGGCACCGACCAGCTACGCATGGAGAACGAGGCACAGCGCCATCGTGCGCACACCTATCTGTGGATGGGTATCCTCTTTGTAATCCTCTTGGTGGCATTGGTATGGATGGGAATGCATCGGCGCATGCGTATGCGCGAAGAAGCGTTGCAAACCATTATCGAGGGACTGAAGAAGGACGATAATCCCGAAGAAGAACTCGCAAAGGATACACCGGACGGTGACGAAGCTTCCCCGTCTGCCTTGGATCAGGCCGACCGTCTGTTCCTGTCGCAACTGGTATCGTTTGTCATGAAAGGCATGCCGAAGGGCGATGTTACGGTAGAGTCGTTGGCTTCGGATATGTGTATCACCCGCGGGCAGCTCAACCGCAAGGTAAAGGCAGTAACCGGCATCACTACCCAGCAGTATGTGTTACGCATCCGTATGGAGTATGCCTGCCTGTTGTTGCGCCAATCGCCCGAGCTTTCCATCTTCGATGTATCCTGCCGTTGTGGTTTCGACGATGCCACCAGCTTCTCGCGTGCTTTCCGTCGCACGAATACCGCGAAACGGCCTCCAAATAACTTGCAAACAAGTACTTTTGCATCATAATGCCAAGACCATGCACGATTGTGCATGGTCTTTTTTTGTCTTCTCCCTTACTTTTGTTGTGTCGAAATCAATGCTCATGCTATGGTAAAGAAAGAAACGGAAAAAGTGAAGAAGGAAGCGGACGACGAACAGCGTCATGCCGAGGCTATGGAGTTTACCCAAGAACTGCTGGAGCGGATGGTGAAGGACGAGCATCTGGTACAGGCATTGGAGCAACGCATCGAAAAGGTGCTCGACAAGAAAATGCAGGAGTTCATGCAACAAGTGCAGGACAAGAAAGGAGAATAATTCATTAACTTAATAATTTTTTAACAATGAACGAAACAAAGAACAATTACGAGGCACCTCGGGTTGAGGTGGTCGAAGTGGAAGTAGAGAAGGGATATGCAGCATCGGGTGGAGTTAATAGCCAATGGTTTGGCGATGAACAAGACTGGGATAATGTATAATCAAGAGTGTTTAACAGCTTAAACAACAAAGAAATGAAAAAGATATTTTTTGCATTGGCAGCCCTTGTGCTTGCCTTTACCGGATGCAGCCAGGAAGAGGATGCTATCCAAGTGAGCGAAAAGAAAGCCGTCAAGGTAGTGGTAAATATGGATAAGCCGGGCTTTGGCGAAGATACTCGCGCCGCTCGTACCGAATGGGTAGAGGGCGATGAAGTGGTAGCGGTGTTGGCTAATCAATTTGGTGTCTATGTAAAGCTGACCTATCAAGAAGATAAAACATGGGAAACTGCTTTTTATAAATATGATGAAGATGAAGATTTGTATATAGAACTAACAGAAGAAGGGTCTGTAGCTTTAGTTGCAGAACTAGAAACAGCACTACCTTCTGGCTCAGTAAAAGCAGCCTATTTCTCTTCGGGTGTTTTGGGAGTTAGTTATGATGAAGCATATGTACACATTATAACGAAAGCCTTAACGCAAAATATGGGCGAATGTATCATGACTTGCGAGGATGGTACTTATAGTGTGAGTGAAGGTGTTCTGACACTGACCATCACCATGGTTCCACAAGTAGCCCAATTCACTATCGAGGATTTAAATGTAGTGGATGGTTATTCTGTGGAGTATGCGGGAACAATAACAGCCTATGCCAGTGGAATAATTACAGCCGGTGGTGTTGAATTGAATCCCGTGGGAGCACCCGGTGGTCTTGATTGTGGTGCTTGGGTTCATGATAATGAAGATGGCATTTCAATCTATGCCAGTCCGTGGCAAGAAGTACCGGAAGGATTTGAAGAGGCAGTTATTCAGAGAGGCGGTTTAGGCTATTTTTGCTTTACTCTTTATGATGCTGATAATAATAGATATTACCGTGAATTTACAGGAAAGAATACCTTGAAAAATGGCGATGCTGTGATTTTTGATGGTCCTACTACCGATGCAAGTAAATGGGATTATCAAGAAAAGTAATCGACATTAAAAATAATCTCTAAAAGGTTGCACTTCGGTGCAGCCTTTTTTTATGGAAGAAGGGTAAGGAGGGATGTCTGTTGGCGGGGGTGGGTAGTTTGCCCTAAAGTGCTCTTTTCTGAAAAAAAGTTCGAAAACTACCTTCACATCTGTCACGGGCTTGTAAGAGGTTGTCTGTCTCGTCCGACCGTACGGGTGATTATGCAAAATAATTAATAAATAATATGAAGTGGAATTTTATAGAGAACTCAAGACAAACAAGATTCTCTTGCCACTCTTGCAACAGGCGGTTAACGGATTGATTCTCATTGAAATAATGTGGCAAGGGACCAAAATCTCTTGCCACTCTTGCCACAACTTGATTTTTGAACCCTTTTGGGTACAGAATTATAATCCCTTTTAAAGGATGAAAAGTACTTTTAGTCTTTATGTAAAATGGAAATAATAGAGTCTTAAAACCAAATCAGCGTCGCCGATTACCCAATCGCCGACGCTGATTGCCCAATCGGTGTCGCTGATTCGTTGATCGCCGACGCTGATTTGGTTTTTTATCTTGATTTATCCCAGAATTCAGCTATAGATAACAACTTTTTAAGGTGCTCGGGATACCTTTGTTGCAAGAGTGGCAAGGCGTTGCAAGCCTCTTGCCACCGTATCTGCTATGATATACAATGAATTAAAGGCTTGTTGCAAGAGTGGCAAGAGAATCGGAACTATCTTTCACTTTGCACCATTTTGCCAAGACTATGCACGATTTTGCATGGTCTTTTTCTGTGTTCTCCCTTACTTTTGCAATGCAGGAAAAGGATTATCTATTAACTTAATCATATTTTAACAATGAACGAAACAAAGAACAATTACGAGGCACCTCGGGTTGAGGTGGTCGAAGTAGAGGTAGAGAAGGGATATGCAGCATCACAGCCACAATCAATTCCTTATGGTGACCAATGGTAATAACTAATTAAAAAGACAGAAAGATGAAAAAGATTATGTTTGTATTGGTTGCTGCCTTGGCTTGTGTGGTGACCGCTTGTAGTGAAGACGAAGCCGTTGTGAACAACAACGAAAATCTGATTACCGAATTGAATCTCGCTATCGAAGGTAGTGAAATGTCTTGTACTGAAATAGGTTGACTCATAACCAAGTTTAATTGTTAAAATTTTGAGTTATGAGTAGACAAAAATTCAGTAAAGGTCTCAAGCGTCAGATTGCCATCGAATACATGCAAAGTGGC
>SUXW01000028.1 GCA_015060765.1 Bacteroides sp.
TTGCCACTTTGCATGTATTCGATGGCAATCTGACGCTTGAGACCTTTACTGAATTTTTGTCTACTCATAACTCAAAATTTTAACAATTAAACTTGGTTATGAGTCAACCTATTTCAGTACAAGACAGTTTCTATAGAATCTTTTTCTACTGCAACTTCCGCATTTTTCTTGCCTCCCGTACCACACGAGGCAATCATCGCCAACATGACGATACCTGTCATCCACTTTTTCATATTTTCCATTAATTAATCAAACATTTATTTCTTTTTGTAATCCGCCACAATACCATCGGCAATCCAACGTGCAAGCGCTTGACGGTTATTCTCCAATACCAGACGCTGCTGATCACGTCTATTACGTATATTTCCCAATTCAAGGAATACGGCAGCAGGAAGTGTATTGCGAAGCACATAAAGATTACGCTCGCTCACCGTACCACTAAATCCCCGATTAGGTTGGTGCTTTTTGTATTTGGCAGCCAAAGTAGAGCGCAATCCATCGGCCAGACGTTTACCATTCTTACTACCTGGTGCATGATAGAAATACACATCCGTCTGCTTGCTCTGACTACGGCTGTCCACGTGTACGAAAATAGCTCTTTTGTATGTACTCTTGTCCTTCTTGTAGAGTTTATCCACCCACTCACACCGTTGTTTAAGCCGCTGCACCTGATCAAGAGGAATCTTCTTCCCCATACAAGTTTCCCGTTTGCTATTGGCCAAATAATGACCGCTACGGATACCATCCTTCTTGTCCTGAATAATGAAATGCACCACAGCTCCACGCATCATCAGTTCACGACCTAAACGAAGTACTATATCGTAGGCATATTCGTCTTCATGCAACTGGCGTCCCTGATAGATGCCGATAGCACCCGGATCGGGACCTCCGTGTCCGCTCACCAAATAGAAACAGGCACCTTTCAGTTCATTGGATATTACCTGATAAGATTCATGTTTGGAACCGAACAACGGTTCCTTCCCTTTCTTTTGGGCGAAGACAACAGATACGGGAAATACAACCAACAATAAAAGCCCTATAATTTTCTTCATGTATTCCTTCTTCTTTGTATTGCAAATATATAGAAAATCTCCATTAAATGAGGTACTTTACAAAAAGTTTCGTATTTTTGTACCCAAATTGAGTTAATGTTTTAACAAATGAACGTATTAGAACTAAGTGAACAGGAAATCATCAGACGTAACAGTCTGAACGAACTGCGTGCCATGGGTATCGACCCATATCCCGCCGCCGAGTATGTAACCAATGCATTTTCTACAGATATAAAAGCCGAATTCAAAGATGAAGACGAACCCCGTGCCGTTTCGGTAGCCGGACGTATCATGAGCCGCCGCGTAATGGGAAAGGCTTCTTTTGTTGAATTACAAGATTCCAAAGGACGTATCCAAGTGTATATCACTCGTGATGACATCTGTCCGGATGAAAACAAAGACATGTACAATGTGGTGTTCAAACGCCTGTTGGATTTGGGTGACATCATCGGTATCGAAGGTTTTGTATTCCGTACCCAAATGGGCGAAATCTCCATACATGCCAAGAAACTGACCGTTTTGTCCAAATCTTTACGTCCACTTCCTATTGTAAAATATAAGGATGGTGTAGCATACGACAAGTTTGATGATCCAGAGTTGCGTTATCGCCAACGTTATGTTGACTTGATTGTAAACGACGGTGTGAAAGAGACTTTCTTGAAACGTACTACCATCATCAAAACAATGCGTGCCGTTATGGATGAAGCCGGATACACCGAAGTGGAAACTCCGATTCTTCAGTCTATCGCCGGTGGTGCCAGTGCCCGTCCGTTCATCACCCACCATAATTCTTTGGACATCGACCTTTATATGCGTATTGCTACCGAATTGTATTTGAAGCGACTCATCGTAGGTGGTTTCGAAGGTGTATACGAAATTGGCAAGAATTTCCGTAACGAAGGGATGGACAAGAGCCACAACCCAGAATTTACTTGCATGGAACTCTATGTTCAATACAAGGATTACAACTGGATGATGAGCTTTACCGAAAAAATGTTGGAGCGCATCTGTATCGCTGTAAATGGTTGTACAGAAACGGTCATCGACGGAAAAACCATCAGTTTTAAGGCTCCTTACCGTCGTTTGCCTATTTTGGATGCCATCAAGGAAAAGACTGGTTACGACCTTAATGGAAAGAGCGAAGAAGAAATCCGTGAAGTATGCAAGGCTTTGAACATGGAAATTGACGATACCATGGGTAAGGGTAAGTTGATTGATGAAATCTTCGGTGAATTCTGCGAAGGCACTTTCATTCAACCAACATTCATTACCGATTATCCGGTAGAAATGTCTCCGCTTACCAAGATGCACCGCAGCAAGTCGGGATTGACCGAACGTTTCGAATTGATGGTTAACGGTAAGGAACTTGCCAACGCTTATTCAGAGTTGAATGACCCCATTGATCAGGAAGAACGTTTCAAGGAACAAATGCGTTTGGCCGACAAGGGAGATGATGAAGCGATGATTATCGACCAAGACTTCTTGAAGGCTCTTCAATACGGTATGCCTCCTACATCGGGTATTGGTATCGGTATCGACCGTTTGACTATGTTGATGACCGGAAACGCTTTCATTCAGGAAGTGCTGTTCTTCCCGCAAATGCGTCCGGAAAAAGCTGCGCCTAAGGACAATGCAGCCAAGTACATGGAATTGGGTATCAGCGAAGAATGGGTACCCGTTATCCAGAAAGCAGGCTATAATTTGGTTAACGACATGAAAGAAGTGAATCCGCAAAAACTCCACATGGATATTTGCGGTGTCAACAAAAAATACAAATTAGGATTGAACAATCCAACCGTTGACGAAGTTGCCGGCTGGATCAGCAAAATCTAAAAATCATGAACCTACCCGGTAAAATAGCAATAATGGGTGGCGGTAGCTGGGCTACAGCAATCGCAAAAATGGTATTGGGTCAGGCGGAATCCATAAACTGGTATATGCGCCGAGACGACCGGATTGAAGACTTCCAGCGTCTCGGACATAATCCAGCTTATCTGACTAGTGTCCGTTTCGACATCAACCGCATTCAATTTTCATCCGACATCAATCAAATTGTACGGGAATCGGACACCTTGATTTTTGTAACTCCATCACCGTACTTGAAGAGTCACTTGAAGAAATTGAAAGTCAAACTAAAAGACAAGTTCATCGTTACGGCCATCAAAGGTATCGTACCCGATGAAAATCTGATTGTTTCCGACTATTTCCACAAGGTATACGGAGTACCCGAAGAGAACATTGCAGTCATAGCCGGTCCATGCCATGCTGAAGAAGTAGCATTGGAACGTCTCTCCTATCTTACCGTAGGATGCAAGGACATCAAAAAAGCCAAATGCTTTGCCCGTCAGTTGTCGGGACATTACATCAAGACTTCGGTCAGTCAGGATGTAGCTGGTATTGAATACGCTTCTGTCTTAAAAAATATTTATGCCATTGCTGCAGGTATCTGTAGCGGTTTGAAATATGGCGACAATTTCCAAGCTGTTCTATTATCCAATGCTGTTCAGGAAATGAACCGGTTATTGGATACGGTAAATCCCTTAAAACGCTCCATTGATGATTCAGCCTATTTGGGAGACCTATTGGTTACAGGCTATTCCAACTTCAGTCGTAATCGTGTGTTCGGAACCATGATTGGAAAAGGCTACTCCGTCAAAAGTGCACAGATAGAGATGGAAATGATTGCAGAAGGTTATTACGGGACCAAATGTATCAAGGAACTGAACAAGCACTTGCATGTAAATATGCCTATAGTAGATGCCATTTACAACATTCTGTATGAACGCATCTCGCCGATGATTGAAATCAAGTTGCTTACCGACTCACTCAGATAACAAAATCAAGTAATCTTATAATAAGTAAGGATAATGAAAAATATCAGTTTAGACATCACCAAGGCAGCATGCTGCAAGACAATCGCTGCTTATGAGCCACAGGCAAAAGCCTGCATGGAAACATTGGAAAAAGGAACAGGTTTGGGTAACGACTTCCTGGGATGGTTGCATTTACCTTCGTCCATCACTTCCGAACATTTAGCGGATTTGAAGGACGCTGCCCAAGTATTGCGTGACAATTGCGAAGTAGTGGTAGTAGCCGGTATCGGCGGAAGCTATTTAGGTGCACGTGCAGTAATTGAAGCTTTGTCCGACAGTTTCCAATGGTTGAAGTCCAAGCAAGAAAACCCCATTATCGTTTTTGCTGGACACAATATTGGTGAAGACTATCTGTTTGAGCTGACTTCTTTCCTGAAAGACAAGAAGTTTGGTGTTATCAACATTTCCAAATCGGGTACAACCACTGAAACAGCTTTGGCCTTCCGCTTGTTAAAGAAACAATGCGAAGACCAACGTGGAAAAGAAATGGCACAGAAATGTATCGTAGCCGTAACCGATGCAAAAAAAGGTGCTGCCCGCGTAACAGCTGACAAAGAAGGTTACAAGACTTTCATAATTCCTGACAATGTAGGTGGACGTTTCTCAGTCCTGACTCCAGTAGGCTTATTGCCTATTGCCGTTGCAGGTTTCGACATCGAAAAATTGGTAGAAGGTGCACGCGATATGGAAAAGGTATGTGGTTCCGACACTCCGTTCTGCGAAAATCCGGCAGCCATTTATGCAGCAACCCGCAACGAACTGTACAAGCAAGGAAAGAAAATTGAAATCCTTGTCAACTACAATCCCAAACTTCACTACATGAACGAATGGTGGAAACAATTATATGGAGAATCGGAAGGTAAGGATGGCAAGGGTATCTATCCATCTGCCGTCGATTTCTCTACCGACCTCCATTCAATGGGACAATGGATCCAGGAAGGTGAACGTACAATCTTCGAAACAGTCATTTCCATTGAAAATCCCGACAACGAACTCCGCGTTCCTACTGATGAAGAAAACTTGGATGGTTTGAACTTCTTGGCTGGCAAACGCGTGGATGAAGTAAACAAAATGGCTGAACTTGGTACTCAGTTGGCCCATGTAGATGGCGGTGTTCCCAACATGCGCCTCATCGTTCCCCGATTGAATGAATATTATTTGGGACAGATTATCTACTTCTTCGAAAAGGCCTGTGGAATCAGCGGTTATATGCTCGAAGTGAATCCGTTCAACCAACCGGGTGTGGAAGCATACAAGAAGAACATGTTTGCGCTTCTTAACAAACCTGGATACGAAGAAGAATCAAAAGCAATTCAAGCTCGCTTGTAATACACACAAAAAAGGGAACTCAAAAGTTCCCTTTTTTATTGAAACAATCACTCATGTATAAAGAAGCAATCAACAACTATCTTAAAAAAAACGGATACAACAACATTCATTTGAAAGCTGTCCTGTTCGATATGGACGGAGTGCTTTTCAATTCTATGCCCAATCATGCCGAAGCCTGGCACAGAACCATGGCTCAATTTGGTTTTACGTTAAGTCGGGAAGAAGCCTATATGTATGAAGGAAGAACCGGTGCATCCACCATCAATATCGTAAGCCAACGGGAAAGAGGATATGATGCAACAGAAGAGGAAATCCATCGGATATACCAAGCCAAGAGTGAACTTTTCAATCAATATCCACAATCCGAGCGAATGCCCGGAGCATTCGAAGTGCTGACAAAAATAAAGGAAGCCGGCATCACTCCCATGGTCGTTACTGGCTCGGGACAGACTTCCCTACTCGACCGTCTGAATCAGAATTTTCCAGGAATCTTCAAACGGGAGTTAATGGTTACCGCCTTTGATGTGAAATTTGGGAAACCCAACCCGGAACCTTACCTCATGGCACTGAAAAAAGGAGGATTGCAACCCAACGAAGCATTAGTTGTAGAAAATGCCCCCTTGGGAGTAGAAGCCGGAGTAGCCGCAGGAATTTTTACCATAGCTGTTAACACGGGTCCATTGCCCGACAACACCCTGTTGGATAAAGGAGCCGACCTGTTATTCCATTCCATGCCCGATTTTGATATACATTGGAAAGAATTGGAACAAGAATTGCAGATAAAACAATGAGTTTTTCAAAAAAAAAAATTGAAATAAATGAACATTTTTTAAAGTTGTCTGTTTATATTTGCACCAACATTTATTCTTAAAAATACAAAAAGACTATGAGAGTTATTATTGAGCCTGACTATCAGGCATTGTCTCAATGGGCTGCCAATTATGTAGCAAATAAAATCAATGCAGCCAATCCCACTCCAGAAAAACCTTTTGTACTCGGATGTCCTACCGGTTCATCTCCTTTGGGTATGTACAAGGCATTGGTGGAACTCAACAAACAAGGAAAAGTTTCTTTCCAAAACGTAGTCACCTTCAACATGGATGAATATGTAGGATTGCCCGAAGAACATCCAGAAAGCTACCACTCCTTCATGTGGAACAATTTTTTCAATCATATTGACATCAAGAAAGAGAATGTACATATATTGAATGGAAACGCCAAGGATTTGCAGGCGGAATGTGCCAATTACGAAAAAATGATTCAAGAAGCTGGTGGCGTAGACCTTTTTATGGGAGGTATCGGCCCAGATGGGCATATCGCATTCAACGAACCGGGGTCATCCCTCAATTCGCGTACACGTGTCAAGACATTGACCACTGACACCATCCTTGCCAACTCCCGATTCTTTGACAATGACATCAACCAAGTACCGAAAACCGCACTTACCGTTGGAGTAGGTACTGTAATGGATGCCAAGGAAGTGATGATTGTATGCAACGGACACAACAAAGCCCGTGCCCTTCAGCAAGCAATCGAAGGAGCTGTCAACCAAATGTGGACCATTACAGCTCTCCAAATGCACCCGCACGGCATCATTGTGTGTGATGAAGCGGCATGCGATGAGTTGAAAGTAGGAACTTACAAATACTTCAAGGATATTGAAAAGAACAACCTATAATAAAAAGAAAGCCGTCACTTGAGTGACGGCTTTCTTTTTATATATATTCACTTGCATCTTATCACAATCGTTGCACGCTTCAACCCTTTTCCTGAAGCAGACAGAATAATTTCACCCGGATTACCATTGCTCTGTACAATAGCCGTCATCATTCCGTTGAACACCTTCATCCGAGGTTGATGGAATAATTCCAACGAGACTGGATCACCATTAGCACCTGCCCGATAGAATCCAGCTCCTTTTACCGTGTACTTGATAGTATGTTGTGCTTCGGGACAAAGATTCCCCTCTTTATCCACTACCTTTACAGTTATAAATGAGAGGTCTTTACCATCTGCACTGATTTCCTGACGATCGGCTACCAATTCAATGTGATGAGGTTTTCCAGCCGTATGAACTTCCTTTTCGGCTACCGCTTCACCCTTTTCATTATATGCCACTACTTTTACCGTACCCGGCTCGTATTTAGTATCCATCCACATCAAACGATAGCGTTGTTGGCGCTTCAATTGTGCCAACGAAAGGGAATCTTTGCTATTTTCGATGGTTACACTTAAATCCTTGGTACGCTTACCTTGACTCTTACCGTTAATAAACAATTCAGCCGACGGATAATTGGTATAAACAAATACCGGAGTTACTTCACCTTCACGTCCTGGCCAAGTCCAATGCGGCAGGATATGCAAGGTTTCATCTTCTTTGTTCCAATGGCTACGGTACAAATAAAAACGATCCTTCGGAAGTCCGGCCAAATCGACGATACCAAACAACGACGAATGGCTGGGCCAATTGGAATAATAAGGAGTCGGTTCACCTAAATAATCGAATCCGGTCCATACAAATTCGCCGATGCTCCATGATTTGTCATCGTGCCATAACCAGTCATCTTCAGGTAAGTTCGACCAGTCACAATATTCCAAATCGTAGGAAGACGACTGATGGTCGTCATACATAGCCATAGCCTTCCGTTCCACCGGGAATTTGTATACGCCACGTGAACTGACCGTAGAAGCCGTTTCACTTCCCAAAACAATTTGCTGAGGAAGTTTGTCGTATGCTTCCTGATAAAGGTGAGAACGATAATTAAAACCGGCAACATCCATCATAGCGGCCACCCCATTGTTGATGACCGTAGTCACCTTGTCCATCCCTTGAGTAACAGGGCGCGTTGGGTCTTCCCGATGACAAATATCTTGCAATCTACGTGCCAATTTAATTCCTTTCCATTGGTCGGGCACTTCATTACCAATACACCACATCACCACACTGGCATTGTTACGATACTGATGAATCAGATTTACCAAATCCTTTTCTACCCATTCATCAAATTCCTTATTGTAACCGTTTTTCACTTTCGGTGATTTCCACTCATCAAACGATTCAAGCATCAACATCATCCCCATTTCATCACAAGCAGCCACCAATTCTGGTGCAGGCATGTTGTGGGAAGAACGGATGGCATTGGCACCCATATCTTTCATGATACGGATTTGACGACGGATAGCCGCATCATTCACCGCTGCACCAAGCGGACCCAAGTCATGGTGATTGCACACTCCTTTGAACTTGGTCAGTTTACCATTCAAGAAAAATCCCATTTCAGGCACAATCTCAATGGTGCGGATACCAAAACGAGTACTGTATTCATCCACCAATCTATTTCCTTCATAAATTTTGGACACCGCCCGATAAAGCGATGGAGTTTCGGGCGACCATAAAGCAGGTGTCTGAACAACAAAATCCTGTACAAACATTTCTTCTTCGAGTTCATCGCCCAAGCGATTGTCAGAAGCAACCCTCTTCCCTTCAGGATTCAGAATTTCAGTTACAATCCGATAGTCGGTTATTTTCTTTCCTTCCGGCATATTCCATTGAGTTTCCAAATGTACTCGTGCAAATTTTTCCTTCACCACCGGAGTCGTCACCTGCGTACCCCAAGTAGGCACATACGCATTCCCTGTCACTACCAGATGAACATTCCGATAAAGGCCTGCACCCGGATACCAACGCGACGATTCGGTATAATTTTCCAATCGAACAGCCAATTCATTCACCTCACCCGGTTTTAGAAAAGGAGTGGCATCTATATAAAACGAGTTATATCCATACGGCCAATAACCCGCTTCCTTTCCATTGATGTACACACGAGCATGACTCATGGCCCCGTCGAATATCAAAGTAGCACGTTTACCTTTCTCAAAAGAAGGCACTTCAAAATCCAACCGATACCAACCTGCTCCTACAAAAGGCAATCCACCGGTCCGTCCGGCATGAGAAACAGCCTCCTTTTGCCCATCCTGTTCAATGGCAACAAACTGACGGTCGTTGTGCGGACTGAAAGGACCATAAATAGCCCAATCGTGAGGTACCGTTACATGCTGCCATGAAGCATCATCGTAGCCTTGTGTTGAAAACTCCACCTTATCTTCTCTGGTAAACTTCCAACCTTTTTCCAATAATTGTCCGGTCCTTACCTGAGCGTGCGATATGGCCATCAAGCAAAAGCTTCCCAATAAAATTCCCAATCTTCTTTTCATAGTATTCATATTATTATTTATTATAGCTTAAAAACAAAAAGGACTAAATATCTATCATTAGATTTTAGCCCAGTCGTTTGTACACCCGATGAGAATCGAACTCATATCGTCGGAACCGGAATCCGATATTCTATCCATTGAACTACGGGTGCCTCTTAAAAACTGAGACAAAAGTACAAATAATCTTTGTTCCTACCTAACAAAAGGTGAAAAAATATATCCCAAAGAATACTTTGTATAGCAAATATGGCAACATTTTATCATTTTGATAATTATTTTCATAAAAACATTAGCAATATCACAAATATTCCGTATATTTGCAAACCATTTAGAACAATAAGAAAGATTATATAAGAATGAGCTATTTAATAAAACCAGCCAACTATACGCCCCTTCTCGATTTGAAACAGACCGAAGTGGGTATCAAACAGATCAAGGAATTCTTCCAACAGAACCTGTCTTCAGAATTGAGACTGCGTCGCGTTACCGCTCCGCTTTTCGTTCTGAAAGGGATGGGGATAAACGATGATTTGAATGGTGTAGAACGTGCTGTATCCTTCCCTATCAAGGATTTGGGAGATTCACAAGCCGAAGTGGTACATTCATTAGCAAAATGGAAAAGACTGACTTTGGCAGAATACAACATCGGACCGGGCTATGGTATTTATACCGACATGAATGCGATTCGTGCAGATGAAGAATTGGGAAACATCCATTCACTTTATGTAGACCAATGGGATTGGGAACGTTCCATTACCCCCGAGCAACGTTCGGTAGCTTTCCTAAAACAAATTGTCACCCGTATCTATTCGGCTATGCGCCGTACTGAATATATGATTTGTGAGATGTATCCACAAATCAAATCATTCCTGGCACACGACATCCATTTCATTCACTCGGAAGAGTTATTACAGAAATACCCCCATTTAAGTGCCAAAGAACGGGAACATGCCATCACTAAAGAATACGGAGCCGTATTCATTATCGGTATCGGTTGCCAATTAAGCAACGGAGAAAAGCACGACAATCGTGCACCCGACTATGATGATTACAGCACCATCGATTCCGAAACCGGACTCCCAGGCTTGAACGGAGATCTGCTCATTTGGGACGAAGTATTGGGACGCTCCATCGAATTGTCTTCCATGGGCATTCGTGTGGACAAAGAAGCATTATTGCGTCAGTTGTCACTCAGCGGACAAGAAGAACGGAAAGAACTCTATTTCCATAAGCGCTTGCTCGACGACACTCTTCCATTGAGTATAGGAGGAGGTATCGGCCAATCGAGACTCTGCATGCTTTATCTGCAAAAGGCACACATTGGAGAAATACAGGCAAGCATCTGGCCAGAAGATATGCGAAAGGAATGTGCTGATTGGGGAATGCCTTTGATATGAAGTTCAGATGAATGTACAAATTGAAGAAAGTTGGAAACAACAGTTAGCTACAGAATTCGATAAAGATTACTTTATCCGAGTTACCGAATTCGTGCGTTCCGAATATCGGAGCACTACAGTGTACCCACCAGGCAAGCTGATTTTCAATGCATTCAATTTATGTCCTTTCCACAAAACCAAAGTTGTTATCATTGGTCAGGATCCCTACCACGGACCGGGACAAGCACACGGTCTTTGCTTCTCGGTAAACGACGGTGTTGCTTTTCCACCCTCCTTGCAGAATATATTCAAAGAAATACAAAGCGATTTGGGATTACCCATACCACCAAGCGGTAATCTTACCCGATGGGCGGAACAGGGGGTACTGCTCCTCAATGCCACCCTAACCGTACGGGCTCATCAGGCAGGCTCCCACCAACGAAAGGGATGGGAAGAATTTACCGATGCCGCTATCCGTATATTGGCAGAGCAACGGGAACATTTAGTATTTATCCTATGGGGAGCATACGCACAAAAGAAAGGTGCATTCATCGACCGGAACAAGCATTTGGTATTGGCATCCGCACATCCATCACCATTGTCGGCATACAACGGGTTCTTCGGCAACAAACATTTCAGTCGGGCCAACGCCTATCTGGTTGAGCACGGAGAGTCACCCATCATATGGTAATTATTTATACCACGATACCGCACTACCTGTATTACTACGCTGATCCCATTTCAACGCATCGGTCAACATTCCCGACAAGGCACGAATACTGAAGTTGTACGAAGTAAAGGGACCAAATACCAATCCGCAACTCATGGTAAAACAGTGCAGGTCGCGTGAAATATTAACCGTAGTCATAGACATCTTCTTCTGAGTAAAGTCATAGCCCGAAGAATAATTAATATTCCAACGGCTACCCAATTTCAGGTTCCCACTGAGGTTCAACGAATGTGTCAACGCATAAGGATAGCGCATGGTCTTCCGATTGAACTTTTCCTTATCTCTATCTTCACGGATGCTATAGCTATAGCTCAAACTCAACGACCAAGGCATCTTGAATGCCAGATAACCGTCGTCACTCACCGCCGCCTTTTCTGTCTTACGCGGTTGCGACTGTTTTTTTCTCAATTCCTCCTGTTCCTCTTCTGTCATGTATTCATCATCAAATTCACCGTCCTCATCCTTCTCCGCTTCATCTTCATCCCCCTCTTTCGGGCCGAACCACTTCTTCCAGGTATCATTGTTGAGAGTATACGAGAACGAACCGCTATAACCTTGAAAACGTCCGAAACGGCCATACGACCATTCGGTACGATCGCCCACTACAATGTTACCATTCTTGTCGTATTGGTAAGCATACGTCGCAAAAGAAGCATTCATATTAAACGTATAGCTCTTGGTCAGTTTCAAACGCAATGTCATGCTCAAATCACTCCAAGGACGAGTTTGGGCTGCCGCATTGTACGACATATTCGCAGACAACTGGTCAATCAAACTAATCTTCTTAATCCCTGTAGTATCCTTATCCGACTTGATTTTCATTTCCACGTTGTTGTCTATCGAGAAATTGAAGGATTTCTGCATTCCCTTTCCCGGCACCCCAAAAGCCATACCTTGATAAGGAGAATATTCCACCATACGTACTTCTCCCTTTTCGTCGGTATAAGTATAGGTGTCATAATAACCATAACGGGCTTCTCCGAAATCCGGAGCATAACTGAAACTTACCGAAGGAGTGACCACGTGACGAATCATCTGCACCTTGTCACCAAACATTTTCCAAGGCTTATAAAAACCATAAAGTTTGGTATTCACCTGCAGACTCAAATTATAATTGTACACCCGGTTGAACCCACTGATGGTATCCTTTTTCACCCCCCCCTTTACCGTCGGGTCATAACTCTGCTTTACTTTATTCATGTACCAGCGTTCCGTATAATTAAAGCTGGGCACCACATTGAAATACTTGAATAAAGTAAAGGTTGCACTGACTGGAATAGTATGCTGCATACCATTCCGCCATTCACCCAACTTATGCTTGAAAAGCATATTGTCCTTTGTGCTGATAGAATTGGTGACACGTCCTGTATATTGCAACGAAATTTTTTCATACCATCTCTCCTCGCCCACTGCTTTCTTGCGCTTGAATGGATAAATACGGTTCAAGGAAATGTTCAAGTCGGGCAATGTCACACTGATAGACGAGTCGCGCGTGTTCTGCGTAATATTGAACGTACTCGAAATGTTCAACCCGATTTCCGGAAAAGTGCGCGAATAGCTCACACTGGATGCCTTGGTATTATTGGAGTACTGTTCTGGATTATACAGACTACTCAAATTCCGTCGGTCGTAGCTACTTGTTGCAAAATTCACATTGGCCGAGAACGTACTGTTGGGACTCGATTTCGGGTCTTGCCGATGGCTCCAAGCTATCTTGAAATCTTTGGTTACCATATAGTCCGGCATATTCTTTTCCCCCGTCTTGGTTACAATATAGCTTGCATTGAACGAACCACTGTACTTATACCTTTTCACATAATTGGATTGGGTAGAAAGTCCCCAAGAACCCTTTGTAAAGATTTCACCCAGCACTTTCAAGTCCATGTTGTCACTGATGGCAAAATAATACCCCCCATCACGCAAATAGAAACCACGGTTCATTTCGTCCCCATAGGTAGGCATAATGAAACCCGATGAATAACTGCTGCTGAAAGGGAAGAAACCGAAAGGAATAGCTATAGGCAAAGGAACATCCTCTACCACCAAGTGAGCCGGCCCAAACACCACATTTTTCTTTGGACGCACTTTTGCCATGGACAATTTCAGATAGAAATGCGGATGTTCATGGTCGCAAGTCGTATACTTTCCGGAACGAAGATAAATTTCATCGTTCGGACCTTTCTTGGCATTTTCACTGGTAACATACCCTTCTCCCTGCTGGGTAACAATTCCATTGATGAATCCCTTCTTTGTCTTGAAGTTGTAACGCATGATCTTGGATTCATAGGGTGTCTCACCATCTTTAAATATCGGTGTTCCCGTCTCCACTCCCAGTGAATCGGTCACCCCGCGGGCATATACGGTACTACTGTCCATATTCATGGTAATGACGGCAGAGGTCAATTCAATCTTTTCATAATTCACCTTGCCATCTCCATACAACGTAGCGAATCCTCCTTGAGTAAAGACCAACGAATCCTTCGATTCATATTCCACCGGTGCATCCAAGGGTTGTTTTTTCTTGCCCAATGTATCCAGCAGCACAGTATCCCCAACCAACGAATCCACCTGAACGGTGGTATCCACCCGAACGGTATCGTTTGCTTTCCTGTTTCGGTTACGGCGCGAACGTTGCGCTCCCGAACTTATGGAAAGCAACAGGAAGATGGTCAGTAATATATAAGGTATATATTTATGTCGGTTCTGAAACGTCATTCTCGTTCAATATCACTTTGAAAGGACAAAATTAAGCATTATCCGTCAAATACGAAGCATTTACGACGAATTTAATGTATTTTTAAGATAGTTACAAGAAACGTTCGCACCAATCCTTGAAACGTGCAACACCGTCTTCACCGTATTTGGAGATACTCTTCAATGCCTTTTCCACGCTCTTTTCCCTGTCAAGATGAGTTTTTGAAAAGAATTTGTCAGCAAAGCACACCACCTGCTCTTCGAGAGAGACGGGTACCATATCCCGATGCGGGACCGGTAGATTCTGACTGATGATACCCTCCAAAGACATACCGGCACCGGTATGACGTTCGCATACCAACGCATGACGGGGATAACCTTCTTTCTGCAACAGTTCCGATCCCAAATAGCCGTGACAAATGTAAGGATACGAACCGTAGCAATGAATTCCGTCTGCATCGGTTAGAAAGACACCAATGTCGTGCAACAAGGCTGCCTCTTCCAAGAACTGTCGGTCAAGGTTCAATTCGGGATGGCGGTCGGCAATCCACAAAGCCTTGTCGGCTACCGAGCGACTATGGGTCAGCAAAATGTGTTTCAATTCATTTTCTTCAGGATAGTATTTGTTGATTATTGCTATTGCATCCATTTTTTTCTATTTTTGTGCAAGTATACGAAAATATTTCCAAATCATGATACATCGATTTTATATTCTACTGATTATACTCTGCACGGCACTTCCCATGCAAGCACAATCCTTGCGTACCGGTGCCGAACAAACGGAAAAGCTCCTACCCCTACTGAAAGGGAAGCGGATAGCCTTGGTCGTGAACCAGACTTCCATTGTAGGCCCTATGCAAACCCATTTGTTGGATACTCTTCTTTCCTTAAAGATGGATGTGCGAAAAGTCTTTGCTCCCGAACACGGTTTCCGTGGCAATGCCGATGCCGGCGAAACGGTCAGGAACGGACGTGATGTAAAAAGCGGTCTACCCATTCTTTCGCTCTATGGCAAGAACAAGAAACCCACCGCCGCCCAATTGGCCGACATCGATGTAGTAGTGTTCGACATCCAGGATGTAGGTTCCCGATTCTACACCTACATCAGCACCATGCACTACGTGATGGAAGCATGTGCCGAAGATGGAAAACAACTGATTGTGACCGACCGCCCCAATCCTTGTGACTATGTAGACGGTCCCATCCGGGAGGCCAACCAGAAAAGTTTCGTTGGGATGCATCCCATCCCTGTTTTACACGGATGCACCGTGGGTGAACTGGCACAGATGATCAACGGCGAAGGCTGGCTGAAGAACCACATAAAATGTCCTCTTACCGTCATCCCCGTCGAAGGTTGGAAACATGGAGCTCCCTACCCCCTACCCGTCAAGCCGTCACCCAACCTACCTAATGACCAAGCCATAGCCCTTTACGCTTCGCTCTGTCCGTTCGAAGGCACCGATATCAGTGTAGGACGAGGTACCTATATGCCTTTTCAAGTGATTGGTTCCCCTCTTCTAAAAGGATATCCCTATTCTTTCCGCCCCCAGCCCCTCCCCGGTTTCGACAAGAATCCGCTTCACAAAGATGCGCTTTGCTTCGGAAACGATCTCCGCCAAGTCCAAGCACCTCACGGATTCTCCTTGAAGTACATCATCGAATATTATCAGGCATACCAAAAGCAAGGAAAAGCAGAACGGTTCTTTACCCGTCCTTCATGGTTCGACCTGCTGATGGGCACCAAGCAAGTACGTTTGGACCTCATCCATGGAAAAGACGAAACAGCCATCCGCTCCCGTTGGCAAAAAGGGTTACTCCACTACAAAAAGATGAGGGAGAAATATTTGCTATATCCTTGATGACAAAATAGTTTTTCTCGATTTTACTTGCATCTTACACTCGCCACTGAGTATCAATAAGATAGAGTGTGTAGGTAAGATGTGTAAGTATGTTACCTACACACTTTACCTACACACTTATTTAATCATCATGATGTCGTTATATCTGTAAGCTGTTCGCAATCAGCTTAATATGTACACTACGGTAACGCCGCGCCCCATGGAGGTAATACCCGAATCCTTGTCGTTAGAAAACTCGCGCAATTCCTTGGCCGCTACCGTGTGCGAAAGTCCCGTTAATGCCATGTAATGCTTTACGCGCATGGCCTTATGTTCTTCAATGTATTTTTTGGCTTTTTGCAGACGCTCTTCCTTCGTATAGGGAGATACATGCAAGCGAGACACTCCTGCACGCTCCAGTTGGCAACGGCGGTTGATGTTCGATACCAGTTTCTTGTCGACACGGAAGTTCACTCCATCCACCCGAAGACTACGGGCATTACGCTTTGGCTCGTCACCGTCGATGGTATCCATTTCCTTGTCCTTCTCCAAACCGATAGTGGCCTTGAATGTACCCCATTCATCCAGACTGACCGAGTAGCCGTTGGCCAACAAGGAAGCCAACGTATCGGCCGCACGAACCAATACACTGATGGCTACCCCTCTGCTCAAACCCGAACCGGGATGACACATATGTTCCACAAACTCCTGGGCATCTATGTTCCGTTCAATCTTCATTCGGTAAAACGACTTTTGTTCGCCCGTCTTCTGCAAGTCGTTCATTTCTTGTTTGATGTACTTTGCCATGGTATTTAATCATTCTTATTGCTTACAAATATAACATAAGAATAATGAAAAAACAAATTATATGGGAAGATTCATTTATACTACATCGTAGTATAATGAGACTACACTGTACTACAATAGTACGTTATCGTAGTACCTTTGTACACCACCGCCGTACAAAGGTATAAATACGTTGAAAAAGAGAATTCAAGGGCTTCTTTCAAGGTATTTTATCATGTATAAAAATCTTTGCAATATGCTTGACTTTTGCATTCTGATTTATTATCTTTGTAAGCCAACGACATGCTTTTTAGACTCATATTCTAATAAAACAGATAAATATTATGAAAATTACATTAATTAGAGAAACAAATTCGACAATCAAGTGGAGCCTTTGCTCGATGGAGACATTCATTGAAAAGGTAAAGCACGAGAACAAGGAAGGTTATATCTCCCAATTGAGACTTGCCCTTCCTCATTTGGAAGGATCGCGTGGTCATTTCATCTACATCGACAGAATCCCCCGGGTGTATCCGGCCGTAACCTATCAGCGTACGGAAGGGAACGGACGCCAATTCAAGGAGTACAACGGATTGGTGCAGATAGAGGTAAACCGCCTTTCGGGATGGGCGGAAGTGGAGTATATCAAGTCGCAGGCGGCTTTGCTCCCGCAAACCATGGCGGCTTTCGGTGGGGCAAGTGGAAAGAGCATAAAGATTTGGATACGTTTTTCTTTGCCCGACGGTTCACTCCCCACCACCGAAGAACAGGCATCATTTTTCCATGCACATGCTTACCGTCTGGCCGTAAAATGCTACCAACCGCTATTTCCTTTCCCCATCACTTTGAAGGAGCCCACTTTGCAACAATGTTGCCGGATGACGGTGGATGAATCTCCTTATTATAATCCTGATGCAATACCTTTCTGCATGGTTCAGCCTGACGGATTGGATAAAGGGACAAGCTATCGTGAACATCGGTTGACAGAGGAAAATCCGCTGAACCGTATGGAACCAGGATATGATTCTTACCATACCATAAAGACATTGTATCAAACTACCTTGCATCGAGTGCTCGACCAAATGGAGAACTGGAAGAGAAGCGATGGCATCGAACCTTTGCTCCCCCGGTTGGCCATGGAATGTTTCAAGTCGGGCATTCCCGAAGAGGAGGCGGTGATCCGTACCCTTCGCCATTACTACGAGCACAAGGACGAAGTGGGCATCCGCACCACTTTCCGCAATGTCTATGCCGAAGCGAAAGGGTTTGGCGAACGGCAAACGATGAGCAAAGAACAAGACACCGCCATTCGTCTGGAAGAATTCCTGAAACGTCGCTACGAATTCCGATACAACACCATGACCGATGATTTGGAGTATCGCGAACGAGACAGTATCCATTTTCAATTCGGTACGGTGGACAAGCGGGTGCGCAACAGCATTGCCATCCAGGCTTTGAAGGAAGGCATTCATGCTTGGGACAGGGACATCGACCGCCATCTGAATTCTGAATATGTGCCTACCTATAATCCCATAGAAGAATACTTGTACGATGTGGGCAAATGGGATGGGAAAGACCGCATCCGCCCCTTGGCCGATTTGGTGCCTTGTAAGCATCCGCATTGGCGTGACTTGTTCTATCGTTGGTTCTTGAGCATGGTAGCCCATTGGATGGGCAGGGACAAGCAGCACGGCAATGCCACTACACCTATCCTTATCGGACCACAGGGTTATCGGAAATCCACCTTCTGCCGTATCCTGCTTCCACCTGAGTTGAGGTTTGGCTATACGGACAGCCTCAACTTCAGTAGTAAAGTGGAGGCCGAACGCTATTTGAGCCGCTTCTTCCTTGTTAATTTGGATGAATTCGATCAAATCAGCATCAACCAGCAAGGATTCCTGAAGCACCTGTTGCAAAAGCCTATGGCCACCCTTCGCAAACCTTACGGAAACAGTTTTAAGGAAATGCGCCGATATGCCTCGTTTATTGCTACCAGTAACCACAAGGATCTGCTGACCGACCCTTCGGGCAGCAGACGCTTTATTTGCGTGGAAGTGACCGCTCCCATCCGCACCAATGCTCCCATAGACTATACCCAGCTCTATGCACAGGCTGTACATGCCATTACCCACGGCGAACGCTATTGGTTGGATGAGACCGATGAGGCTCTGTTGAAGGAAAGCAACAAGGAGTTCCAGCAATCCACTCCGCTCGAACAATTGTTCCTGCTTCATTTTGAGGCCGCTTCACCCGAAATGAATGACGGTCAATGGATGATGACTATGGAAATATTCGAGTATTTGCAAAGCAAGACCAGAGACAAGTTACCCATCGGCAAGACAGCCTACTTAGGACGAATGCTGCAAAAGTGGGAAATTCCTCATAAGAGAGGGCGCCAGGGAAGCTATTATTACTTGAAAAAACGATGATCCAGCTTCCTTTGTGTAGGTAGAGTGTGTAGGTAGCTTACCTACACACTCTACCTACACACCCTATCTTATTGATACTCAGTGGCGAGTGTAAGATGCAAGTAAAATCGAGAAAAACTATTACCCGATTTTACCCATAAGATAAGCTTTGGTACGCTCGTCCAAAGGATTGGAAAACATAGTAGCCGTATCACCATACTCAACCAATTCTCCCAAATACATAAACATCGACTTCGATGATATACGCATGGCCTGTCCCATATTGTGAGTAACGATGAGGATGGTCACTTCCTTATGAAGTTCCTGCATCAATTCTTCGATGTGGGCAGTGGCAATAGGGTCGAGTGCAAATGTAGGCTCGTCCATCAGCAACACATCGGGTTTCATTGCCAATGCACGGGCAATACACAATCGTTGTTGCTGACCACCCGAGAGGAAAGTACCTTTCTTATTCAATACATCCTTTACCTCGTCCCATAGTGCAACACTCTTCAAACAGCGTTCAACAGTTTCATCTTTTTCGGTTTTCGACAAGCGGATGCCATTGAGAGCGTAGCCTGAAAGCACATTATCATAGATGCTCATGGTAGGAAATGGTGCAGGACGCTGAAAGACCATACCCACACGTCGGCGTACATCAATAGGCTCCATGGAGAGGATGTTTTCACCATTCAATAATATCTCGCCATCCACACGGATATTGGGATAGAGGTTGTGCATCAGATTCACAGCACGTAATAATGTAGATTTGCCACAACCCGAAGGCCCCATAATGGCGGTGATGGTGTTCCGTTCGATGGCTGCCGATACATATTTTACCGCCATCGTCTGCTTGGTATAAGATATGCAAGTCTTCTTAAATTCAAGTATAGGTGTTACTGATTCCATTTCTTTGCAAGATACTTAGCTGTAAGATTCAATGTTAATACAAATAATAAGAGAAAGAGTGACGCACCCCAAATCAGTTCTTGAAGATTAGGATCGTTGAAGAACTCCCAAATAAGCAGAGGTACTGCCGAAATGGGCTTGTCTATCGCAAAGCGGATGAATGAGCAACCGAGTGCGGTAAACATAAGCGGTGCCGTTTCGCCAATCACTCGTGATATGGCAAGCAATACACCCGTAAAGATACCTCCGAATGCCGCAGGAAGCTGTACTTTCAACATCACACGGGCACGATTGCCACCCAGTGCCAGACCTGCCTCCTTGAGTGATGCAGGTAGGATCTTCAACGTTTCCTCCGTTGAACGGATAATCAAAGGAAGCATCATAACAAATAGGGCTACGCTTCCTGCAATGGCAGAATAACCTTTCATTGGAACCACTATCCAGATATAGGTTACAATACCGATAATGACAGAGGGGGTACCTTGCAACAAGTCGGTAAGATAACTTACCACTTGGGCAAAACGGCTTTTGGGATTTTCAGCCAAAAATGCGCCACACAAGATGCCTGTTGGGACAGCAAAAACAGCAGCCATACCAAGCATAATTAGGGTACCAATAATACCATTTGCGATTCCACCGGGAATAGGTTCACCGGCTTCAATAGCTTTCATTGCTTTGAAGGCTGTAGGCGTTGGTTCGGTAAAGAAAGACCACGACAGTTGGTCGTAACCACGCAGTAGCACTTCTCCCAAGATGGCAAATAGAGGTACAGCCGTAAGCGCTGCAAACAGACATACCATCCAAAGCATTGCTTTATCCTTTGCCAAACGATTCTTTATTTTTATTGTAGCCATAATTAAGATATTCTTGCGCGTTTAATCATCATTTTACCAATCATATTGATGAATGCCGTAATAAAGAATAACACAAGACCAATGGCAATCAATGAGGAGAAACGCAAATCGGAAGCTTCTCCAAACTGGTTAGCGATAATGGATGCCATTGAGTTTCCTGTTGATGTGATTGAATCAGGAATGTTATTGGTATTACCGATAAGCATCGTTACGGTCATTGTCTCGCCCAGTGCACGACCAATGGCCAAAACATAAGACGAGAAGACACCCGAACCGGCCACGGGGAATACCACTTTACGAATTACTTCAGCACGAGTAGCTCCCAAGCTGTATGCACCTTCCTTCAAATCATTGGGAACCATTTTGATGAACTCGGCACTCAGCGAAGCAGCATAAGGTACAATCATAATCGCCAACACCAACGAAGCCGTAAGAATACCTGAACCCTGTGGCGAGATATTGAGAGCCATTATGAGTGGACGCAAGGTATAAAATCCCCACAAGCCATAGATGATGGAGGGAATACCCGCCAACAAATCTGTTACAGTACTCAATATGGCAGCCATGCGTGTTCCTTTGAAATACTCGCCAACGAACAATGCGACGGGCAAGGAGAACGGAATGCAAAATATAAGAGCCAATAAGGTTGTCATCAGTGTGCCTGTAATGAACGGCAAGGCACCATACTGCTCAGCCCCATCGGTATAACTCCACTCCGAAGAGGTTAGGAATTTGAAGAATCCAAAATGTTCGAAAGCCTCGTATGCGTCAGTGACGAGGGCATACACTACGCCCCCGCACACTATCGGCATTATCAATGCAGCTACGAACAATAGGATTTTATAAATTTTATCGTTCATAGCATTTTATTATTGCATGATTGAAACCCCGTCATAAGTAACGGTCTTCAAATTGGTCATACTCAATTCCTTGGCCTTTGCAGGAAGTGGCGCATAATGCACCTCCGATGTAATACCTTGCGCCTCATCCGAAAGAATATATTTCAAGAGGTCGAGTGTTGCTATAGCCTGCTCTTTTGTACGATCGGAATAGTTCTGTTCCTTGTAGATAATCATCCATGTAAAAGTTGAGATGGGATATGCACCGGCTGCATCAGAATTTGTTATGGAGCAGCGAGTGTCGGCGGGAATATCGCCTGATGCTGCAGCTGAAATAGTTTCCGATGAGGGTAATACAAACTCACCTCGCTGATTCTGAATGCTTGCATAAGGTATCTTTTGAGCAAAAGCATATTCAGAACCCACATAGCCAATTGTATTCTTGGTCTGCTTAATTACGCCTGCTACACCTGGATTACCCTTGGCAGCTTGTCCCGAAGGGAAGTTTACAGATTTTCCTATACCATATTTTGATGCCCACATGGGACTCACTTTTGTGAGGTAATCGGTGAATACGAATGTGGTACCCGAACCGTCTGAGCGATATACAGGAATAATAGGTTCATTGGGAAGTTTCACACCCGGGTTCAACTCTGCCAAACGAGCATCGTTCCACATTTTCACTTCTCCCGCAAAAATGTCGGCAACCAGTTCGCCGGTTAGTTTCAACTCATCTACACCATCCAAGTTATAAGCAACAACCACAGCACCCATACAAGTGGGAATATGTACAACGGAAGGCATTTCTGCCATCTCCTTATCCGAAAGATATGCATCGCTACCTGAAAAATCGACAATCTTGTCACGCAGATTACGTACGCCACCGCCCGAACCGATACCACCGTAAGCAACTTGGTCGCCGTTTACTTGTCCAAACTGTTCGAATACTACATTATAGAAAGGAAGTGGGAAGGTAGCACCTGCTCCCGACAGCTCTTGGGCTTCGCGACCATCCTTGTTAGAATTACCACCACACGATACCATTGCAAAGGCAATGACCAATGTCATAACTGACTGAATAATCTTTTTCATATTTGTTATTAACTATTTTGGAATTACATTGCAAAAGAATAGATAAATTGTTTCAAAAGCATTTCATAACAGATAAGTTCTTATTAAATGAAAACTCTTGCATGAAGTGACTTCACACAAGAGTCTATATTACCATTTATAACTTAATGGGAATAATGTTTCCTGTCTTTTATTTATTTGGTTCGTTTCACGGAATATAAAACATTCCCTTTCTTGTCAATCATGTGTAGCTTATCCGCTGCTATGACCGAAAAACCAGGTTCAGGACTACAAAACAGTGTACCTTTTATTGGTTTGACTTTACGACTGAGTGAAGCTGATGAGTTGACCACATAATCTATCGAACTGTCCGGCACACGGATGTGTTGGAAATTATGAATATGGCCGCACAAATACATCGCCACTTTCGGATACTTGCGAAGCACCTTATCCAAAGTGTTCTGCATATCCAGACGTTCACTTTCATCCTTCGATGTCTCTGCATAGATAGGATGATGGCCTACTAACCAATGTATATCGATATTATACTGTAAATGATTGTTTTATGATTGGATTTGCAATAATAGGCAACAAACAGGTGACAGCGATACATTTTATTTGTATGTTGTCGCAAATGTTTTTTAAGTATGTGCAAAGGTACAATAAAAGGTTATATTTTCATGCAGCGAGAAGAAAAAACAGAAAAGCATTGCGGATTTTCCTATGGTTGGAGGGAGTAAGCCTACTCCGCTTTCTGCTGTAACAACTTTTGGTATGTGTGCGGTCAATCCAGTGAAATTTCTTTTAATGAACTGTCGGCGCGATAACGGTATACAAACGGTTAGTCGGATTGGAGGAAAGAATAGTGAAAAAGGGGAAATATCCGCAGAGAGAAAGTAAAACGACATCCGTTCTCCTTGCTCTATAAATAGGGACAAAGAAGAACGAATGCACATTGCAGGCTTTGATACAAACAGGCTCTCATAAAAAAGACAAAGCCTTTCAATTAAAGAAAAACAGGCTTAAAAGTATGACATAATATCGCTTTATAATGAATCCTCTGATGGTATGTTTTCATAGAACCATAACGAGACATCGGCATATCGGAACTTTTGCTTTGCCAGATGCGGAAAGTAAGCTCCCTTATATCGTCGTAGCCGCTCGCCGTCAAGCATGAAACCGGCATTATAAGCATTGGCATAGAATCGCAGCTTCTCCTGCTCCGACTCGAACTTCATTCTGCGGAACCGATGTTGCACAACCCGGCAGAACAATGCCAGGTACTTCATTTGCCAATCCTGTTGTTCCAGCCTTCTGACCAGCTCGATACGCGCACTTCGACCCTCCTTGTCCGTCATTCGTACTTCGGGGAACGATGCGAGCAATGTATCCGCATCCTGAATATATTGTTCCAACTGCTCGACGAATGATGGTTTCATCTGGAACCGCCCGATCGAAAAATCTGCATAACCTTTACCCATCTGCACATACAACGTTTTGAGTGCGTAGGTCTGTACCTTGTCGGTCAGGTTTCCGTACTGCGATATTTCAGGTGCCACGATTGCGAACAAAAAGCCAGCAGGGACACCAGAGCTCTCTGACGCAATTTCAAATTCGGTTTTGTGTGCCGTCCAGAACGAAAGAGCTTCCCTGCACTCTGACGCATATATATCGGAATATCCTTGTCCTTGTGCGATGCAATATGCAGGCTGGAAGAGAAGCAGGAATCCGAATATACACCTAATCCAGCGCATATTCGTAAATAGCCAGTTCCCTGCCCTCGATGCAGTACCATACGAACGTATTTTTATCCGCATCGTAACGGCAATCGAATGCCGCGGAGTTGCCCATCCGCTGTCCGTCAATCACCACATAATCGTAATCATACTTCGAATAGAAACTATGTTCGTCAGTATCCATGCTTAAACCGTTATAGGGATCACCCTTGTCTTCTGTCATGACTCCTTTCAGGCAATGATACCGCTTGCTGCCTTTATCGCACAGAAACGAATAGTCGTCGCCAGAGGTCATTTCACAATTATATACGCCGGCAAACGGACCGTATTCAGTCTTGTCCGTTTTGACATAGTACATATTGTTGTACTCATAGCAGTATATGAACGCTCCATTTGAGCCAAATTGAAGTTCACGAACGCAATCATATGGGCCTTTGTCCGCTTGATTTTTGATCCGGACATAGTATTTGCCGTCTTTTTTGTAGTAGAAAGCATAGTGTTCGCCGTCATAGTAGGTGAATCCACCGATATGGTCGAACTCTGCATCTTCGGTCATTTCCGGCAAATGCAGTTTTTTGTCATCCGCCTCATACGCCACTTCGCCACTCTCCGTCAAATAAATATTGTTAATTATAAAGTAATACCCCTCCTTGTCAATACGCGTTCCGTTCTTTACGACATGGACACGATGCATGACATCACCATTCTTCTCAGCCTCGGGATCACAATAGCTGTACACATAATCTCCTTTGGCATTCAGTGCGAAACCGGAGATGTGGCGTTGATAGTCGACGGACAAGCCGTTGATCCAAAGATAATTCACCTTGACATAATCCGACACGTTTTTATATCCGATGTAGGCATAATTGTCTCCGCTGACATATAAGTTTCCGGGCAAATCATAAGGTTCCAACCGCCCGTTTACTGCAATATAGTGATAACCGTCTTTTTGGTAGGCCAAATCAAAGATTCCTTGCGATTTTCTTACTTTGCCGTCGACATTATCGTAAACTCTGTCTGCGAGTACATAGGAATAGGTCAATAGCCCCCCGCTACGTTGTACTTCATATCTCCATTGCGCATATTCGTAAGGGCCCTCGATCTTGCCGCCACGGTTGACATAATACCCTTTTTCATTATTATATATGAAGCCGTATCCGTCCGGTTTATCCACATCAAGATAACCCACTTCATTATATATATCATAGCGCCTGTTGTTCAATGCGATGCGTTTGCCGTTGAATATCAGCGTGCTCTTTTGCGTCAAGGTATCCGTTGTCAAAAGCGCGAACCGGTATCCGTCGAGTCTGCATTTGATTATATGTTCGCCTGTCCCCATTATTTCATTTGGAGCGAAAGTGTATAACACTTTTCTTGTCGGGTTCTGTGCGGCGACATCGACAGAGAAAAAAAACGACAAAATCAAGATGGATAAAAATGCTCTCATATGTTATATATTTTCAGTAGTTTATCTGTTCATAAAATCCTCCCATACGCCTTTGTCAATATCTTCGTCTTTGGGTTGTATCTCCTTGAAAAGGTCAGTATCCATAATACTGGAACTCAATTCTATACCTCCGAATAGCCCTAATACCCCCGAAATAATTACCGATACCGCGATATACCATGTCGGAAGGGTGTCTAAAAAGAAATAGCCAATCAATGCCCATGGAGCCATCGCTAAACCAGATATCAGAGCTATGCATATAAGCGGGAGCAACAAAAGTAAAACAGTTCTAAATAAATCTCTAAATAAATATCTAAATAAATATAAGATAATCAACAATAAAAAGAAAGCAGCCACGACAGGTGCCCATATAGGAGCCAGAAACATTATGGGAAATTCCAAATATCTCGGTATCTCTATTTTGCCTATTATCGGTAAATCCAGTTTCATAGCATTTTGTATTTTACAGTTATTACTCTTCAATTCATGTCACCACTGCAACATACAGCCGCGGCAGATGGCGACAACAATGAACACAGTTAGCATCAGCAATCCGTTTACACGCGTAAAACTGTCGTATTTCAGATGCTCATAGACACCGACACCCGCTTCGTCCGAGGTATATTCCTTGCTCAGCATATAGTTGAAGCTCCAGCGGTAAATCCCGTAGATGAACAGGACTTGGACGGCGGCAACAATGCGGTTAATCAATCCCATGCCGAGGTACCCCATCAGACTATAGAGTATGTCGTGAACGCCTTCCACTCCGTTCACGCCCGCAATCACGGCGAAAACGTAACCGAGGATAATCAGGAAAATGTTTCCCCTCTTGTATTTTATGGTGTCGGGAAGTTCTTTTCTATAAGCATAGCTTTCTTCAAGTTTCTTTCTGTCAATTTCCATACGTCATGTGTATTAAGGGGTTTGAATACTATTTGCTCTGGTTTATAGCCCATCTTAAGGCAAGTAACATTGTGACGAAAAGAATAACCACATGGTGGGTTTTCACTAATTTCACCAGAATAGGCATAAAGACGAGAATGCCTATGGCGAGGGCAGCCACAATGACTACGGGAATTGCATCCGACAACTTGGCCTGCTCGGAATCGAAAAATGAGAAGCGTATCTGACGGGTAAAAAACAGCCAGACAGCAGCCGCATACAACGTCCCCTGTATGATGGCAGGTGTCAACAAGTCGCTCGTGCTTTCCCCCAAGTATATCCCAATCTGTTGAAATGCGTAATAGGCTATGAATGTCCCGACAAACATAAAAGCGGAATATCCACAACAAAGAATCCATCCCAGCACTTTTTTCCTGATATACAGGACAAGCCCCGCAATGGAAGCAATGGTCAATACCGATATAGGATAATACAACAGTAACCATCTGTTATCCCCGTATATTTCCGGGTCGTCCAAGATTTCCATGAAGATTGCAGAGACAACTATCTCATATATCGTCATGATGCACATCGCAATGATTCCGAGCCTGTAGTAAATGTTCGTTTTCATAAGTCTCAAGGTTTGAAGATTCATTCGGTTGTCGCAGAGTCGGCAAGCAGTTTCCTTGATTGGCAAATCAGCCAGCCGAGGGGAAATACGATTAAAGCCTCTGCGGGTGCTGCCAGTGGAATTACGCTCAGTACGAATGCCGACACGATGCATATAATGAGGGAAAGAGTCCATTTCGAGTTCCGGCGCATATCGGGAAAGAGACGAAAGGCGAGCAGGATCGAGAGCATCCCACAAATAGAAATCGACCAGCTTTGAATCACATCCATTTGTCGAGCAACCCCGTTTATATAAACGGACGTGAAACATCCGGTCATTCTATCGGCAAATATCAGCATCACCAACAGAAACGAGAACATAATTAACAGGGCAGACAATGTGTCCTTCATGTTCACTGACATCCTAAAAAGCTTCAGTGCTACTCCGCATAGCAGCACGAATCCGAACAGATGCAGACTGAACTTGACGATACGAATGCATCCTGCCATTGTTTCACCTATTTCAAGTTTCGACACATCGCCCAGGTACCAAACAACGATACCGAATAACTGTACAAAGCAAAACCATACAAAAAATGTATTGAACGATATGTTCCAGAATGTTCTTGGTGTCTCTAACATTTTCATATTCTTATATATTTTGTTATTGCTCTCTTCCTTTTGGAAATGCTCACTCAAACATCAATTTTGCAACTCGTGATTCAAGGTCGCCAATATAGATGTAATACTTGCTTGCGAATTGTTTGTCACAGTCCAGCTGGGAGTCAACAGCATGGAGCAACTGATAGAATCATCCTTTCTCTGTAAGAAACGGATGTTCGAAACAAAGGTAAACAAAAATACTGAATTGTAATTCATTGGAATATAAGTTTTTTCACAAATCGTACTCTAAAAATATTTTTTGTTAAGCAAAAATATATATAGGAATTGATACATCGTTGATTTTCATCATATTACACAAAACGTCCGTTTCTTACAGAGAGACGGATGTTTTTGTATAACGGTATCTATTTACAAGTCTTTAATTATCAACTCATTTACCCGATCAATAACAGAAGCATCAATCTCGGCAATGTTGTAATGGATGCAAGGCACAAGTGCCGAATACTTGGGACGCGATAAAGTCTTGGTAAACGAAGCACGGAACTTCAGATTGTCGGTGGCATTATATTTCATCAGGATGCTCGGCAACCAGTTGGTATAATCGTTCTTCTTCTCGCCGGTGGCTTCCAATCGTCCTTGTTCGTCTTCCAAATCATCTACCACCCAATTGAATCCGTTATAGTTCAATGCCGTATGCTCCATGCGAAGGCAATGACCAATGTCATAACTGACTGAATAATCTTTTTCATAGATTGTTTATTATTAGATGTTTATATTTCGTTTAGAACCCGAAGTAGCAATTTACATAAGCGTAATATCCGTTCTTTGCTTCGTCTGCCTTTGGCATAGTCATTCTAAAAGTAGGGGCTATCTTCACATACTTCCCAAGTTTGAATTGAGCACCAAGAATTGCGGCTGACTCATCTTTTGAAAGGTTCCAATCGTCTTTAGAATATAAGTCGTCGAATCGGGCATACAAGGAAGTGCTTTTAGAAAGATTTATTGAAGTGAATACAGAATAACCGCTTTGGT